>NZ_CP086615.1:617727-926590 GCF_020883455.1 Spiribacter halobius | reverse complement strand
ACACTCTAGCCACGGCCCCACCCCCCGTCAAGCAAACGGACCACGATTCTTCCTTTACCGACAGCAACTTACGAAACGCCTCCGACGTCGCCTGACAGCAACGCCGAATCGGGATCCAAATCGACTTTCAAAACATCGCGTTAACGGGAGATGCGAGAATTCGCTCTAAGGAAGCGGCCAGCCGCCGTCGCCGGCTGGCAACGGCGGCGTGCGGCATGGCACCGGCAGGAAGCGATGAAAGGGGGAAGTCGGCCTGTAAGCCGGGTTCTGTCGAGAGCAGCCATTCCTCTTGGGTGTGCGTCACCGCACACCTCCAGCGACCTACCCGGGAGCCGTGCGGGCCACACGTGCGCTCCCCTATTTGGTCTTGCTCCGGGTGGGGTTTACCGTGCCGCGGCGTGTTGCCACCCGCGCGGTGCGCTCTTACCGCACCTTTTCACCCTTGCCTGTGCCCGGCGAACCGGGCCATCGGCGGTCTGTTCTCTGTGGCACTTTCCGTCGGCTCACGCCGCCCAGGGGTTACCTGGCACCCTGCCCTGTGGAGCCCGGACTTTCCTCCACGCCTGCGAACAGGCGCAGCGGCTGCCCGGCCGACTTCCTGTTGCTTATTTTATCAGCATTCCGTGGCGAGGCGTTAGGACGTGCATCGGGGGGCGAGCGAGGGAGGGAGAGGGAATAAACACAACGACACAAAGGACACAACGATTCACAACGGGGAGAGAATGCTGTGAAAGACAAGGCCGAAGCCGCCGTCCGCCTGGCGGGTGTCTCCCGAGACGCATCGCTGAGATTCCGTCTTCCCCGATCGCGACCCTACGCCGGCATCAGCCCATTCCGTACGTTGTGCATCGTGGTGTCCGTGGTGTCGTTGTGTTCAATCCGGCGCTTGCATGTGAGTAGCCGTAGGTCGGGAACCGCAGCAGGCGGTACCCGACACGCCGGCAGGCGAGTCCCCGGGAAGCCGCGCTGGAGCGCGGCCGTCTGCGAGCGCAAGGCGCTTGCCGACCTACGTCTGCCAGAAACTCTCATCCGTTGTGAATCGTTGTGTCCTTTGTGTCGTTGTGTTTAATCCAGCGCTCAAATCTCCTGGCGCGACCTTGTTCAGTTCCCGGTGCCGATGATGCGACGATAGAGGGCGTTCTTCGGCTCGCCGGTGAGACGGGAGGCAATGCGGGCGGCCTGGCGGGCGCCGATACCCTCTTCGCTCAGGACGGCGAGCACGGCCTCGGTCGCCAGTGCCGGCGGCGCAGCGGCGGCCGCCTCCGCCCCAGCCACCAGGATCACGTGCTCGCCGCGCTGCTGGTCGGGATCCGCGGCCACCCACTCGGCCAGCCGATCCAGGCGGTCCAAGCGTACCGTCTCGAAAGCCTTGGTCAGCTCGCGGGCCAGGGCGGCCTCGCGCCCGCCACCGAATACCGCCGCGAGATCCGCCAGCGACGCCGCGACGCGGTGGCTCGACTCCAGCAGCACCAGCGTGCAGGTGACGCCGGCCAGCTCGGCGAGGCGGCGCCGCCGGGCCGCCGGGCGGGCGGGCAGGAAACCTTCATAGAGAAAGCGATCGGTGGGCAGGCCGGCCACCGAGAGCGCGGCGGTGATGCTGCTCGCCCCGGGCACGGCGAGCACGGCCACACCGGCCTCCCGGCAGGCGCGCACCAGCCGGTAACCGGGGTCGCTGACCAGGGGCGTACCGGCATCGCTCACCAGCGCCAGGCTCTCCCCCGCCTGCAGTCGGCCCACCAGGGCGACCGTCCGCTGGTCCTCGTTGTGCTCGTGCAGGCTCACCAGCGGCCGGCGCAGCCCGAGATGGGTCAGGAGCTGGCCGGTGCGCCTGGTGTCCTCCGCGGCGACGGCGTCCACGGCGCCGAGCACGGCCACCGCGCGCCGGGTGATGTCATCCAGATTGCCGATAGGGGTGGCCACCACGTACAGGCATCCGGGCGCGTTTGACACGACAAATCCCCCGACTCGATACTCCTCGCCGGCGTGGCGGGCCCGACGCAGTCTACCGGGCCAGCCTACCCGCGGCGATGTCCGCACCGGCCCAGTCGAGGACAGCCCGTGCCCGTTTCCCCTGCCTCATCCTGCCGCCTCGGCGGTGTCCTGCTCGCGCTGCTGCTGCTCGTCGGCTGCGCGGTGGCGCCGCCGGACGACGCCGCGGAAGCCGACGCCGAGCGTGATCTGCGGGTCCGCCAGGCGGAGATCGCCCTGCGCCTGGGGGATCCGTTCAACGCCGCCGAGCTGTTCGAGCGGGCGGCGGACCTCGCCGAGGGCGAGACCGCCGATCGGCTCCGCCTGCAGGCAGCACTGGTCCATCTGGATGTCGGCGACCGCGAGCGTGCCGAGGCACTTCTCGGCATGCTCGCGGACGTAGACGCGCCCGCCGTCGCTCCGCTCGCGACCATCGTGCGCGCCCGCCTGGCGCTGCCGGAGGACGCTGCCGACTGGGTGCAGCGCCTGCGGCCGGTACCCGCGGACCTGATCCCCCGGGTCGAGGCCTGGTGGCTCGGCGCGCTGGCCGCCGCCCATCGCGCGGCGGACGACCCCCTGGAGGCGGCCCGTGTGCTCGACCGCCAGACCCCGCTGCTGGCGAGTGAACGCGACCGCCGCATCAATCGCGAACGGCTCTGGTCTGCGCTCATGGCGCTGCCACTGCCCCAGCTGCGCGAGCTCGTGCCCGCCGCGCCCGACCGCTTCGGCGCCTGGCTCGAGCTCGCCCACGCACTGCGCGTTAACCGCCTCGATGCGGCCGCCACCGAGGAGGCCGTGGCCGGCTGGCGCGAGCGCTACCCGGAACACCCCGCCGCCGGCGAGTTCAGCGAGGCGCGGCTGGCGGAGCAGCTGCAGCGCCTGCGCCCGCCGGAGCGGATCACCGTGATGCTGCCGTTCACCGGCCGGCTCGGGTCCGTCGCCGAGGCGGTGCAGCGGGGCATGCTGGTCGCCCTCTACGACATGCCCGCCGACGAGCGGCCGACGCTGCAGTTCCAAGACGTGGGCGAGGACGGCAGCAACGTCATTGCGGCCTACCGGCGCGCCCAGGAATGGGGTGCGGATCTGGTGGTGGGCCCGCTGACCAAGTCGGCCCTCGAGCAGCTCGCCATCTGGGACAACTACCCGGTGCCGGTGCTGGCCCTCAATCGCCGCGACGAGGTGAGGGGCCAGCCCGGGCTGTTCCAGTTCGGCCTGGCACCGGAGGACGACGCCATGACCGCCGCCCGGCTCGCGGTGCAGCTCGGCCACCGTCGTCTCACGGTGCTGGTGCCGGACAGCGACTGGGGCGACCGGGTGGCCGCGAGCTTTGTCGCGGGGCTGCATGCCGCCGGCGGACGTGCCCTGGAGGTCCAGAGCTACCGACCGGACGGCGAGGATCTCTCGGAGCCGCTGCGGGCGCTGTTCGATCTGGACGCGAGCGAGGCCCGTCACCGCCGCCTGCAGGGCGTCATCGGACGCGGCCTGGAGTTCGAGCCCCGGCGCCGGGCGGACATGCAGGCCCTGTTCGCCCCCGCCTTCCCGGACATGGCCCGTCTGATCATTCCGCAGGTGCGCTTCCATCGCGGGCTCGGGCTGCCGGTGCTCGCCACTTCCCATGCCTACAGCGGCACCCCGGCCCCGGACGCGGATGCCGACATGAACGGGCTGATGTTCGTGGAGACGCCCTGGGTGCTGGGCGAGCTCCAGACTCCGGAGCTGACACGAACCGCCCGGACCCTGGCCGAGACCTGGCCGGACACGGCTGCGCGCTACCCGCGCCTCGCCGCCCTCGGCGTCGACGCCCTGCGGCTGAGCGCGCCGGTGGACGTGCTGGCGGTAGAGCCCCGGCTCACCCTGGAGGGCGCTACCGGGGAGCTGAGCGTCGATGACCAGGGGCGCGTGCGCCGCGAGCTGCTTCCGGCACGCATTCGCAGCGGCCGCATCGAATCGCTGGTGTTTCCCTCCGCAGAGGTGCCCGAGTGGCTGCGCTGACACCCTCCACCGCCGCCCGCGGCGAGGCGGCGGAGACCCGGGCCTGTGCCCACCTGGAGGCCCGTGGGCTGCGCTGCCTCGCGCGCAACTTCCGCACCCGCCGTGGCGAGATCGACCTGGTGATGGCGGACGGGCGGATGCTGGTCTTCGTCGAGGTGCGGCGCCGGCGGCGTTCACGCTTCGGCGATGGCATCGACAGCATCAGCGCGGCCAAGCGCCGCCGCCTGGCCGCCGCCGCGGCGGCCTACCTCCAGCGCCGCCGAGACGAGCCACCGTGCCGCTTCGACGTCGTCGCCGTAGACGAGCACGGCGGCCTCGAGTGGCTGCAGAATGCCTTCACCCTCGACGACTGAACCCCGGAGACACGCCGCCATCGCCATGGACCATCACGAGCGCATCGCCCAGCAATTCCACGAGAGCATCCGCACCAAGCAGAAGGCGCTCGACCGGCTCAGCCCCGGCATCGCCGCCGCCGCGGCGCTGATGGCGGACACGCTTCAGCGCGAGGGCAAGATCCTCGCCTGCGGCAACGGCGGCTCCGCGGGCGACGCCCAGCATTTCTCCTCGGAGCTGCTGAACCGCTTCGAGATGGAGCGCCCGGGCCTGCCGGGACTTGCCCTCACCACCGACAGCTCGACGCTCACCTCCATCGCCAACGATTACGCCTTCCGGGAGGTCTTCGCCCGGCAGGTGCGCGCACTGGCCCACGATGGCGACGTGCTGCTGGCCATCAGCACCAGTGGCAACAGTGAGAACGTGATCGCGGCCATCGATGCGGCCCACGAGCGCGGCGCCCGGATCGTCGCCCTCACCGGTCACGACGGCGGCGCCATGGCGGCCCACCTCAGCGAGAACGATGTCGAGATCCGCGTCCCCGCCCAGATCACCGCCCGCATCCAGGAGGTGCATCTGCTGGTGATCCACTGCCTGTGCGATCTGATCGACCGCCAGCTGTTCGGCGGCTGACGCCGGCCGCCGAAGGCGGCCGAGTTCTCAGTTCAAAGTTCAACGTTCAAAGACACCCTCCGCACGGCCGATCGCGTCTGAGCGGAGCGGAGGCGGTCTTTGAACGTTGAACTTTGAACTCGGAACTGCGGAGCGGCGCCACGCGCCGCCCCGCTACTTGACGACGCGCAGATTGGGCCGACGCTCGCGGCCATCGTCCGGGCCGCTGCCGCCGTCCGGCGGCGGCTCGTCGCCGCCGCCGTCGTCGTCGCTGAAGAGCATGCCCTGGCCGTTCTCCCGGGCGTAGATCGCGAGCACGGCGTCCACCGGCACGCTGACGTCACGCGGGGCGCCACCAAAGCGGGCGTTGAAGGCGATCAGCTGGTTGCCCAGGGCAAGCCCGCGCACGGCGCGTGGGGCAACGTTCAGCACCAGCTTGCCGTTATCGGCGTACTCCAGCGGCGCGTCCAGGTCGGCGCGGGAGGCGTCCACCAGCAGATAGGGCGTGCAGTCGTTGTCGACGATCCACTCGTGCAGGGCACGAATCAGATAGGGGCGACTCGGGGTCATGTTGTCCGTATTGCGGTCGGCGTGAATGGGGGCGGCGCACCGCGCCGATGCGGGATCCTGCCCGCGTCGGCCTACAGGCCGCGCATCGCCCGCTCGACGTCGCTCAGGCTACGCCGGAAGCCGTCCCGGGCGAACAGCCGTTCGGCGTAGGCGCTCACGCCCTCGGCCTCCGCCGGGAGCTCGACGCCGTAATGCGGCAGCCGCCAGAGCAGCGGCGCCAGCGTGCAGTCCATCATGGTCAGCTCGTCGCTCAGGAAGAACGGCGTGCCGGCGGCGAAGACCTCGTCGCTCGCCGCCAGGCCCTCGGCAAGCTCCCGGCGCACGCCGGCGGTATCCCGTGCGTCGCCGCGTTCGAGCCGGTCCAGCAGGCGATACCAGTCCCGTTCAATGCGCGAGATCACCAGCCGCGCCTTGGCCCGGGACACCGGATCAACGGGCATCAGCGGCGGATGCGGGAAGCGCTCGTCCAGGTACTCGCAGACCACCCGGGCGTCGTAGAGGGCGAGGTCCCGGTCCACGAGCGTGGGCGCTTCGCCGTATGGATTGAGGTCCGCCAGATCCTCCGGCGGTACCTCGCCAGGCTCGACGTCGATGATCTCGACGCTGATGCCCTTCTCCGCGAGAACCAGGCGCACGCGATGACTGTACGCGCAGGCCGGGCCTGAGTAGAGGCTCATGACGCCGCGGCGGCTCACGGTTGCCATCGGCGGGCGACGTCGTTGCGATCGGCGGCGTTCAGTGGATATCCCTCCAGTACTCGCGCTTCAACAGGTAGGCGAGCCCGGTGAAGACGATCAGGAAGCCAATGACCCAGATGCCAAGGGTCTGGCGCGTCTCGCGGGCCGGCTCGGCCATCCAGGCCATGAAATTGGTGATGTCCCGCGTTGCCTGATGGTACTCCCGCTCGCTCATGGTACCCGCCGCACTCTCCGGCACACGGATGCCGGCGACCCGGACACCATCGTCGGTCTCTTCGTAGTCGGCCTCGGGCACGCCCTGCAGTCGCCAGAGCACGTGCGGCATGGCCGAGTTCTCGAGCACCAGGTTGTTCCAGCCGGTGCTGGCTTCCGGATCACGGTAGTAGCTGTTCAGGTAGGTATAGACCCAGTCCGCCCCGCGGGAGCGGGCGGTCAGCGAGAGATCCGGCGGCGCGACGCCGAACCACTCCTCGGCGTCGTCCGCCGGCATCGCCGCGCGGATGACGTCGCCGGCCTGGTACTCGCCGAAGATGATGTTGTCCTCGATGGTCTCCATGGGCACGCCAAGGGCGTCCGGCATGGCATTCCAGCGGACGAACTTCGCCGAGTGGCAACCCATGCAGTAGTTGGCGAACAGCTTGGCCCCCCGCTGCAGCGAGGCCTCGTCGGAGACGTCCACCCGGGCGTCCATGAGGTCGCCGGCGGGAGCGGCCGCGAGGGCCGCCCCGGGGGCAAGGGTCAGCAGCATTGCGAGCGCGATCTTCCGCATCAGTGGGTCACCCTTTCCGGCACCGGCTTGGTCCTCTCCAGCCCGAAGGCGGTGTAGACGAACAGGAAGATGAAGAACCCGAAGTAGACCACGGTCCAGATACGGGCCCAGGCCGTCACCGTCAGCCCGAGGATCACGTCCGAGGGGGCCTGCAGACCGAGATAGCTCAGGCACACGAAGGCCACTGCGAACAGGCCGAGGGCGATCTTGTGGCAGAGGCCGCGGTAGCGGATCGAGTGCACCCGCCCCCGGTCAAGCCACGGCAGCAGGAACAGCAGGAAGATCGCCCCGCCCATCGCCATCACGCCGCCGAATTTGTCGGGGATGGCGCGCAGGATCGAGTAGAAGGCGGTGAAGTACCACACCGGCGCGATGTGCTCCGGCGTCTGCAACGGGTTGGCCGGCTCGAAGTTCGGCGGCTCGAGGAACAGCCCGCCCATCTCCGGGGCGAAGAACACCACCGCGGAGAAGAAGATCAGGAAGACCCCGAGACCGAAGGTGTCCTTGATCGTGTAGTAGGGATGGAACGGGATGCCGTCCAGCGGCCGGCCGGCGGAATCCTTGTTCTTCTTGATCTCGACGCCGTCCGGGTTGTTCGAGCCCACCTCGTGCAGCGCGATGATGTGGAAGATCACCAGGAACACCAGCGCCAGCGGCAGCGCCACCACGTGCAGGGCGAAGAAGCGGTTCAGCGTGACCCCGGAGATGTTGTAGTCGCCGCGGATCCACAGCGCCAGATCCTCGCCGATGCCCGGAATCGCGCCGAACAGGGAAATGATCACCTGCGCGCCCCAGTAGGACATCTGCCCCCACGGCAGCAGGTAGCCCATGAAGGCCTCCGCCATGAGCAGCAGGTAGATCAGCATCCCGAAGATCCAGATCAGCTCCCGCGGCTTCTGGTAGGAGCCGTAGAGCAGGGCCCGGAACATGTGCAGGTAGACGGCGATGAAGAAGAACGAGGCGCCGGTCGAGTGCAGGTAGCGGATCAGCCAGCCCCACTCGACGTCGCGCATGATGTACTCCACCGAGGCAAACGCCCCCTCGGCGGACGGGTTGTAGTTCATCGTCAGCCAGATGCCCGTCAGGATCTGGTTGACCAGCACGAACAGCGACAGTGCGCCGAAGTAGTACCAGAAATTGAAGTTCTTCGGCGCGTAGTACTCGCCGACGTGCTCGTTCCAGAGCTTGGTCAGCGGGAAGCGGGCGTCGATCCAGCCGAGCAGCCCGTTGCTGCCCTTGGCGGTAGTGGCGTTGCTCATGTCAGGCGGCCTCCTGGTCCTCTCCGATCACGATGCGGTTCTCACCGGCCATGCGATGGGGAGGTACTCGCAGGTTGGTCGGCGCCGGCACGCCGGCGTACACGCGCCCCGCAAGATCGAAGCGGGAACCATGGCAGGGGCAGAAGAAGCCGCCGTTCCAGTCCGCGCCCATGGAGCCGGGCTCCGGGCGGAACGAGGGGATGCAGCCAAGGTGGGTGCAGATCGGTACCACTACCAGGAATTCGGGGTCGACGGAGCGGTAGACGTTCTGCGCATAGGCCGGCTGCTGGGATTCCACCTGCGATTGCGGATCCCGCAGACGGTCGCTCATCTCTTCCAGCGCCGCGATGGCCTCTTCCGAGCGGCGCACCACCCATACCGGGCTGCCGCGCCATTCCAGCGTGATGCGCTGGCCGGGCTCTAGCGAGCTGACGTCCACCTCCACGGGGGCGCCGGCCGCGCGCGTACGGGCACTGGGATTCCAGTACGCGAGGAACGGTACGGCCGTGTAGGCCACGCCCACGCCACCGACAACCGACACGGCACCGGTAAGGAAGCGGCGTCGGTTCCGGTTCGCGCCTTCCTGATTCATCCACGTTCCCCTGCTTGGGTTCTGACCACGACTTCCCGACAAAAGAAAACGGCCTGGCGGCCGGCTTCCCGGGATCCGATGAAAGCCCCATTTGGCGGCGCATTAGGATCTTACATCCCCCCTCGGGCGTCAAGCCGGAACCGTTTCAGGCTGGGTACGACGGGCTACTATATTCTTCTTCAAATCAGATGCTTGCGTAATTTCATCTCACGCCGGATTGTCGATGTCGATGAAGCGGTGCTCGAGCCCGTGGCGCTGCGCGAGCCAGCGGCCCAGGGCCTGCACGCCGCCCCGCTCAGTGGCGTGATGCCCCGCAGCGAAATAGTGCACCCCGAGCTCGCGCGCCTCGTGGGTGGTCTGTTCCGAGATCTCGCCGCTGACGAAGGCGTCCACCCCAAGGGCCGCCGCCTGCGGCAGCAGCTTCTGCGCGCCGCCGCTGCACCAGGCGATGCGCCGGATGCGCGCCGGCCCGTCGCCCACATGCACAGGCGGGCGCTGCAGCGCCTCACCGATGCGGGCGGCGAGCGCATCGGCGTTCAGGGCCTCGGCCAGCGCCCCGTGCCAGAGCAGTCCCGCCACGCCCATGGCCGGCTCGCGCGCCGGCGACGGCACCCCGAGAACCTCCGCCAGGCAGGCGTTGTTGCCGAGCTCAGGGTGCACGTCCAGGGGCAGGTGATAGGCGATGAGGCTGACGTCGTGGCGGATCAGCCGACGGATGCGCGCCGCCTTCATGCCGACGATGCGGGCATCCTCGCCCTTCCAGAAGTAGCCGTGGTGCACCAGCACCGCGTCCGCCTCGCACGCCAGCGCGGCATCCAGCAGCGCCGTGCTCGCGGTGACGCCGCTGACCAGCCGCCGGACGTCGTCGCGCCCGGCTACCTGCAGGCCATTGGGGCAGAAATCGGCGATCGCGGCGGCGTCCAGCCGGGCGTCGCAGTCATCAACCAGCTTGGAAATCTGTACCATAAGGGCCTCCGGCGGCCGGCGGTTCGGGAAGCGCTGATGTTCCGGCGTCCGCCGGACCTCCGCAACCGCCAGCCCGGATGGCGCACCGATTTGCGACGCGAGGGCGTGGAGATGGCGGGCAGGACAAGGCGCGGGAGAGTCCGGGCGCGCAGGCGTACTAGACAGTACGTCGAGCACCCGGGCCGAGCGCAACGCCGGCCTGCCCGCCAGATCCGCGGCCGCAGCCGTGAATCGGTGCGCCATCCGGGCTAGACCCGGATAGCGCAAGGGATCGAGCACCGATGGCACCCCGCCGCGTCAGTCGTTTCATCGCCAGTTACGTCATCGTGGGGCTGATCGTGGCCGGGGCCGTGGTCTGGCTCGCGCCGGGCCTGCTGGACGGCCATCGCCCGGTGGTGGAGGTGCGGGAGGCCCCGCAACGCACCAGCCCGACGACGATGACCGCCGGCAGCGGCCCGGTCTCCTATGCCGATGCCGTCGCCGCTGCGGCGCCGGCGGTGGTGAACGTCTACAGCGCCCGCGCCGCGCGCCCGGAGGGCTTCGGCCTGCCGGACGATCCGCTGTTCCGCCGCTTCTTCGAGGATCGGCTGCCCACGCCCGGCCCGCGGCGCGAGACCTCCCTCGGCTCGGGCGTCATCGTCAGCGACGACGGCCACATCCTGACCAACAACCACGTCATTGAAGACGCGGATGAGATCCAGGTCCTGCTCGCGGACGGCCGCACCGCCCCGGCGACGCTGGTCGGCACCGACCCGGAATCCGACCTCGCCGTGCTGCGCATCGAGCTGCCGGACCTGCCGGCGGTGACGATGGGCGATTCCGAGTCCATCCGCGTGGGGGACGTCGTCCTGGCCATCGGCAACCCCTTCGGCGTCGGTCAGACGGTGACCCAGGGGATCGTCAGCGCCAAGGGCCGCAGCGAGCTCGGCCTGACCACCTTCGAGAACTTCATTCAGACCGACGCCGCCATCAACCCCGGCAACTCCGGCGGTGCACTGGTCAACGCCGAGGGCGAGGTCATCGGCATCAACACGGCCATCTACAGCCAGTCCGGCGGCTCGATGGGCATCGGCTTCGCCATTCCGGCGAGCCTGGCCGGCGGCGTGCTCCAGAGCATCATCGAGGAGGGGCGCGTGATCCGGGGCTGGATCGGCGTGCAGGTGCAGGGCATGAGTCCGCAGCTGGCCGATTCCTTCGGCCTCGACGCACCTGAGGGCGTGCTCATCGCCGGCGTGCTCCGCGGCGGTCCGGCGGACGAGGCCGGCCTCGCCCCCGGCGACGTGGTGCTGGAGGTCGCCGGCGAGCCGGTGGCGGACGTCGACGCGCTGCTCACCCGAGTCACCGACCAGCCCCCGGGCAGCACCATCATCCTGACCGGCCTGCGCGAGGGCGAGCCCCGCGAGTGGCAGGTCGAGGTCGAGGAACGCCCGACAGACCTGCAACAGTCGACCCCACGCCGCTAGCCCGCATATCTCACCGATTCGCGAAGCGAGGGCGTGGAGATGGCGGGCGGGAGATGGGCGCGCGGGATTGAACACAACGACACGACGAACACAACGATGAAGAAATGCTTTTTCTTCGTTGTGTATCGTGGTGCTCGTGGTGTCGTCGTGTTCAATCCAGACTATGCAGCAGCAGGACGTCGGCTAATCGCCGGACCCGTAGCGGTACTCCGCCGAGCGGGCGTGGGCGGTGAGGCCCTCGGCGCGGGCGAGGCGTGCGGCGATTCGGCCGAGGCGCTCGGCGCCCGCGGGGGAACACTGGATCAGGCTCGTGCGCTTCTGGAAATCGTACACGCCGAGCGGCGAGGCGAAGCGCGCCGTGCGCGAGGTCGGTAGCACGTGGCTCGGCCCGGCGCAGTAGTCGCCCAGCGCCTCGGCGGTGTGCCGGCCGAGGAAGATCGCGCCGGCGTGGCGGATCGTCGCCGCCATGCGCTCCGGCTCCACCACCGAGAGCTCCAGGTGCTCCGGGGCGATGGCGTCCGCCACCCGGGCCGCTTCGGCCAGGTCGCGCACGCAGATCAGCGCGCCGCGCCGCGCCAGCGCCGCGCGGATGATCTCCGAGCGCTCCATATCCGGCAGCAGCCGCTCCATGGCGGTCTGCACCTCGTCCAGGTAGCGCGCCTCCGGGCAGACCAGGATGGCGCGCGCGTCCTCGTCGTGCTCGGCCTGGGAGAATAGGTCCATGGCGATCCATTCCGGATCGGTCTGGCCGTCGCAGATGATCACGATCTCCGAGGGCCCGGCCACCATGTCGATGCCGACATGGCCGTAGACCCGGCGCTTGGCCTCGGCCACGAAGGCATTGCCGGGGCCCACGATCTTGTCCACCCCGGGCACCGTCTCCGTGCCGTAGGCCAACGCCGCCACCGCGTGGGCCCCGCCGAGCAGGAACAGCCGGTCCACCCCGGTCACCTCGGCGGCGGCGAGCACCATAGGGCTGATCTCGCCGTCCGGCGCCGGCGCCACCATCACCACCTCGTCCACCCCGGCGACCCGGGCCGGGATGACGTTCATGAGCACCGACGAGGGATAGGCGGCCTTGCCGCCGGGCACGTAGACACCGACCCGCTCCAGCGCGCTTACCTGCTGGCCGAGAACGGTGCCGTCCGCCTCCTCCTGGCGCCAGCTGCTCTCCAGCTGGTGCTCGTGGTAGGCACGCACCCGCTCGGCGGCCTCCTCCAGCGCGGCGCGGTCGTCGGCCTCCAGGCCCTGCAGCGCGGCCTGCCGGCGCGCCCGTTCCACCTCCAGCGCGGAGACCGTCTCCGCGCGCAGGCGATCGAAGCGGGCGCTGTACTCCAGCAGGGCGACATCGCCCTCCTGGCGCACTCGCTGCAGGATCTCGCCGACCGCGGCCTCGACGCGGTGGGTGGCGCCGTCGTCCCAGTCGGTGAGCGCGGCCAGCCCGGCCTCGAAGTCGGGCTGGGTGGTGCTGAGGCGCTGGATCTCGAGCATGCTCCGGCTTCCTGTTTCCTTGCTAGGCCGCCGCCGCCGCCACGGCCTCGCGCAGACGCTGCAGCAGTGGCTGTACGCGGCGGTGCTTGATCTTCATGGATGCCTTGTTGGCCACCAGCCGGGAGCTGATGTCGGCGATGTGCTCCAGCGGCTCGAGGCCATTGGCGCGCAGCGTGCCGCCCGTGTCCACAAGGTCCACGATGCAGTCCGCGAGCCCCACCAGGGGGGCCAGCTCCATCGAGCCGTAGAGCTTGATCAGCTCCACCTGGCGGCCACGCGCGGCGAAGTGCCGGCGGGTGATATTGACGAACTTGGTCGCCACCCGCAGCCGGCGCCGATCCATGGCCGCCCCCGGCGGGCCCGCCACCATCAGCCGGCAGCGGGCGATGCGCAGGTCCAGCGGCTCGTACAGCCCCTGGCCGCCGTGCTCCAGCAGCACGTCCTTGCCGGCAACACCGAGATCCGCGCCGCCGTGGGCGACGTAGGTCGGCACGTCGCTGGCGCGGACGATCACCAGGCGGACATCGTCCCGGCTGGTCTCCAGCACGAGCTTGCGGCTGGCCTCCGGGTCCTCCGCCGGCACGATGCCCGCCGCTGCCAGCAGCGGCAGTGTCTGCTCCAGGATACGGCCCTTGGAGAGGGCGATGGTCAGCATTTCGCTCATCACGGATCAGGCCGGCATGCGGCGGATATCGGCACCGAGCTGGGCGAGCTTTTCCTCGATGCACTCGTAGCCGCGGTCAATGTGATAGATACGGTCCACCAGGGTATCGCCCTCCGCCACCAGGCCCGCGAGCACCAGACTCGCCGAGGCGCGCAGGTCGGTGGCCATGACCGGCGCCCCGGTGAGGGCCTCGACACCGGTGCTGATGGCGGTATGCCCCTCGAGGCGCACCTCCGCCCCCATGCGCTGGATCTCCAGCACGTGCATGAAACGGTTCTCGAAAACCGTCTCGGTGACCATGCCCACGCCCTCGGCGACGGCATTCATGGCGCAGAACTGGGCCTGCATGTCGGTGGGGAAGGCCGGGTAAGGCGCCGTGCGCACGCTCACCGCCCGCGGCCGGGCGCCGTGCATGTCCAGCGAGATCCAGTCGGCCCCGGTCTCCACCTCGGCGCCCGCCTCCGCGAGCTTGACCAGCACCGCCTCCAGCAGCTGCGGCGCGGTGTTCTTGACCTTGACCCGGCCGCGGGTCATGGCCGCGGCGACGAGGTAGGTCCCGGTCTCGATGCGGTCGGGCAGGACGTCGTAATGGCCGCCGGAGAGGCGCTCGACCCCGTCGATGGTGATCGTGTCCGTGCCGGCGCCGCGGATGCGCGCGCCCATGGCGTTCAGGCAGTTAGCGAGATCCACCACCTCGGGCTCGCGGGCGGCATTCTCGATGACCGTGGTGCCCTCGGCTAGGGTCGCCGCCATCATCAGGTTCTCGGTGCCGGTGACCGTCACCAGATCCATCACCAGACGCGCGCCGCGCAGGCGGCTGCAGCGGGCGCGGATGTAGCCGTTCTCCACGCTGATGTCCGCGCCCATGGCGCGCAGCCCGTCCACGTGCAGGTTCACCGGGCGCGTGCCGATGGCGCAGCCCCCCGGCAGCGAGACATCGGCCTCGCCGAAGCGGGCCAGCAGGGGGCCCAGCACCAGGATGGAGGCGCGCATGGTCTTCACCAGCTCGTAGGGCGCGTGGCAGTTCTCGATGGCGGTGGGGTCCACCTCGATGTGCATGCGCTCGTCCACGGTGAGGCGCACGCCCATGCGCCCGAGCAGCTCCATGGTGGTGGTGATGTCGTGCAGGTCGGGGATGTTGCCGACGCTGGTCGGCCCATCCGCGAGCAGTGTCGAGGCGAGGATCGGCAGCGCCGCGTTCTTCGCCCCGGAGATGCGGATCTCGCCGGCCAGGGGCCGGCCGCCGCGGATGAGCAGACGCTCCATGCCCTCAGCCCCGCTCCGCCGCCCACTGCTCGGGGGTGAGCGTGCGCATGGAGATGGCGTGCAGGACGTCGGCGTCGATGTGCGACTGCAGCAGGTCGTAAACCAGACGGTGGCGGCGCAGCAGTGGCAGGCCGTCGAAATCGGAGGTGACAATCAGCGCCTGGAAATGGCGGCCGTCACCGGCCACCTCCACGTGGGCCTCGGTGAGCCCGGCCTCGAGCAGGCTCCTGATCGCATCGGGTTCCATCATGTCGAAGCATCCGGCTCGGCTTCAGAAAGGCCGAGTAGTGTAGCAACTCCGCTGATCTCGGCGAGCCGCCGCAGCTGCTCCGGCGCCTGGCGCAGCTCCAGCCGCCCGCCGGCGGCCTGCAGCCGGCGCTGCCATTCCACCAGCAGCGCGAGGCCGGCACTGTCCACGGCCTCCAGCGCACCGAGGTCCACGCGCACGCTGTCGGCACTGGGCGACAGCGCCTCCAGCACACCCGTGACCTCGCCGAAGCCGAGCGGCCCCTCCAAACGCCAGCCGCCGTCGTCCAGCGCGTGCAGCCGGGCGCCGCTCATCCGCCCTCCCCCACCTCGCGATTGCGGCTCGCAAGCTGCTCGATGAGGGCGTCCATTCCCTCCCGGCGCACCACGCCGTCGAACTGGCTGCGGTAGTTCTGCACCAGGCTGACCCCCTCGATGGTGACATCGAAGACGCGCCAGTCATCCTCCTGGCGCAGCAGGGTGTAGTCCACCGGGATGGGTGGCCCGCCAGGCTGCACGATCTCGGTCTTCACGGTCACCCGGTCGCGGCTGGTATCGATGCGCTGGGAGGGGATGCGCACCTCCTCCTCGCCGCTGTATTCGGCCAGCGCACGGGCGTAGGTGCGAACCAGCAGCTGCCGAAAGGCCTCGGTGAACTGCTCGCGCTGGGCTTCGCTCGCCGTGCGCCAGTTGCGCGCGAGCACGAAGCGGCTCATGAGCTCGAAGTCGAAGCGCGGCAGGACGATATCCCCCACCAGCTCGTAGACGGCGCGCGGATCGCCCTCGATCCGCTCGCGGTTCTCGTCCAGCGCCGTCAGCACCTCGCGGGTGGTCTCGCGAACCATGTCGCGAGGGTCCCCCGCGTCAGCCATCGCCCCGGAACCGAGCACGAGGCCAAGGGCCAGGGCCAGGCCCAGGGCCGGGACGGTCAGGATTCGCATCGCGGTGCTCCTTCAGTTGTCGCTGTCGGAGGCCTGGTTGTAGAGGAACTGGCCGATGATGTCCTCCAGCACCAGGGCGGACTGGGTGAGCATGATCTCGTCACCCTCGGCGAGCGCATCGGGCATGCCGCCGGGCTCGAGGCCGACGTACTGCTCGCCGAGCAGGCCGGAGGTGCGGATGCTCGCGCTGGTATCGCTCGGCAGGTCGTCGTAGCGGCCGTCGATGGTCATCTCCACTCGCGCCTCCAGCCGCTCCTGGTCGAGCGCGATGGCGGTGACGCGGCCGATCTGCACGCCGCCGAGGGTGACCTCGGCGCGCTCGCGCAGGCCGCCCACGTTCTGGAAGTAGCCCACCACGGTGTAACCCTCGGTGCTCTGGAAGGCGGTGATGTTGCTGACCCGCATGGCCAGCACGAACAGCGCCGCCAGCCCGGCCACCACGAACACGCCGACCGCGATCTCGATGGTGCGTGAATTGCCCATCAGCGTCTTGCCTCCATCAGTCGAACATGAGGGCGGTGAGCACGAAATCGAGCCCCAGCACCACCAGCGACGTCACCACCACTGTGCGCGTGGTCGCGCGGCTCACGCCCTCGGAGGTGGGCAGGCAGTCGTAGCCCTCGAATACGGCGATCCAGCCCGCCGCCAGGCCGAACACCAGGCTCTTGATGAGGCCGTTGAGCACATCGTCGCTGAAGCTTACCTGGGCCTGCATCTGCGACCAGAAGGCGCCGCCGTCGACGCCGAGCAGGCTGGTGCCGACGACATAGGCGCCGAAGATACCGAGCAGCGTGAATACCGCCGTCAGCAGCGGCACGGAGAGGAAAGCCGCCAGCAGCCGCGGCGCCGCCACCCGCCGCTCCGGGTCCACCGCCATCATCTCCATGCCGGCGAGCTGCTCGGTGGCCTTCATCAGGCCGATCTCCGCGGTGAGCGCCGATCCGGCCCGACCGGCAAACAGCAGCGCCGTGACCACCGGGCCGAGCTCGCGGGTCAGCGACAGTGCCACCAGCACGCCGAGCGACTGCTCGGCGCCGAAGTCCACCAGGGTGTAGTACCCCTGCAGGCCGAGCACCATGCCGACGAACACCCCGGAGACCACGATAATGAGCAGGGTGAGCACGCCCACCGAGTAAAGCTCGCGCACCAGCAGCCCCGGCCGGCGCAGCAGCTCGCCGCTGCCGGCGAGCACCCGCAGCAGGAACAGCGTGCCGCGCCCGAGCTTGGCGATCACCGCCAGGGTGGCGGCACCGAGGCGCTGGAGGGCGCCGGTCACCGGCCCTCCCCGTCCAGCAGGTCGCTGGCGAAATCCCGCGCCGGGTAGTGGAAGGGCACGGGACCGTCCGGTGCGGCGTCGATGAACTGGCGTACCCAGGGCGAGGCGCTGGCCTCGAGCTCGGCCGGTGTGCCCGATTCGACCACGCGCCCCTCGGAGATGACGTGCACACGGTCGGCGATGGCGAGGGTCTCGCGCACATCGTGGGAGACCACCACGCTGGTCAGGCCGAGGGCATCGTTCAGGCGGCGGATGAGCTGCACCAGCACGCCCATGGAAATCGGGTCCTGGCCGGTGAAGGGCTCGTCATAGAGCATAATCTCGGGATCCAGGGCGAGCGCCCGGGCCAGCGCCACGCGGCGCGCCATGCCGCCGGAGAGCTGGGCCGGATAGAGATCCCGCGCGCCCCGCAGGCCTACGGCCTCCAGCTTCATCAGCACCAGATGGCGGATCAGCACCGGCGGCAGATCGGTGTGCTCACGCAGCGGAAAGGCGACGTTGTCGAAGCAGGTGAGGTCGGTGAACAGCGCCCCGCTCTGGAACAGCACGCCCATGCGCCGTCGCAGACGGTAGAGCGCGCGCCGGGAGAGCTGCGGCACCGACGCCCCCGCCACGCGCACGCTGCCGGCCTGGGGGCGGAGCTGGCCGCCGATGAGCCGCAGCAGCGTGGTCTTGCCGGTTCCGCTCGGGCCCATGATGGCCGTGACTTCGCCACGACGGATGGTGATATCCACGCCGTCGAACAGGCGGCGCCCGCCGCGGCTGAAGACCAGCCCGCGGATATCGATCAGCGCCTCCGGTTGCGCGGGGTCGTCAGCGTTGGCCATGCGTGGTGCAGATCCTGGAGGGCGTTGGCGTCAGGGCGCCGGCAGTATCCGATGCACCGTGCTGCCGGTCAAACGGCCCGCCACGCAGCGCACCGCGGGTTTCCCGTTTCGGGACTCGGGGCGTTTCGGGTTTCGGGTTTAAGGGTTAAGGTTGCGCCGCAACACACCTGATGGGGGCAGAAGGCGGGCAGCGGTCGCGCCTCTTGCCTACGGGCAGCAACCTTCCAAGCCGAAACCAGACATCGTGACCATCTACCTTGTCAGCATCATCGTCGGCCTCGCCGTGCTCACCTGGAGCGCGGACCGCTTCATCGCCGGGGCCTCCGTCACCGCGCGAAGCCTGGGCGTGCCGCCGCTCATCGTCGGCCTCACGGTGGTCGGGATCGGCACCTCGCTGCCGGAGATGCTGGTGTCCACCATGGCGGCGCTGGATGGCAACGCCGGCATCGCCGTCGGCAACGCCATCGGCTCCAACATCGCCAACGTCGGGCTCATCCTCGGCATCACCGCGCTGATCACGCCGCTGACGGTCAGCTCCGGGCTGCTGCGCCGGGAGCTGCCGATGCTGCTGCTGATCACCGCAGTGGTGGCGGTGCTGCTGCTGGATCTGCAGGTGGGCCGCCTGGAGGGTGGCCTGCTGCTGCTCGGCATGCTGGCGGTGGTGGTCTGGATGGGCTGGCAGGCCCAGCGCAGTGACGAGCCGCCGGACGTCATCGGCGCCGAATTCGAGGAGACCATTCCGAGCGACGTCCCCCTGTCCAGGGCGCTGCTCTGGCTGGTGGCGGGGCTGGCCCTGCTGCTCGCGAGCTCGCGCCTGCTGGTGTGGGCGGCGGTCGGGGTGGCCGAGGCCCTTGGCGTGAGCGATCTGGTGATCGGGCTCACCATCGTGGCCGTGGGCACCAGCCTGCCGGAGCTCGCCGCCGGCATCGCCAGCGCCCGCCACGGCGAGCACGACATTGCCATCGGCAACATCATTGGCTCCAATATGTTCAACCTGCTGGCCGTGCTGGGCATCGCCGGCGCCATCGCGCCATTCGCGCTGGAGCGCGTGGCGCTGGTGCGCGACTACAGCATCATGGCGGCGCTGACGGTGCTGTTCGCGGCCATGGCCTTCGGCCTGCGCGGGCCGGGCCGGATCACGCGTATCGAGGGTGGCCTGCTGCTCGCCGCCTTCGCCGGCTACCAGGGCCTGCTGTTCGCCAGCGGACGCTAGCGCGCGAGGAAACCTCAATGTCCCGGACCGCCCGGCAACCCGCGACCCAGCACTCGGACGAGGACCTCTGCCGCCTCGGCCGCGCCGTGATCGAGACCGAGGCGGCCGCGGTGGCGGCACTCGGCGAGCGCATCGGCGCGGACTTCGCCCGCGCCTGCCGGCTGCTGCTCGACTGCCGCGGCCGGGTGGTGGTCATCGGCATGGGCAAGTCCGGGCACATTGGCGGCAAGCTCGCCGCCACCCTGGCGAGCACCGGCACGCCGGCCTTCTTCGTCCATCCCGGCGAGGCGAGCCACGGCGACCTGGGCATGATCACCGCGGAGGACGTGGTCATCGGCCTCTCCAACTCCGGCGAGACCGACGAGATCAACCTCCTGCTGCCCCTGATCAAACGTCTCGCCGTCCCGCTGGTGGCGCTGTCCGGCAACCCCGGCTCTACCCTGGCACGCGCAGCGACGGTGCACCTCGACGTCGGCGTCGCCGAGGAGGCCTGCCCGCTCGGACTCGCCCCCACCTCCAGCACCACGGCGACGCTGGCCATGGGCGACGCCCTCGCCATCGCCCTGCTCGACGCCCGCGGCTTCACCCGCGACGACTTCGCCCTCTCCCACCCGGGCGGGCGCCTCGGCCGGCGGCTGCTGCTGCGCATCGACGACCTCATGCACACCGGTGAGCGCCTGCCCCGGGTCGGCCCGGACACGCTGCTCGGCGAGGCCCTGGTGGAGATGAGCCGCAAGGGTCTGGGCATGACCGCGGTCGTGGACGACGACGACCGGGTGCTCGGCGTGTTCACCGACGGCGATCTGCGCCGGACGCTGGATCACGGCGTCGACGTCCACGGCACGCGGGTGCGCGAGGTGATGACCGCCGGTGGCCGCCAGATCCCACGCCAGAGCCTCGCCGCGGAGGCACTGGAGCTGATGGAGCGCCACCGCATCAACGCCCTGCTGGTCACCGACGACGAGCACCGGCTGATCGGCGCCCTGAACATGCACGACCTGCTGCGCGCGGGCGTCGTCTGATGACGGACGCCTTCCGCGACGCCTATTGCGACGAACCCCCTGCCCCGGTGGTCGCCCGCGCCGCGGGCATCCGCCTGCTGGCGCTGGACGTGGACGGCGTGCTCACCGACGGCAGCGTATTCACCGGTGCCGAGGGCGAGACGCTGAAGCGCTTCCATATCCACGACGGCAAGGGCATCGCCATGCTCCGGGCCGCCGGCGTCGGCGTCGCGGTGCTCACGGCCCGGCGTTCGCCGGCGGTACGCCGGCGTGCCGGGGAGCTCGGCATCGATCCGGTGTGCCAGGGGGTGCGCGACAAGGCCGCCACCCTGGCCGGGATCGCCGCCGACCGCGGTCTGGAGATGACGGCCTGCGCCTGGGTCGGGGATGACCTGGTCGACCTCGCCGCCGCGCGCCTCGCCGGTCTGGCGGTGGCGGTGGCGGACGCCCATCCGCGCCTCGCCCGCGCCTGCCACTGGCAGACCGCCCGCGCCGGTGGCAGGGGCGCCGTCCGCGAGGTCTGCGAGCTGATTCTCGCGGCCCAGGGTCGCCTGCAGCCGAGCCTGGACGCCCATGGCTGAACGCCGCTGGCTGTTCCCCACGGTCGCCACCGGGCTGCTGGCCGCCCTCGCCTGGTGGGGCCTCGCCGAGCGGGAGCCCGCCACCCTGCCCGACGAGGCGGCGGTGGAGGAGCCACGCGCCGCCTACTACGCACGGGACTTCGAGCTGCTGGTCACCAACGCGGCGGGCGCCCCGGACTACCGGATCCGTGCGCCGCAGGGCGCCTATTTCGATGAGGCGGACCGCTGGCGGTTCACCGAGCCACGCTGGCAGGTCTATGGTGACGAGGGCGTTGCCTGGCACGGCCGCGCCGAGCAGGGGCAGAGCTGGCAGGACGGCACCCGGGCAAGCCTGACCGGTGACGTGCGGCTGCGCCGGCCAGGCGCCGACGGCGGCAGCGTCCTGCGCACCGAGCATCTCGACCTGGAGCCGGCGCGGCGCTACGCGGAGACCGACCGCCCCGTCACCATCACCGGGCCCAACTACCGCGTGCAGGGGGTCGGCGCCCGCGCCTGGCTGGAGGAGGAACGCATGCAGCTGCTCTCGCAGGTGGAAGGACGCCATGACCCGGCTCCGTGAGCTAGGCGGGCTGGGCACGCTGGCACTCGCCCTGCTGCTGCTCCCCGCGACGCCGGCCACGGCCCAGGAGCAGGGTCCGGTGCGCCTAAGCGCCGACCGCGCCGAGGTGGACAACCGCAGCGGCACGAGCGTCTACCGCGGCGATGTCGTGCTCACCCGCGGCCCGGCCCGCATCACCGGCGAGGTCATGTGGGTCTACACCAACGAGCAGCGCGAGCTCGAGCGCGTCGAGGTCGAGGGCGAGCCGGCCACCTACCGCCAGCAGCCCGAGGGCGACGGCCAGCTGGTGGAGGCCGAGGCGCCGCGCATGGAGTACTACGCCAGCGGCCCCGAGCGCGTGCTTCTGCTGCAGGGCGGGCGCCTCTGGCAGGGCGAGAACCAGGTGCGCGGCGAGACCATCACCTACTTCGTCGCCGACGAGCGGGTGGAGGCGGAGCGCGGCGCCGATGGCGACGACCGCATCGAGGTGACGGTCTTCCCCGAGCGCGAGGAGGGCGGGTGAGCGCCACCGCGCCGAGCCGCCTGGAGGCCCGCGGCCTCAGCAAGCGCTTCCGCGGCCGGCGCGTGGTAGATGACGTCAGCCTCGATCTCGAGAGCGGCGAGATCGTCGGCCTGCTCGGCCCCAACGGCGCCGGCAAGACCACCAGCTTCTACATGATCGTGGGCCTGATCCCGCTGGACGCCGGCAGCATCCGCCTGGACGACCGCGACCTCACCACCGCCCCGATGCACCAGCGCGCCCGCCTCGGCATCGGCTATCTGCCCCAGGAGGCCTCGGTCTTCCGCAAGCTCTCGGTGGCGGACAACCTGCTCGCCATCCTGGAGACGCGCCCGGGGCTCGATGCCCGCGCGCGGCACCAGCGCATGGAGGCGCTGCTGGAGGAATTCCACGTCGCCCATCTGCGCGACCAGCAGGGCATCAGCCTCTCCGGGGGCGAGCGCCGGCGGGTGGAGATCGCCCGTGCCCTGGCCGCGGAGCCGCGGTTCATCCTGCTCGACGAGCCCTTTGCCGGCGTCGACCCGATCTCGGTGGGGGACATCAAGGCCATCGTGCGCCACCTCGCCGCCCGCGGCATCGGCGTGCTCATCACCGACCACAACGTGCGCGAGACGCTGGGGCTGGTGGATCGCGCCTGCATCCTCGCCGACGGCCGGGTCATCGTTGAAGGCGATGCCGACACGATCCTGACCGACCGCCAGGTGCGAGACGTCTACCTCGGCGAGGATTTCCGGCTGTGAGCGCCCGACCGGCGTTAGCAGGTTTCATGCCGACGGCGTTACCCTGCCGTTTCCGGACAGGGGGAATTGCACTACGATGAAGCACAGCAAAAGGGTGCCGGGGGGGCGCCCGACGCACTCCACTTCCCCGGGTGGCCACTGACGACGATGAAGCAGTCGCTACAGCTCCGACTCGGGCAACAGCTCACCATGACCCCGCAGCTGCAGCAGGCCATCCGGCTGCTGCAGCTGCCGACCCTCGAACTGCGCATGGAGATCCAGCAGGCGCTGGAGTCCAACCTGATGCTCGAGGCCGCGGAGGAAGCGGAGCTCGAGGCGGCCGCGGAGCGCGACGAGGACGGGGCCGAGGCGTCGGAGGCCGCACCGGACCGCACGGAACAGGATCTCGGCGGCGAGGAGCCGGATGCCGCGCGCCTCACCGAGGACCTCCCGGTGGACTCCAGCTGGGAGGACGTCTACGACGGCAGCACCACCTACAGCCACTCCGGTTCCGACGACGAGCGCGACCTCTTCGAGAACCAGTCCGGCGGCGAGGAATCCCTGCGCGACTACCTCATCTGGCAGCTGCAGATGGCTCCGATCTCGCCCCGGGACATGGCCATCGCCGAGGCCATCGTCGACGCCGTGCGCGACGACGGCTACCTCGGCGAGCCGCTGGAGGAGATCGGCGCCGGCCTGCCGCCGGAGCTGGAGGTGGAGCCGGACGACCTGCAGGCGGTGCTGGCCCGGGTGCAGCGGCTGGACCCGGTGGGTGTGGCGGCCCGGGACGTGCGCGAGGCGCTGCTGGTGCAGCTGGACCAGCTGGACCCGGCCACGCCCCATCTGGCGGCGGCCCGCGAGCTCGTGGACCAGCACCTGGAGCTGCTGGTCAGCCGCCAGTTCGCCCAGCTCAAGCGCCGCATGCGGCTCGACCTCGAGACCCTGCAGGCGGCCCTGGCGCTGGTGCAGACCCTGGACCCCCGCCCCGGCGCGCGCTTCAGCACCGAGCGCACCGAGTACGTGGTGCCGGACGTGTTCGTGCGCCGCGTCAACGGCGACTGGCAGGTGGAGGTGAACCCGGACGCCTGCCCGCGGCTGCGGGTGAACAGCTACTACGCCAGCCTGGTGCGCCGGGCCGACAACAGCCGCGACAACAGCCTCATGCGCCAGCACCTGCAGGAGGCGCGATGGCTGATCAAGAGCCTGCGATCGCGCAACGACACCCTGCTCAAGGTGGCGGAGTGCATCGTCGAGCGCCAGCGGGGCTTCCTCGAGCAGGGCGAGGAGGCGATGCAGCCGCTGGTGCTGCGCGAGGTGGCCGAAACCATCGAGATGCACGAGTCCACGGTCTCGCGCATCACCAACCAGAAGTACATGCACACCCCGCGCGGGACCTTCGAGTTCAAGTACTTCTTCTCCAGTCACGTGCAGACCGTGGACGGCGGCGAATGCTCCGCCACGGCGATTCGCGCGCGCATCCGGCGCCTGGTCGCCGACGAGGATCCGGCGAGCCCGCTGAGCGACTCGCGGCTCGCCGAGATCCTGCGCGAAGAGGGCATCAACGTGGCACGCAGGACGGTGGCCAAGTACCGAGAGGCCATGGCCATCGCCTCGTCCACCGAACGCAAGCGGCTGGCCTGAGCGCCAGGAAGGAGGGCCTTATGCAGATCGACGTCACCGGCCACCACGTGGAGATCACCGATGCGCTGCGCGACTATGTCCACGAGAAGTTCCAGCGCCTCGAGCGGCACTTCGA
The DNA here is from genome assembly GCF_020883455.1 of Spiribacter halobius. Classification (NCBI taxonomy): domain Bacteria; kingdom Pseudomonadati; phylum Pseudomonadota; class Gammaproteobacteria; order Chromatiales; family Ectothiorhodospiraceae; genus Sediminicurvatus; species Sediminicurvatus halobius. Next base: position 902,329 of record NZ_CP086615.1, on the reverse strand, counting down.
CAACGTGGTGGACGTGCACGTGATCCTCACCGTGGAGAAGGTGGCCAAGAAGGCCGAGGCCACACTGGCGCTTAGCGGTGCCAAGCTGTTCGCCGACGCCCTCCAGGAGGACATGTACGCCGCCATCGACGCCCTGGTCGACAAGCTCGATCGCCAGGTGGTCAAGCACAAGGAGAAGCGCACCGACCACCATCGCAGCGAGGGCGCGGTGGGCCAGACACTGGAGCCGTGAGCGCGGGGCGGCCGCCGGGCACCCAAGCGCCCGGCGGCCGCCCCGCCATCATCCGCGACACGGGGTCGACATGAACATCGCCAACCTGCTGGCACCCGAGCGCACCCGCTGCGGGGCCACTGCCACCAGCAAGAAGCGCTGCCTGGAGCTGCTGAGCGAGCTGCTCACGGGCGACGACGCCGATCCGTCGACGCGCGCGGTCTTCGAGAGCCTGATCAGCCGCGAGCGCCTCGGCAGCACGGGGCTCGGCAAGGGCGTGGCGCTGCCCCATGCCCGCGCCCCGGGCATCGATCAGGCCACCGCCGCCCTGCTGCGGCTGGACAAGCCGGTGGACTTCGACGCCATCGACCGCCAGCCGGTGGATCTGCTGTTCGCCCTGCTGGTGCCCGAGCACTCCACCGACGAACACCTGCGCATCCTTGCCCGCCTTGCCGAGATGTTCAGCGACCCGGATCTCTGCGAGCGGTTGCGCACCTGCGGCTCGGAGACCGAGCTCTACGAGACGGTGCTTGCCTGGCAGGACAGCCGCAGCGGCTCATGATCGTGCACCTCGGCATTCCGGCGCTCGCCAGGGCGCTGGCGGGCAGGCACGCGGCCGGCGACGCCACCGCCGGGCTGCCCGTGGCCGTGGGCCGGTGGTTCGGCGACGGTGGCGACTGCCCCGTCCGGCGCCTGCCGGAGGCACCGGACCACCTCCGCCTGCCGCCACTCGCCGGCGGCGCCGCGCCGATCATCCACTCCCCGCTCGGCGATCAGGATCTCTCCCGCCGGCTGGATCGCTGGCTCGCGCGGCATGCCATCGTCACCCTGCCCGGCACCCTGGTGCAGATCGACGGCACCGGCGTGCTGATCCGGGGGGAGGCCGGCAGCGGCAAAAGCGAGACCGCGCTTGCCCTGCTGCAGGGCGGCCAGCGGCTGGTCGCCGACGACGCCGTGACCCTGCAGCCCCGGCCACAGGGCCGGCTGAAAGGCTGCTGCCCGCCCCTGCTCCGGGGCCGGCTCTGCGTGCGGGGCCTCGGACTGCTGGACGCCGAGGCCCAGTTCGGCCCGGCCGCCCGACTTCCCCACAGCGACATCGGGCTCGTGATCGACCTCACCGCCGCGGCCGCCGCCGGCGGGCTGGAGGGGGACTGGGCCCGCACGGGGCTGCTCGGGCGTAGCCTGCCGCGCCTGCGACTGGCACCGGGTCGCCCCCTCGCGAGCCTGGTGACCGCGGCCGTGCATGAGCTGCAGGCCCGCAACCGGCGCGGGAACACCGCCGAGGCCTTCGCTGCCGAACAGTTCACAGCGATCAGGCGGCGGTGCGTGCAGGCACCGCATCCGCTGGTCGCCGCCAGCGACAGGGTGACGGGCTGATCCATGCAGGAGCGGAGACTGGTCATCATCAGCGGGCTCTCGGGGTCCGGCAAGAGCGTCGCCCTCGCCACGCTGGAGGATGCGGGGTTCTACTGCATCGACAACCTTCCGGTGGCGCTGCTCGAGGCCTTCGGCGCACACATCACCGCCGACGGGCAGTCCGGGCGCTACGCCGTGGGTATCGACGCGCGCAACCGCCCGGAGGACCTGGCCCGCTTTCCCGAGATCCTCGCGACCCTGGAGGATCATGGCATCGCCTGCGAGATCGTCTTCCTGGATGCCGCTCACGACACCCTGCTGAAGCGCTTCAGCGAGACCCGCCGGCGGCATCCGCTGAGCGGCCCGGAGGTCCCCCTGGGGGAGGCGATCACCGGCGAGCGGGAGCTGCTCATGCCGCTGCTGGAGCGCGCCGATCTCACGCTCGACACCACCCATACCACGGTGCATCAGCTCCGGGACATCGTCCGCGACCGGCTGGCGCGGGCGCCGCACAGCCTGTCGCTGCTGCTGGAGTCCTTCGGCTACAAGCATGGGACGCCGCCGGACGCGGATTTCGTGTTCGACGCCCGCTGCCTGCCGAACCCCCACTGGCAGCCGGACCTGCGCCCTCTCACCGGGCGCGACCCGGCGGTCGCCGAGTATCTCGGCGCGAGCGAGCTGGTGGGCGACTACCTCGAGCACGTCGGCGCCTTCCTCTCCCACTGGCTGCCGGCCTTCCGCCGGGAGAACCGCAGCTATCTCACCATCGCCATCGGCTGTACCGGCGGCCAGCACCGCTCGGTGTACCTCGCCGAGCATCTGGCGCGCCGGTTCCGCGAGGAAGGCGTCGCCGTCACCGTCCGCCATCGGGAGCTGTCATGAGCGTCGGCGTGCTGCTCGTCACCCACAACCGGCTCGGCGAGGAGCTGCTGCGCACGGCGCGCACCATCCTCGGCGGCCACCCGCTCGCCACGGGCACGCTGGGGGTGCCCCAGGACAGCGACCCGTCGGCGGCGCTGCAGCGCGGCCTTACCCTCCTCGGCCAGCTCGACGACGGCGACGGCGCCCTGATCCTCACCGACGCCTTCGGCTCGACACCGAGCAACGTCGCCGTGCGCCTCGGCCAGCAGGCCGGCGCGCCGGTGATCTCCGGGGTCAACCTGCCCATGCTCCTGCGCGTGCTGAACTACCCGCAGCTGCCGCTGGAGGAGCTGCGCGCCAAGGCCCTCTCCGGCGGGCGCGACGGCATCCTGCTGGTGGAGCCTTCGCCGCTGCTCAGGCAGGACCATGGGGGCTGAATCCGCGCCCGTGCGACGGCGGCTCACCATCGTCAACCGCCTCGGTCTGCATGCCCGCGCCGCGGCGCGCTTCGTGGCCGTGGCCGCCGAGTACCAGGCCAGCGTGCATGTGGAGCTGGACGGCCGGCGGGTCAACGGCAAGAGCATCATGGGCCTGATGATGCTCGCCGCCGGCCGCGGTACCGAGCTGCTGGTGGAGGCCGAGGGCGAGGACGCACCCGAGGCCCTGGACGCCCTCGAGGCGCTCGTCGCCGATCGCTTCGGTGAGGACGTCTGACCGCTTTCGTTGCGACCGCCGGATTAAACACAACGACACAACGGGCACAACGGTTCACAACGCAGAGCAATCTGTTCGTTGTGCATCGTTGTGATCATTGTGTCGTTGTGTTGAATGCCTTGCGCCCGGAGATGACCGCAAAGCCGCCAAGGGCGCAAAGGAAGACGCCAAGAGGGTCGTTCCGGGGGGCGCTTGGCAGCGGCTGACCTCGCCGCCCGCTGGCAGACCATCCGCCATTCCCGCCTTCGCGTCCTTTGCGCCTTTGCGGTTCTGCCTTTAATCCTGCCGAGCTGGATGCCCGCGCCGCACTCGCCAAGGCGGCCGTGTGCCCGGACAATGGGGCACCGTTCATCCCCTGGCAGCGCAACCGCCCGGGGCGCAGAAGGAGTAGCACCCCATGGCCGAGGAAGCCGTCGAGGAGAAGCCGGCCAACCTGGTCGAGGCCGTCTCCGAGCTGCTGGAGAGCGGCACGGTGCAGCAGGCGCGGCGCATGCTGAACGCGCTGCATCCGGCCGAGATCGCCCATCTGCTCGAGTCCTTCCCCGCTGCCGAGCGCAAGCTGCTCTGGGAGCTGGTGGACGAGGAGAACGACGGCGAGGTGCTGCTGCACGTCAACGACGAGGTGCGCAGCGGCCTGATCGAGGAGATGGACGACGAGGAGCTGCTCGCCGCCACCTCCGGCATGGACATGGACGACCTCGCCGACTTCCTCCAGGACCTGCCGGCGACCCTGACCGGGGAAGTCCTGCGGTCCATGGACAAGCAGAACCGGCAGCGCCTCGAGTCCGTCCTGTCCTACCCGGAGGACAGTGCCGGCGGCCTGATGAACACCGACACGGTGACGGTGCGCCCGGACGTCAGCCTCGACGTGGTGCTGCGCTACCTGCGCATGCGCGGGGAGATGCCCGAGTTCACCGACAAGCTGTTCGTGGTCAGCCGCTTCGACCGCTTCCTCGGCGTGCTGCGGGTGAGCGACCTCCTCACCCGCGAGCCCGACCGCACCGTCGCCGAGATCCTGGACCGGGACTTCGAGCCCATTGCCGCCGACACGCCGGCGGTGGACGTCGCCAAGACCTTCGAGGACCGCGACCTGATCTCCGCCCCGGTGCTGGACGGGGAGGGGCGGCTGGTGGGCCGTATCACCATCGATGACGTGGTGGACGTGATCCGCGACGAGGCCGAGCGGTCGATCATGAACATGGCCGGTCTCGCCGAGGAGGAGGATCTGTTCGCGCCGGTGTGGTCGAGCGCACGCCGGCGGGCCCTGTGGCTCGGCATCAACCTGCTCACCGCCTTTCTCGCCGCCTACGTCATCGGGCTGTTCGAGGCCACGATCCAGCAGGTGGTGGCACTCGCCGTGCTCATGCCCATCGTCGCCAGCATGGGCGGCATTGCCGGCACCCAGACCCTCACCCTGGTGATCCGCGCCATCGCCCTCGGCCAGGTGGCCACGCGCAACGCGCGCGCACTGCTGCTCAAGGAACTGCGCGTCGGCGCGCTGAACGGTGTGCTCTGGGCACTGGTGGTGGGAGGCGTGGCCTCGCTCTGGTTCGGGCGCCCCGCCATCGGCGTCATCATCGCCACCGCCATGGTGATCAACCTGGCCTGTGCCGCGCTCTCCGGCGTGGTCGTCCCGCTCAGCATGAAACGCCTGGGCATCGACCCGGCGCTGGCCGGAGGCGTGGTGCTCACCACGGTGACCGACGTCGTGGGGTTCCTGGCCTTCCTCGGGCTCGCGACGCTCTTCCTGCTCTGAGGGATCGCCCCGGTATCAGCCGGTCTCCTCGTCCTCGTCGTCCTCGTCAAAGGCGCGATCGCCGAGCAGGGCCTCGGCCCGCGCTGCCTCGATCGCGCGCAGCACCGCGGCGACGTCGGGGGTATGCACCTCGGCCTCAAAACGGCCGGTGAGCTCGGTGTGCGGGGTCAGCCGGCCGGCCTCGTAGAGCGACCAGATCTCCCCTGCATAGTCGGTATCCGCCAGATCCGGCGTGAACTGGGCGAAATAGTCCGTGAGATGGTCGACGTCCCGCACCAGCAGCCGGCAGGCGTTGTTGTTGCCCGCGGCGTCCACCGCCTGGGGCAGGTCGATGATCACCGGTCCGGCGGCATCCACCAGCACGTTGTACTCGGAAAGGTCACCGTGGATGAGCCCGGCGCAGAGCATGCGCACCACCTCGTGCATCAGCGTCCGGTGCCACGCCAGGGCCTGATCGGCGCTCGGCAGGATGGTGTCGAGGCGCGGCGCCGCGGCGCCATCGGCATCTGTCACCAGCTCCATGAGCAGCACGCCGTCGACGAAGAGGTGGGGCCGCGGCACCCGCACGCCGGCGTCGGCCAGGCGGTACAGCGCCCCCACCTCGGCGCTCTGCCACTCCGCTTCCTCGGCCTCGCGGCCATAGCGCGTGCCCCGCGCCATGGCCCGGGCGCGCCGGGTGTTGCGCACCCGGCGCCCCTCGCCGTACTCGGCGCGCTGGCGGAAGCCGCGCTCCTGGGCCGCCTTGTAGACCTTGGCGCAGCACACCTCGCCGCCGGCGCGGACCACGTAGACGGCCGCCTCTTTGCCGCTCTTCAACGGCCGCACGACCTCGTCGACGAGGCCGTCCTCGATCAGGGGCTGGAGGCGTTTCGGTGTCTTCATTCGCTATCGCTGGTCGCGCGGCGAGCCTGTCGCCGCAATGCGGGTGGTGCCGGGGCTGTCGCCCGCGGGAGGCCGCCACTCAGGGCTTGCGCCCGAGGAGCTCCGCCAGCCCGGCCAGGCCCTTGTGGGTTCCGGTGGCAGAGCCCGTGCCGTCGGCATCCGTGCCGCGGGCCTCCACCGCACGGCGGTGCTCGTCGTCGTGGCAGTAGAGGCAGAGCAGCTCCCAGTTGCTGCCGTCCGGGGGATTGTGGTCGTGGTTGTGATCGCGGTGGTGCACCGTGAGCTCGTGCACGTTGGCACGGGTGAAGCTGCGACCGCAGCGGCCGCACACCCAGGGCAGCCGTTGCAGGGCCTGCTCCCGATAGCCCTGGGCGCGCTCGGTCCGGGCCCGCTGGGTCTGGGCGACCAGCGCATCCAGACGCGCACTGTCCGGCTGACGACGACGGGGCATAATGAACCCTCCGCAAGCGGCTCCGTAGGCAGTCTAACGCGCCTGCCGGTGCGCTGCGGAGCCCCAGGACCGATGCCGCCGGACGGCGCCCTGCCGGGACGGCTCAGTGGCCGGACGGCTCAACGGCTGGCGCCGTCGGGGCCGATTCCCCGGGGGCATCCCCGGCGGCCTGCTCGTCGCCCTCCTCCACGGTGCCCTTGCGGGCGAGGCGGCGCTGGGCCTTCTCGTCCTTCTTGCGCTGCTTGTCCAGCTCGCGCTGGCGCTTCTCGAAACGGAAATTCGTTTTGGCCATAGGGCTCTCGCCTCCCAATGCAGGGTCTGGCCCGGATATCCCAGCGAATCACGGCTGCGGGCGCGGATCTCCAGGGCTGGTCGAGCCGGCACAGCGCCGGCCCGACGCCATGAATCTCAGGCGCTGGCGGGGCGACGACGGGGCGCACCCCGGGCCGGGCCGCTCCCCCGGCGGGGGCCGCCGCGGCCACGCCCCGGGCGCTCACTGCCGCCCCGCGGCTCCGGATAGCGGGGCTCGAGGCCGCTCAGCACGGCCCGCTCGAGGCGCTGCCCGGTAAGGCGCTCGATGCGCGCCAGGCGCGGCCAGTCCTGCCGGCCAATGAGCGAGATCGCCGTGCCCTGATCGCCGCCCCGCCCCGTGCGCCCGATGCGGTGGACGTAGTCCTCCGGCGAGTTCGGCAGATCGAAGTTGATCACCAGACCCAGGGTGCGGATATCCAGCCCGCGCGCGGCGACGTCGGTCGCCACCATCACCCGCACCCGGCCGCCGCGCAGCTGCTCGACGGCACGCCGGCGCTCGTGCTGGCTCATGTCGCCGTGCAGCGCGTTGCTGCGATGCCCTTCGTCGCGCAGCCGCGAGGCCAGGGCGTCGGCGCCGCGCTTGGTGGACGTGAACACCAGCGCCTGGCCCTCGCTGCCCTCCCGCAGCAGGCGGTCCAGCAGGGCATGCTTATGGTCGAGGTGGTCGGCCTGATGCACGCGCTGGGTGATGTCCTCGTGGCGGGCCGTGACCGCCGTCATCTCGAGGCGGACCGGCTCCCGCAGCAGGCGGTCGGCGACCCGCTTCACCGCGCCCTCGAAGGTCGCGGAGAACAGCAGCGTCTGGCGGTCCTGCGGCGTCGCCGCGGCGATGCGCTCGACGGCGTCGACGAACCCCATGTCGAGCATGCGGTCGGCCTCGTCCAGCACGAGCAGCTCGAGCCGGGAGAAGTCGACGCGGCCGCGCTCCATGTGATCCATCAGGCGCCCGGGGGTCGCCACCAGCAGATCCAGGGGCTGGCGCAGCAGCCGCTGCTGCGGCGGGTAGGGCATGCCGCCCACCACGGCGCCGCCGCTGAGGCGGGTGAAGCGGCCCAGCTCGCCGATGGCCTCGGAGACCTGGGTCGCCAGCTCGCGGGTCGGCGTCAGCACCAGCACCCGGGGGCCGCGCCCGGCGCGGGCCGGCGGGGTCAGCAGGCGCTGCAGGGCCGGCAGCACGAAGGCGGCCGTCTTGCCCGTGCCGGTCTGGGCCGAGGCCATCAGGTCCTTGCCAGCAAGCGCCAGCGGGATGGCCTCGCGCTGAATGTCGCTGGGGGTGTCGAAGCCGCAGCGGGTCACCGCGCGCAGCAGGATCGGATCGAGATTGAGGCTATCGAAGGACAACACGAACTCCATGGCCGCCATGGCGGCAAATCGGGAAATGGCAGAAACCGGCAAGGCACGGCGCCGAGAGGGCGCTTAGACGTCGCTTACCGGCGGCCAGGAGTCGGCTGGACAGGGGCGAGAGACGCGGCGTGACAGGCCGGGGAAGCATAACAGTTGAACCCCCAACTGCCTAATCCGGTCCATCCTGCCGACGCGCTGCGGCGACTTTACCCGCCGGGCCGGCGGCCGATACCTCTTGCGTAGTACGCGCGGCCCGCTGTCCGCCGGGCCGCACAGCACCTCTGAACCTCGCACCGCCTCAGGCGTGCTGCGGCCCCCGGGTCGCGGAAGGTACGTCTGTTGCCCGGAGATCCGGTTGATGTCCTGGTTTGCCGATACGCTGCCCGCCTTCATGCCCCACGGCCACTGCTACTACTGGCGAGCCGACCTGCTCTCGCTGCACCTCGGCGCCGACGCCGTCATCGCCCTGTCCTACTTCTCGATCCCGCTCGCCATGGGGCATCTGGTACTGCGGCGCCGGGACGTGGTGTTCGATCGCGTATTCCTGATGTTCGCCGCGTTCATTCTGCTCTGCGGGGTCACGCACGTGCTGGGGGCGGTGACCATCTGGCAGCCGCTCTACTACAGCGAGGGCCTCGTCAAGCTCGCCACCGCGGCGGTCTCCGCCACCACCGCCGTCGCCCTCTGGCGGCTGATGCCCAAGGCCATCGCGCTACCGAGCCATCACCAGCTGCAGGAGCTCGCCGATCAGCGCGAGGCCGCGCGGGATCAGGCCCGCGAGACCCAGCACGAGCTGCGGCTGATCCTCGACACCGTGGGCGAGGGTATCTGCCGCGTCGATCGAGGCGGCCGCATCTGGTTCGCCAACCGGGCGTACCTGGCACTCCTCGGCACCGACGAGGGCGAGGTGCGGGGTCGACACTACCGGGAGGTGCTCCGGATAAGCACGGCCGACGAGCACCGACCGCCCCATGACCCGGTCGCTCACGCCCTCGCCGAGGGCGGCACGGACGCCGCCGAGGCGGTGATCGTCACCCGGCCGGACGGTGACCGCTTCCCGGCCGACCTGCAGGCGACGCCGCTGCGGGACGCCGACGGCACCGCGGCGGGGGCGGTGATCGCGCTGCGCGACCTCACCGAGGAGCGCGCCCAGCAGGGCCGCCTCGCCCGCTACCACAGCCTGCTGGAGAAGACCAACCGGCTCGCGCGGGTGGGCGCGTGGTCCTACGACATCGATGCCAGCGAGCTGTGGTGGTCCGACATCACCTGCCGCCTGTTCGGCCACCCGCCGGGCCATCAGCCCGGTCTCGACGAGGCGTTCGGCCATTTCCCCGAAGGCGGCCCTCGCCAGGAGCTGCTGGCCGCCTTCGGGCGCTGCCTGCGCTCCGGGCTGCACTACGACCTGGAACTGCCGCTGCAGACCAACGGGGGCGGCGAGCGCCGGGTGCGCGTGCTGGGCGAGCCGGAATACGACGGCACGCGGCCGGTGCGGGTTCTCGGCGCCATCCAGGACATCACCGACCTGCGCGCGGCCGAGGCCGCGAGCCGCGAGCGCGAGGCGCGCCTTGCCGGAATCTCACGCCACGCCCCCGGCGTGCCCTTCGAGCTCCACTGCCAGCGCGACACGGGCAGGGCCTGGCTGCCCTATCTCGGCGACCGCGCGCCGCAGATCCTCGGGGTCAGCCAGGAGCAGGTGGCGGGCGATATCGGCCCGTTGCTGCAACGGGTGGTACCCGAGGATCGCGACACCCTGCTCGGGGTGTTGCGCGACCGCGCCGATGCCCCGCCGGGCGAGCCGCTGGACTTCCGCATCGACTTCGCCGAGGCCGACGGCGCGGTGCGCCGGGAGTGGCTGCAGGCGGTGGCGACCGCGGAAGTGCGCGCGGGCGGCCTGCAGGTCTGGCGCGGCTTCCTCACCAACGTCACCCGGCGCAAGCGCATGGAGGCGGAGCTGCGTCAGCTCGCCTATTACGACAGCCTCACCGGGCTGCCCAACCGCCTGATGCTGGAGGATCACCTGGCCCAGGCGGTGGCGCGGGTACGGCGCGCGGCGGCCACCGTGGCCGTGCTCTATCTGGATGTCGATGACTTCAAGAACATCAACGACGGCTGGGGCCACGGCGTCGGCGACGACGCCCTGCGGGCCTTCGCCGAGCGAGTGGCGGACGTGATGCCGGCAGAGGCCTGGCTGGCGCGCATCGGCGGCGACGAACTCGTGCTCGTGCTCGAGCCGGCCCGTGAGGGGGCCGTTACCGCGCTGGTCGAGCGGCTGCGGGCAAGCCTTCAGCGCCCGGTCACCGCCGGCCGGCACGGCTTCGCGCTGCGCGTGAGCATCGGCGCGGCCTGCTTCCCGGCGGATGCGCGCGACGCCGAGCGGCTGCTGCAGTACGCCGACGCCGCCGTCTACCAGGCGAAGCGCGAGGGCGGCAATGGCACCGCATGGTACCGCCGCGCCCTCACCGAGGAGGCCCTGGACCGGGTGCACCTGGAGGGCGAGCTGCGCCATGCCCTTGGCGGCACCGGCCTGCGTCTGGCCCTGCAGGACATCCATCACCTTGCCGACAGCAGCGTCGCCGGCGCCGAGGCGCTGGTGCGCTGGCACCACCCCGCGGAGGGCTGGATCTCGCCCGGGCGCTTCATCCCCATGGCCGAGGCCACCGGCCTCATCCAGCCCCTGGGCGAGGCCATGCTCCACGCCGTCGGCCGCCACCTGGCCGCCACCCACGACCTGCCACGGGGCTACCGCGTGAGCGTCAACGTCTCCCCGCGCGAGCTGGAACGGCCCGACTTCGTGGCCCGGCTCGAGGCGGTGCTGGAGGCGACGGGCGCCCGCCCCGAGGGCCTGGAGCTGGAGGTCACCGAGCAGGCCTTCGTGCGGCGGGAATCGGCGATCATCGACGCCCTGGATCGCGTGCGCGGGCTCGGCGTCACCGTCGCCATCGACGACTTCGGCACCGGCTTCGCCTCCCTCCAGTACCTGAAGCGCCTGCCCGTGGACAAGCTCAAGATCGACCGCACCTTCGTGCACGGGATACCCGAGGACCGGGACAACCTCACCATCGTGCGCACCGCCTACGCGCTCGCCGAGCAGTTCGGTCTGCTGGTGGTGGCCGAGGGCGTGGAGACCGAGGCCGAGGCGGACGCCCTGCGGCAGATTGGGGTCACCCTCGCCCAGGGCTTCCTGTTCGCGCGACCGCGAGTGGTACGTGGGCTGGAGGAGTGAGTAGTGGTGGCTACGGGTGGATTCGAACCACCGACTCCCACATTATGAGTGTGGTGCTCTAACCAACTGAGCTACGTAGCCACGAAAGGCAGGCTGCGAAGTATCCAGACGGGGTCATGGGGTGTCAACCGCGGCGCCGGCTCTCGGCCGTGCCGGCTCAGACGTTGAAGCGGAAGTGGCAGACGTCGCCCTCCCGCATCACGTATTCCTTGCCCTCGAGGCGCATGCGGCCGCTGTCCTTGGCGGCCTGCTCGCCGCCGGCGGCGATGAACTCGTCGTAGGCGATGACCTCGGCCCGGATAAAGCCGCGCTGGAAGTCGGTGTGGATACGCCCGGCGGCCTCCGGCGCCGTGGCGCCGCGAGGCACGGTCCATGCGCGCACCTCCTTGGGCCCGGCAGTGAAGAAGGTCAGCAGCCCGAGCAGCTCATAGCCGGCGCGGATGACGCGATTCAGCCCCGGCTCCTCGAGCCCGTACTCGGCAAGGAACTCGGCCTTCTCGGCATCGTCGAGCTGGGCAAGCTCGGCCTCGATGGCGGCGCAGACCGGAACGACGGGCGCGCCCTCCCGCGCTGCCAGCTCGCGGACGGCGTCGAGCTGCGCATTGTCGCTGAAGCCGTCTTCGGTGACGTTGGCGACGTACAGCACGGGCTTGGCGGTGAGCAGATGCAGCTCCGCGAGGGCCTCGCGCCCGGCGTCGTCCAGCTCCTGGGCACGTACCGGCACCCCGGCATCAAGGCCCCGGGCCACGGCGGCCAGGCTGTCCCGGGCGGCGATGGCGAACTTCTCCGCCGACTTCGCCCGGCGCTCATAGCGCTGCCGGGCCCGCTCGACGGTCTCCAGGTCGGCGAGCATGAGCTCGGTGTTGATGGTCTCGATATCCGCCACCGGGTCCACGCGGCCCTCGACGTGATGCACGTCCTCGCTCTCGAAGCAGCGCACCACGTGCGCTACGGCATCGGTCTCGCGGATGTTGGCGAGGAACTGGTTGCCGAGCCCCTCCCCGCGCGAGGCACCGGCGACCAGCCCCGCGATATCGACGAATTCCATGGTGGTGGGCACCACCTTCTGCGGCCGCACCAGCGCCGCCAGCCGCTCCAGGCGCGGATCCGGCACCGGCACGATGCCGACGTTGGGGTCGATGGTGCAGAACGGATAGTTCTCCGCCGGAATCTCGTTGCGCGTGAGCGCATTGAAGAGCGTCGACTTGCCCACGTTGGGGAGGCCGACGATGCCGCATTTGAAGCCCATAGGGACGCCACCGCGTAGTTGATAGTTCAAAGTTCAAGGTTCAAAGACCGCATGGCATAGCCAGTGCCGAGGCGCCCGCTCCAGCGGTCTTTGAACTTTGAACCTGCAACCTTGAACTCCTGCCTTTCATCCACTGTGAAGCGCCTGAAAGGCACGATCCCACTCGCCCTCGAGCAGCCAGGGCAGGGCCTCGCAGGCCTCGGCGATGGCGTCGTCGATGGCGGCGCGCTCGGCCTTGCCCGGGGCGCTGAGAACGTAGGGGACCACCAGGTCGCTGCTGCCGGGATGGCCGACGCCGAGGCGCAGGCGCGCGAACTCACGCGTGCCCAGGGCCGCGGCAATGTCGCGCAGGCCATTGTGGCCGCCGTGACCACCGCCACGCTTGAGGCGGACGCTGCCCGGGGGCAGGTCGATCTCGTCATGGACGACCAGGATCGAGGCCGGAGCCAGCCGGAAGAAGCCGGCATAGGCCGCCACCGCCCGGCCGCTGTGGTTCATGTACGTCGAGGGCCGCAGCAGAGGCAGCTCATGGCCGGCGACGCGGATGCGCCCGAGCTCGCCGTGGAACTTGCGCTCGCTGCGCAGGGCGCCGCCGTGGCGGCGCAACAGCTCGTCCAGCAGCCAGTAGCCCGCGTTGTGCCGTGTCGCCTCGTAGCGCGGCCCGGGATTGCCCAGGCCGACCACAAGGCTTATGGGCGCATTGGCGGAAACGGCTGACATGGGGTTCACCTATCGCACCGATCCGCCACTGCAGGCGGGGATCCGGCGGCCGGTCCGGCGCATTGCCCCGGACCGCGGCATCCCGCAACGGGGGCTCAGCCCTCGTCGCGCTTCGCCTCGTCCTCGCCGCCCTCGGCCTCCTCGCTGGCAGAGCCCTCTTCGGCGCTGCCCTCGGCCTCGGTCTCGCCCGCGGCCTCCTCGGCGGCCGCTTCCTCGTCCTCTTCCACCACCTTGCGCGGCTGGTGGATGCTGACGAGCACCGGGTCGTGATCGCTCTCGGGGTCCAGCCCCGGGAACACGACACCCTCGGGTGGGGTAATGTCGGAGAGATGGATGGACTCGCCGAGGCCGAGCTCGGCGATGTCCACGTCGATGGCCGCCGGCAGGTTCTCGGGCAGGCACTCCACCTCGAGCTCGATAAGGTCGTGGTGGACCAGACCGCCCTCGAGCTTCACGCCCTTGGCGTCTTCCTGGTTGAGGAAGTGGATCGGCACGTGCTGGCGCATCTTCTCGCCGGCGCGGATGCGCAGCAGGTCCATGTGCGTGACCAGCGGCTTGAACGGATGGCGCTGCAGATCCTTGAGGATGACCCGCTCGGTCCGCTTGCCCTTCACCTTGACGTCCAGGAGCTGGGAGAAGAAGGCCTCCTCACGCATCAGGCGCAGCACCTGCTCCTCGTCGAAGGTGAGGGACACCGGGTCCTTGCCGGCACCATAGATGATGCCCGGGATCTGCTTCGCACGGCGCAGGCGGCGGCTCGCACCTTTGCCCTGGTCCGTGCGAACGGTAGCGTCGAGCTTGAGTTCGACCGTCATGGGTTGTGGATCTCCGTTGTGGTCAATGAGCCGCGCATTGGCGGCCGGCCACCCCCGCGACCAGAGGTGGGCCTTCGGGAAAGTTCAAGGTTCCCAGTTCAAAGTTCAAAGACTCGCTCCGCGCGGCCGCAAGCCTTATCGGGGCGTTCGGAGGCGGTCTTTGAACTTTGGACTTTGAACTTGCAACTCTCTTCGTGGACATCAGTCCACGAAGAGCTCACTTACCGACTCGTCGTTGTTCACCCGCCGCATGGTCTCGGCGAGCATCTCCGCGAGGGGGAGCTGCCGGATCTTGGGGCAGGCCTCCGCCGCCGGCGACAGCGGGATGCTGTCGGTGACCGCAAGCTCGTCCAGGTGACTGTTGCTGATGCGCTCGATGGCCGGGCCCGAGAGCACGGCGTGGGTGATATACGCCACCACGTGATCAGCGCCCTTGTCCTTCAGCGCCTTGGCCGCCTCGCACAGGGTCCCGGCGGTATCCACGATATCGTCGACGATGATGCAGGTCTTGTCGCGCACATCGCCGATGATGTTCATCACCTGCAGCTCGTTCGCCCGCGGGCGGCGCTTGTCGATGATGGCGAGCTCGGCGTCGTCCAGGCGCTTCGCGATGGCGCGGGCGCGCACCACGCCGCCCACGTCCGGCGAGACCACGATCTTGCGGGGGTGGACCTGGCGCCAGATGTCGCCGAGCAGCACCGGCGAGGCATAGACATTGTCCACCGGAATATTGAAGAAGCCCTGGATCTGGTCGGCGTGCAGATCGACGGTGACCACCCGGTTGATGCCGGCGGTGGTGATCATGTCCGCGGCGAGCTTGGCCGAGATCGGCACGCGCTGGGAGCGCGGGCGGCGGTCCTGGCGGGCGTAGCCATAGTAAGGGATCACCGCTGTAATGCGCGCGGCCGAGGAGCGGCGCAGCGCATCGGCGATCACCAGCAGCTCCATGAGATTGTCGTTGGTGGGCTGGCAGGTGGGCTGGATGATGAACACGTCGCGCCCGCGGACGTGCTCGTTAATCTCTACCTGCACCTCGCCGTCACTGAACCGCGAGACGATGGCGTCGCCGAGGCGGATCTTGAGATGAGCGGCCACGGAACGGGCCAGCACGGGATTGGCGTTCCCGGAGAACACCATCATGCGTCCGTTTTCGATCACGGTGAAACCCTGTGGCGTCTGCTGTCGTCGATGGGCCTGACGGCGATTCGGAAATTGGCTGGGGCGGCAGGATTCGAACCTGCGAATGCGGGGATCAAAACCCCGTGCCTTACCGCTTGGCTACGCCCCAGTGGTCGGTACACGCACCCGCCGACTCGGCGCCTTGCGGGCCGTCCCGCAACGGCGAGCGGTTCACGGCGCGACTCACCCAGGTCCGCAGACCTGCCCCCAGGCGCGCCTGCGCTGCGCGGGCCGCGGCCGCGTCGCCAAAGGTGACAAACGCGCAGCCTCCGGTGCCCGTCAGGCGCGGCTCGCCGACGCGCGCGAGCGCATCCAGCATTCGCGCCACCTCCGGATAGAGGCGACGCACCACCGGCTCGCAGTCGTTGCCGGCCTCCCCCGCGTCAAGGGCGCGTATTGTTATATGGCCTCGAGAACGTGTCAATTTGCGGTCAGCGAATACCGCGCCGGTGGCCACGGGAACACCGGGGTCGGCCAGCAGCAGCCAGGGTTCGTCCACGGTCAGCGGCGTCAGGCGCTCGCCCACGCCCTCCGCCCAGGCGGCGCGGCCGTGGACGAACACCGGCACGTCGGCGCCGAGACGCAGACCCAGCGCGGCGAGCCGCGCCGACCCGAGCTGCAGGCCCCAGAGCCGGTCGAGCGCCACCAGCGTGGTGGCGGCGTCCGAGCTGCCGCCGCCGAGCCCTGCGCCCGCGGGGATGCGCTTGCGCAGGTGGATGCGCACGCCCCGGTCCACCCCGGCCTCCGCCTGCAGCAGCCGCGCCGCCCGTACCACCAGATCCTGCGACTCGGCCACCTCGGTCAGCCCGCCACGGCGGGAGATGCGGCCATCCCTGGTGGGCTCGAAGGCGAGCCAGTCCACCGGCTCGACGAACTGGAACAGGGTCTGGAGCTCATGGTAGCCGTCCGGGCGACGGCCGGTAACGTGCAGGAAGCGGTTGATCTTCGCGGGCGCGGGCCACCAGCCGCCAGCACTCACTCGGCCAGCTCCCACTGCCGCACCACCAGCCGCACCAGCACGTCCTCACGGCTGACCTCCAGGCGCTGCGGCAGCCGATACTCGCCCACCTCCGTGAAGCCCTCGTAGCGGACCACCCAGCCTTCCTGCTCCAGGCGCTGGGGCAGGCCCTCGGCGCCCACGCGCACCTGGCCCCCGAGCCAGGGCACGGGCCGGGCACGCACCCACCAGCGCAGGTATTCCACCGGAAGGTCGTAGCCGGTTACCGCCCGCACCAGCTCGCGGGCACTGCCGGCGCGGTGGACGCTGCCGTCCCCGGTACGCAGCGTCACCTGGTCCGCCTCGCCTTCCACACGCACCGCGCCCGCGCCGAAGGCGCCCCGCAGATCGATGCGGTAGCGGTCCGGGGCCTCGCGCCAGAACAGGCTCGCGGTGGCGCCGTCGCCGCCAACCCGCAGCGCCGTGCGCCCCTGCAGCTGCCAGGCGTCCGGCGCCAGGGGCGGCGCCCAGTCCTCCACGGCGAGCCGCTCGCCATCCCGATCCGGTTGCGGTGCCACCACGGCGCAGCCGCCGAGCAGCAGCGTCGCCGCCAGCGGCAGCACGGCACGCCACAGCGCCCGGAGCCGCCGGTGGCCGCTCATGGCAGCAACCGCTCCATGGTCTCCCGCAGGACCGGGTGATCGGGGTGCTCGGCGAGCGCGGACTGCCAGATCTCGCGGGCCTGCTCGCGGCGGCCGAGCTGCCAGAGGACCTCCCCGAGATGCGCCGCGATCTCCGGGTCCGGGGCCATGTCGTAGGCGCGCTCGAGGTATTCCCGGGCCTCCTCCAGATCCCCGCGCCGGTAGGCGGCCCAGCCCATGCTGTCGATGATCGCCGGGTCGCCCGGCTGCAGGGCATAGGCGCGCTCTATGAGCTCACTGCCCTCGGCGATGCGCTCGGTGCGGTCCACAAGCGTGTAGCCGAGGGCGTTCAGGGCGTGGGCGTTCTCCGGATCCTGCTCGATGATCCGCCGGAGGTCCTCCTCCGCTGTCGGGAGCCGCTCGCGCATGATGTTGCTCATCGCCCGGCCGTAGAGCAGATCGGCATCATCGGGATAGGCCTCGAGCCCGCGGCTCAGGACCTCCACGCTCTCCGCAAGGCGGCCGGCCTCGCGCAGCACCTCGCCCTCGATGGCCCACGCCCGTGGGGCCAGGCTGCCGTTGCCGTCGCGCAGCTCGGCCAGATGGCGCCGCGCCGCGGCAATCCGCCCCTGCCCTGCCATCACCACGGCGATGCGCAGCTGCGCCTCGCCACGGTACTCGCCCCCCGTGCGCTCGTAGCGCGCCAGTGCCGTCGACAGATCGCCCTCGATCTCCGCCAGGCGGCCGAGGTAGTAGCTGGCCACGTCCTCCTGTCCGCGCTGCTCGCGCAGCCGCTGCAGGGTCTGCCGGGCGAAGTCGAGCCGCCCGCTCTCCAGCGCGAGCAGGGCCGCCGAGTAGAGCACCTGCGGGTCGTCCGGCCGCGCCGCCACCAGCCGCTCGAACTGATCGAGGGCGTCGACGTTGCGCCCCAGGCCGACCAGCAGCCGGGCGTAACGCAGACGCAGCTGCTCGCTATCCGGCGCCTCGTCCAGCAGCGCGCGCACGGCGCTGACGGCAGCGTCCTCGCGCTCCAGCGCCATGAGCACGTCCACCTCGAGCAGCCGTGCCGCCGTCCAGTCGGGCCGCTGCTCGAGGGCGCCACGCACCGCCTGCAGGGCCCGCGCCGGACGCTCCAGGGCGAGCGCCACCCTTGCCAGCGCAAGCTGCGCGCCCGGCGAATCCGGATAGGTCTCGGCCAGCCGCTCGGCCACAGCCAGCGCCGTGCGGCTGCGCGCGTCGTCGGCCAGCAGGCCGCCGATCTGCGCGATGGCCTGCTCGCGCTCCTCCGCTGCCTCGGGCAGCGTCTCGGTCAGCGCTGCAAAGGCGGCATCCGCGTCACCCTCACGCAGGTGCAGCAGCCCGAGCAGGCGGCGTGCGTCCGCGGACTCCGGTTCCAGCTCGAGCCAGCGCTGCGTCGCCGCCAGGGCCTGCTCCGGCGCCTCGGCATAGAGCGCGATGCGGGCGGCCCGCTCGGCCACCGCCGGATCGCCGCTGCGCTCGGCGGCGCGCCGGTAGGATTCCGCCGCCAGGGCGACGTCGCCCCGGGCGCCGGCCAGCTCGCCTACCAGGACGTTGTAGAGTACCGACTCCTCCGGCGGCGGGCCGAGAGAGTCCGGCGCCGGCACCGGCCCGGTGTCGGGGGCGGCCTGGTCGGCTGGTCCGGCGGCACATGCGGCGAGCAGGGCCAGGAACAGTAGAGCGAGCAACGGGCGGTGCATGCCTGCGCCTCGAGCGGGTGGATGTTCCAGCGGACCCGGGCGGGGGCCCGCGTCGCCACTATACCGGCCCACCGGTGCCGCGACGACCGGGTGCCCGGTTGATCCGTCCCTTGTGTTCGACCATTGCTCCCCTACAATCTGCGACTCATCTTTCGGCCACAGTTCGATGCCAGTCGTCACCCTCGGTCTCAATCACAAGACTGCCCCGCTCGAGGTTCGCGAGCAGGTGGTATTCCCCGCCGAGCGGCTCGACGAAGCCCTGGCTGCACTCTCCCGACGCCCCGGCGTGCGGGAAGCTGCGGTGCTGTCCACCTGCAACCGCACCGAGATCTACGCCGTGCTCGCCCCGGAGGCGACGCCGTCCGTGCTGCAGCGCTGGCTGGAGCACGAGCACCGCCTGGCAGCGGAGTGGCTCTCGCCCTATCTGTACGTGCACCGCGGCCGGGCGGCCGTCTCCCATCTGCTCTCGGTGGCGGCAGGGCTGGACTCGCTGGTGCTCGGGGAGCCGCAGATCTTCGGCCAGGCGAAGCTCGCCTACCACTCCGCGAATCGCCACGGCCTGCTCGGGCGCACCCTGGAGCGGCTGTTCCAGCACGCGTTCTCGGTGGCCAAGCAGGTGCGCACCGATACCGAGATCGGCGCCCATCCGGTGTCCGTGGCCTTCGCCGCGGTGACGCTGGCGCGCCAGATCTTCGGCGACATGGACCGGCGCACGGCGCTGCTCATCGGCGCCGGCGAGACCGTGGAGCTCACGGCCAGGCACCTGCGCGAGCAGGGTCTGACCCGGCTGCTGGTGGCCAACCGCAGCCTGGAGCGGGCGCGGCGCATCGCCGAGGGCTATGGTGGCGAGGCGCTCGAGCTCGCGGACATTCCCCGCCGGCTCACCGAGTGCGATATCGTCGTCGCCTCCACTGCCAGCGCGCTGCCCATTCTCGGCAAGGGCAGCGTCGAGCGCGCCCTGCGCCAGCGCAAGCACCGCCCGATGTTCATGGTGGACGTGGCGGTGCCCCGGGACATCGAGCCGGAGGTGGGCGATCTCGCCGATGTCTACCTCTACACCATCGACGATCTGCGCAGCGTCATCGACGACAGCCTGCGCTCGCGCGAGGCGGCGGCCCGTCAGGCGGAGTCCATCGTGACCGCCCAGACCGAGCGCTTCATGGACTGGCTGCGTACCCTGGACGCCGTGGGCGCCATCCGGCGCTACCGCCAGCAGGCCGAGCGCGAGCGCGAGCAGGTGCTGCAGTGGGCCCGGCGCCAGCTCGCCGCCGGGCATGATCCGGAGCAGGTCATGCAGGAGCTCTCGCGCCGGCTCACCCGCAAGCTGCTGCATGCGCCCACCCTGGGCCTGCGCGAGGCGGCCCGCAGCGGCGACCCGCTGACCATTCGCATCAGCCACCGTACCCTCGGCGTGGAGGACGACGCCGACGAGGACGGCAACGGACAGGACGCATGAATCCAAGCCTTCGCAACAAGCTCGAGCAGCTGCGCGAGCGCCACGAAGAGATCGAGGCGCTGCTGGCGGACCCGGACGTAATCGGCGAGCAGAAGCGCTTCACCCGCCTGTCCCAGGAATACTCGCGGCTGCAGCCGCTGGTGCAGGCCCTGGCCGAGTACCGCGCGGCGGAATCGGACCTTGCCGCCGCCGAGGAGATGGCCCGGGATGCCGATGCCGACATGCGCGAGCTCGCCGAGGACGAGGCGGGGGATGCACGCGCGCGCCTCGAGCAGCTCGAGCGCCGGCTGAAGGTGCTCATGCTTCCGCGCGACCCGAACGACGAGCGCAACACCTATCTCGAGATCCGCGCCGGCACGGGCGGCGACGAGGCGGCGCTGTTCGCGGGGGATCTGCTGCGCATGTATCTGCGCTACGCCGAGCAGCGCGGCTGGCGTACGGAGATGATCAGCGAGAGCCACGGCGAGCAGGGCGGGTACCGCGAGGTGATCGTGCGCATCAGCGGCGACGGCGTGTACTCGCGGCTGAAGTTCGAGTCCGGCGCCCACCGGGTGCAGCGCGTGCCGGCCACCGAGTCCCAGGGCCGCATCCATACCTCGGCCTGCACGGTGGCGGTGCTGCCGGAGGCCGAGGAGCTGGACGAGATCACCGTGAACCCCGCCGAGCTCAAGGTGGACACCTTCCGCGCCTCGGGCGCCGGCGGCCAGCACGTGAACAAGACGGACTCGGCGGTCCGCGTCACTCACCTGCCCACGGGCATCGTGGTGGAGTGCCAGGACGAGCGCTCGCAGCACAAGAACCGCGCCAAGGCGCTGGCGTTCCTGCAGGCGCGGCTGATGGACCGGGAGCGCGAGGCCGCGGTGCAGGAGCGCAGCGAGGCCCGGCGCCTGCTGGTGGGCAGCGGCGACCGCTCGGAGCGCATCCGCACCTACAACTTCCCCCAGGGCCGGGTCACCGACCACCGCATCAACCTCACGCTCTACAAGCTGGAGGAGATCCTGGCAGGGAACCTGGACCCGGTCATCGACCCGCTGGTGAGCGAGCACCAGGCGGACCAGCTGGCGGCGCTCGCCGACGAGGCCTGACCAGCCCTCGGTCTTTCCACCGGATCCGCGAGGCCTAGAACGCTTTTGGGGGTGGGTGCGGGGCGAAGCGGTGTATCTCCCGCCGGGACACTCGGCCTCGCGGGACGCGCCCTCCCATGCCCCAATGCAGGGCACGGATGTCGCCGGGCAGTGGCCCGTAGTAAAAAGGCCGGCCGCCCCGAAGGACGGCCGGCCTGATAAAGCAGGCGTGATGGCGGGTTACGCCACGCGCTGCTTCTCCTTGATCTCCTCCAGCGTCTTGCAGTCCACGCAGAGCGTTGCCGTGGGCCGCGCCTCCAGCCGGCGCAGGCCGATCTCGACGCCGCACTGGTCGCAGAAGCCGTAGTCGTCCTTTCGGATGCGCTCCAGCGTCTCGTCGATCTTGCGGATGAGCTTGCGCTCGCGGTCCCGTGTGCGCAGCTCCAGCGCGAATTCCTCCTCCTGAGTCGCCCGGTCCGCCGGATCGGCGTAGTTGTTGGCGTCATCGCGCATGTGGCTCACCGTGCGCTCGACCTCCTCCTGGAGCTGGCGCTTCCACGCGAGCAGGATCTGGCGGAAATGCTCCAGCTGCTCCTCGTTCATGTACTCCTCGCCCTCAGCGGGCTCGTAAGGCGCAATGCCCCTGATCGGCAGAGAGGTCTTGTCGGCCATCGTTATGGTCCTCCGTTCGGGCGGTGGCCCGCCTCCCGGTCAACACCGGGTCCTGTCGCAACACGGCCGCGCCCCGCGCGACCGGCGCCGCATGCCTGCCGTGCCTCACCCCGGGGCCGCGGCACGGGCCATGCGAGGGCTGATTCAACCTCCGGTGCGTGCATAGCGTCAACCCCGCGCGTCTGGGATCGGGTACCGCGCAACGCTAGCCGGCCCTTGCCGGCAGCGGCTCTGCAAGACGCTCGTTGGCGTCGCGCAGAATGCGCTCGGTGGTCGGCCAGTCGATGCAGGCATCGGTGATGGAGACGCCGTACTCGAGCGCGGCCGGGTCGTCGCCGAGCTTCTGGTTGCCCCAGCCGATGTTGCTCTCGATCATCACGCCGACGATGGAGCGGTTGCCCTCGATGATCTGGTTGACGAGATTGTCCAGCACCAGGGGCTGCAGGGCCGGGTCCTTGTTCGAGTTGGCGTGGCTGCAGTCGACCATGAGCTTGACGGGCAGGTCGGCATCGGCCAGCTCCTTCTCGCACAGGGCGATGCTCACGGAGTCGTAGTTCGGCTGCTTGCCGCCGCGCAGGACCACGTGGCCGTAACGGTTGCCGCGGGTGCGGATCACCGCCGAACGCCCCTCCTGGGTGATGCCCAGGAAGCTGTGCGGGCTCGACGCCGAGCGCAGGGCATTGATCGCCACGTCCAGGCTGCCGTCGGTCCCGTTCTTGAAGCCCACCGCCGTGGACAGGCCGCTCGCCATCTCGCGGTGGGTCTGGCTCTCGGTGGTGCGGGCGCCGATGGCGGTCCAGCTGATCAGGTCCCCCAGATACTGGGGAGTGATCGGATCCAGCGCCTCGGTGCCGGCGGGCAGGCCGAGCTCGGCGATGTGCAGCAGCAGCTCACGAGCGCGGTAGAGCCCCTCCTCGATGTGGAAGGAGTCATCCATGTAGGGGTCATTGATGAGCCCCTTCCAGCCCACCGTGGTGCGCGGCTTCTCGAAGTAGACCCGCATGACGACGTACAGGCTGTCGGCGAGCTCGTCGTGCAGCGCCTTGAGGCGCCGCGCATAGTCCTTGGCGGCCTCGACGTCGTGAATCGAGCACGGGCCGATGACCACCAGCAGCCGAGGGTCGCGGCCATCGAGGATGTCCTGCACCACGTTGCGGCCCTGCTCCACCGTCTCCCGGGCGCGCGCGGACAGCGGCAGGCGGCCCTTGACCTCGGCCGGCGTCGGCAGGAGCTCCTGGGCAAGGACGTTGAGGTTGTCGATAGGGGCGTCGCTCATGGGGAATCTCTTCGCTCTCGTCGCCGCGGGCGGGGCGTCCATAGTAATGGTCGCGCCCCGCCTTGGCTACGCGCGGGGGTGCGGGCGGCGGGTTCTGGTATCCTGCCGGGAAACCGATGGCGGGCGGCCCCGGAGGCCGCGGGAAGGGGTTCGATGGCGATCGATCGCAAGCTGCTGGACGTGCTCTGCTGCCCGGTGACCAAGCACCCGGTGCGCCCCATGACCCGGGACGAGCTGCAACGCCTGAACGAGGCCATCGCCGGCGGCGGCGTACGCTATCTGGACGACACGCCGGTTGAGCAGCCGCTGGACGAGGGGCTGATCACCGAGAACGAGGAGCGCGTCTACCGCGTTGACGACGGCATTCCGGTGATGCTGGAGGACCGCGCCATCGCGCTGCGCGCCGCCGGCCTGAAGTGACCGCCGCCGCGAATCGGTGACGGATGCGGGCCAGGACGCGCTCATTCGGCGACGCCCTCGGCGAGGGCCGGCGCGCGCTGGCGGGGTCCAGTCCGAGCGCGGACCGGGATGCCGAGCTGCTCCTGCTGGCGGTAAGCGGGGCCAGCCGGGTCGCGCTGCGGGCCTATCCGGAGCGTCTCCTGGATGCCGACGCCCTCGCCCGCTTCCGGACGCTGGTCGCCCGTCGCGCGGAAGGCTGGCCAGTGGCCTATCTGCTCGGCCGGCAGGGGTTCCGGGACCTCGACCTGACGGTCTCCCCGGAGGTCCTGATCCCGCGCCCGGAGACCGAGCTGCTGCTGGAGCTGGCCCTGGCCGAGCCGTTCCGCCGGGCGCTGGATCTCGGCACCGGTAGCGGGGCGCTGGCCCTCGGGCTGGCCCGCGGGCATTCCCGGGCGCGCATCACGGCGGTGGAGCGCAGCACCGGGGCACTCGCGGTCGCACGGGGCAACGGCGAGCGTCTCGGCCTCGCACACATCGACTGGCGCGCCGGCGACTGGTATGCACCCGTGGCCGGCGAGCGGTTCGATCTGATCGTCGCCAACCCGCCCTACATTGCCGACTCCGAGCCGGAGCCACACCAGGGCGACGCCCGCTTCGAGCCACGGGCCGCCCTGATCGCCGGCCCCACCGGCCTGGAGGCCCTGCAGCAGGTCATCGCCGGCGCTCCGGCGCACCTGCTCGCCGCCGGCCGCCTGCTGGTGGAACACGGCTACCGCCAGGGCGCACCGGTCCGCGCCCTGTTCGCCGCCGCCGAGTTCCTGGAGATCACCACCCACCGCGACCTCGCCGGCCACGAACGCGTCACGGCCGGGCAACTCGCGGGGCCGAGGGACTTCGATCACGACCGTGCGCCGCAGGGGGCATGAGCGGGGTTGGGATTCAACACAACGACACAACGAGCACAACGAGTCACAACGGAAGAAGTTGTTTTTTGGAGCAGTCGCTCGGCCTGCCGAGCCTGCGTGCCGTAAGTAGTTCGCGCCGGCTGCTGCGGTAACGTGGTACGGGGCCACCCTTGGATTGATCTCGCGGTGTTCCGTTGTGCTCGTTGTGTCGTTGTGTTGAATCCCCACTCTTCGATAAGCAGACAGCGTACTTGGCAGGCCGGAAGCGCACCGGCCATGACCCACGGAGAAAGGATGGAAGACGAGGATCTGCTGCGTTACAGCCGCCAGATCATGCTGCCCGGGCTCGATCTCGAGGGGCAGGAACGGCTGCTGCGGAGTCGGGCGCTGATCGTCGGGCTCGGCGGCCTCGGCTCGCCGGCCGCCCTTTATCTTGCCGCCGCCGGGCTCGGCACGCTCGTGCTCGCCGACTTCGACCGGGTGGAGCTGACCAACCTGCAGCGCCAGATCATCCACACCACGGGCGACGTCGGCCGTGCCAAGACCGACTCTGCGCGGGAGCGGATCGCCGCCCTGAACCCGGGCACGCAGGTGGAGACCGTCGCCGAGCGGCTGAGCGAGGACAACCTGCGGGCGCTGGTGCGGGGGGTGGACGTGGTGCTGGACGGCTCGGACAACTTCGCCACCCGCTTTGCCGTCAACGCCGCCTGCGTGGCCGAGCGGCGGCCGCTGGTGTCGGCGGCGGTCATCGGCATGGACGGCCAGCTCGCCGTGTTCCGCCCGGACCGCGACGACAGCCCCTGCTACCGCTGCGTGTACGCGGACACCGGCGAGGAGGCCCAGAGCTGCAGCGAGACCGGCGTGCTCGGCCCGCTCACGGGCGTGCTGGGAAGCCTGCAGGCAGTGGAGACGGTCAAGGTCCTCACCGGCCTCGGCGAGCCCCTCAACGGCCGCCTGCTGGTGGTGGACGCCCTCACCCAGACCTGGCGCCGCCTCAACCTCCGCCGCGACCCGGCCTGCCCGGTCTGCTCGGCTGCCCGCACGCGGGTTTCATGAACCTGCGGGACGGGGAATAACCGCAAAGGCGCCAAGGGTGTGGGCTGGGTGGGGATTAAACACAACGACACAACGGGCACAACGGATCACAACGGAAGAGGCTGGCTGTTCGGGAAGCGGTTTCGGCAGATCCAGCCTGCGTGCCGACCGCAGCTGCAGGCGCCTGCCGCAAGAACCTCGCTCTCCCCTATCCCTCAGGCTTCTCCTCGTTGTGATCCGTTGTGTCCGTTGTGTCGTTGTGTTTAATCCCAACGCCGAGCCGCCTTCGCGCCCCGCGGGCCGCCGACCGACTCAGTGCCGGGCCGGGCTGTCGGGGGCGCGGGTGGCGGGGTCGGCGAAAAGCTCCTCGATGTCGACGGCGTCGAAGCGGTAGGGCTCGTTGCAGAAGTCGCAGTGGACCTCCACCTGGCCCTGCTCGGCCAGGATGTCGCGCATCTCCTCGGCGCCGAGGCCGTGGAGCATGGAGGCCACCCGCCGGCGGTCGCAGCGACAGCGGAAGCGCAGCGGTGTGGGGTCGAAGAGGCGGATATCCTCCTCGTGGAACAGTCGCCGGATCAGCTCGCCCGGTGCAAGCTCCCGCAGCTCCGCCTCGGTGACGGTATCCGCGAGGTGCCCGGCGCGGTTCCAGGCGTCGGCATCGCCCCCCTCGCCGCCCGGCAGGCGCTGCAGCAGCATGCCCGCCGCGTGGCCCTCCCCGGCGGCGAGCCAGACGCGGGTTGCCAGCTGTTCGGATTCCCGGAAATAGCGCTCCAGCGCATCCGCGAGCCGCCCCCCGCCCGGATCGACGATGCCCTGATACCGCTCGCCGGCATCCTCCGGATCGATGGTGATGGCGAGCGACCCACCCGCCGCCTGGCGGTCCAGGGGCGCGTCCGCGGGCACCTCGCCGTTGGTTCGCGCCATCGCCCGCAGCGAGCCGTCGCTGCCCGCCTGCACCAGCAGCAGCGACAGCGGCCCGGCGGACTGCAGCTGCAGGCTCAGCGAGCCGCGGAACTTGAGCGTCGCCGCCAGCAGCGCCGCCGCCGCGAGCCCCTCGCCAATCAGCCGCTGCACGGCGGGCGGATGATCCGTGCGCCGCACCACCTCGGCAAAGGCGTCATCCAGCTGCACCACCTCGCCACGGACGTCGGCGTGCTCGAACAGGAAACGGTGTAGACGGTCGGGCATAGGGATTCGCGTTGCTCAGTTGCAAGAGACAAGTGGCAAGTGGCAAGTGCGAGCGAGGCGGACGCGTTGTCGCAACCGGGCTACGAAAAGGGCTCTGCGTAGCACCAAGTCGATCGGGCCGCGACATCGAATATCGCGCTCGTGTAGGCAAATCTGCCGACTCAGGGTTCCCAACGGGAGTTCGCGGGATGCTGAGGCCTCCGCTTGCAACTTGAAACTTGCAACTTGTTACTCACCGTTGAGCTTGCGCTGCAGCACCTCGTTCACCGCCTGCGGATTCGCCTTGCCCCTTGAGGCC
Organism: Spiribacter halobius; assembly: GCF_020883455.1. Lineage (NCBI taxonomy): Bacteria > Pseudomonadati > Pseudomonadota > Gammaproteobacteria > Chromatiales > Ectothiorhodospiraceae > Sediminicurvatus > Sediminicurvatus halobius. Next base: position 875,667 of record NZ_CP086615.1, on the reverse strand, counting down.
TTCATCACCTGGCCGACGAAGAAGCCCATGAGCTTGGTCTTGCCGGCGCGGTACTGCTCCAGCTGCTCGGGGTTAGCGGCAATGACCTCGTCCACCATCGCCTCGATGGCGGCGGTGTCGGTGACCTGCTTGAGGCCCTTGGCCTCGATGACGGCGTCGGCGTCGCCCTCACCGTTCCACAGCGCGTCAAAGACGTCCTTGGCGATCTTACCGGAGATGGTGCCGTCCACCACCCGGCGCAGCATGCCGGCAAGCCGCTCGGGACCCACGGGGCTCTCGGTGATGTCGAGCCCGGCCTTGTTGAGGGCGCCGGCGAGGTCACCCATGACCCAGTTGGCGGCGAGCTTGGCATCGCCGGCCTCGGCGGCCACCGCCTCGTAGTAGTCGGCCAGCTCGCGGCTCGAGGTGAGCACCCCGGCGTCATAGGCCGGCAGCCCGTACTGCTCCACGAACCGGGCCTTCTTCGCGTCGGGCAGCTCGGGCAGCTCGGCGCGGACGTCCTCGATGAGCTGCGGGGTAACCTCCAGCGGCAGCAGGTCCGGATCCGGGAAGTAGCGGTAGTCGTTGGCCTCCTCCTTGGTGCGCATGGAGCGCGTCTCGCCCCGGTCCGAGTCGTACAGGCGGGTCTCCTGCACCACCGTGCCGCCATCCTCGATGAGCTCGATCTGGCGTTCGATCTCGTAGTTGATGGCGCGCTCGACAAAGCGGAAGGAGTTGAGGTTCTTGAGCTCCGCGCGGGTGCCGAAGCGCTTCTCCCCCACCGGGCGCACGGAGACGTTGGCGTCGCAGCGGAAGCTGCCCTCCTGCATGTTGCCGTCGCAGATGCCGAGATAGCGCACCAGCGAGTGCAGCTTCTTCATGTAGGCCACGGCCTCGGCGGCGGAGCGCAGGTCCGGCTCGGAGACGATCTCGAGCAGCGGCGTGCCGGCGCGGTTGAGGTCGATGCCGGTCATGCCGGCGAAGCCCTCGTGCAGGCTCTTGCCGGCGTCCTCCTCCAGGTGGGCGCGGGTCACGCCGATACGCTTGGTGCTGCCGTCCTCGAGCTCGATGTCGAGATGGCCGCGACCTACCACGGGGATCTCGTACTGGGAAATCTGGTAGCCCTTGGGCAGATCCGGATAGAAGTAGTTCTTGCGCGCGAACACCGAGCGCCCGGCGAGCTCCGCGTCCAGGGCGAGGCCGAGGCGCACCGCGAAGCGCACCGCCTGCTCGTTCAGCACCGGCAGCACGCCGGGCAGACCCAGATCCACGGCGCAGGCCTGGCTGTTCGGCGGCGCCCCGTAGGCAGTGGACGCCCCGGAGAAGATCTTGGTGCGCGTCGCCAGCTGCGCGTGGATCTCGAGGCCGATGACCGGTTCCCATTGCATGGCGTCTGTCATCCTCGGTCGGTTGTTCGGTTGCGGCGTCGACGGGGCAGCTCCGGCGTAGGTCGGCAAGCGCACAGCGCTCGCCGACAACCGCGCTTCGCGCGCGGTAACCGGGATTCGCCTGCCGGCGTGTCGGCGAGCGCTGCGCGCTTGCCGACCTACGCGTAGCCCTCAGGCACCTGCCGGTGCCAGTCGGTGGCCTGCTGGAAGCGGTGCGCCACCGCCAGCAGGCGCTCCTCGTCGAAGTAGTTGCCGATGAGCTGCAGACCCACCGGGCGGCCGTCGGCGAAGCCCGCCGGCACCGACACGCCCGGCAGGCCGGCAAGGTTCACCGCAATGGTGTAGATGTCCTGCAGATACATCTGTACCGGATCGTCGGACTTCTCGCCGAGGGCGAAGGCGACGCCGGGGGCCGTCGGCCCCACCAGGACGTCCACCTCCTCCAGAGCGCGCACGAAGTCGTCGCGGATCATGCGCCGGACCTGCTGCGCCTTGAGGTAGTAGGCATCGTAGTAGCCGGCGGAGAGCGCGTAGGTGCCCACCATGATGCGGCGCTTCACCTCGGCGCCGAAGCCCTCGCCGCGGCTGCGCTTGTAGAGATCCTCCAGGTCCCGCGGCGACTCGCAGCGGTGGCCGAAACGCACGCCGTCGTAGCGGGAGAGGTTGGAGGAGGCCTCCGCGGGGGCGATGACGTAGTACACCGGCACCGCCAGCCCGCTGTTGGGCAGCGAGACCTCGCGGATCTCCGCGCCGAGCCCGCGCAGCTCCGCCACCGCCGCCTCCACCGCGGCGGCCACGCCGGGCTCCAGGCCCTCGCCGAAGTACTCCTTCGGCAGCCCGACGCGCAGGCCTGCGAGCGGCTGGTCGAGCACCTCCCGGTAGGCGGGCACCGGTCGCTCGACACAGGTGGAGTCCCGCGGGTCGAAGCCGGCCATGGCCTCGAGCATGAGTGCCAGATCCTCGGCGCTGGCCGCCATCGGCCCGGCCTGATCGAGGCTGGAGGCAAAGGCGATCATCCCGTAGCGGGACACCCGGCCATAGGTGGGCTTGAGCCCGCTGATGCCGCAGAGCGCCGCCGGCTGGCGGATGGAGCCGCCGGTGTCGGTACCGGTGGCGCCGGGCACCAGGCGGGCGGCCACCGCCGCGGCGGAGCCGCCGGAGGAGCCGCCCGGCACGGTATCCTCATCCCAGGGGTTGCGCACCGGGCCGTAATGGCTCGTCTCGTTGGAAGAGCCCATGGCGAACTCGTCCATGTTGGTCTTGCCCACCATCACCGCGCCGGCCTCGCGCAGTCGCTCCACGACGAAGGCGTCGTAGGGGGCGATGAAGCTGTCCAGCATCCGGCTGCCGCAGCTCGTGCGCACGCCGTCGGTGCAGAAGATGTCCTTGTGGGCGATGGGCACGCCGGTGAGGGGGCCGGCGTCGCCACGGGCGCGCCGGGCGTCCGCCGCGCGGGCCTGCGCCATGGCCTGCTCGGCGGTCACGGTAATGAAGGCGTTGAGCGCGGGCTGATGGCGCTCGATTCGCGCCAGGGTCGCCTCGGTGAGCTCGACGCTCGAGACCTCTCCGGCCGCCAGGGCCGCGGAAAGCTCGGCGATGGTGTACGTATGCATGCTGCCTGTCCTGGCTGGTCGGCGCGGGGGCGGGAGCCTACTCGATGACGCGCGGCACGAGGTAGTAGCCGTCCTCGACGGCCGGGGCGATGGCCTGGAAGCGCTCGCGCTGGTCGCTCTCGCTGACCTCGTCCGGGCGCAGGCGCTGGTTCATCTCCAGCGGATGGGCGAGTGGCGTGACGCCGCTGCTCTCCACCGCTGCGAGCTGCTCCACGAACTCGAGGATCGACGACAGCGACGCCGCATACTCGCGGGTGTCCGCCTCATCCACCGCAAGCCGCGCCAGATGAGCGATCTCCCGCACCTGGGAGGCATCGAGGGACATGGGTCACTCCTGAACGGCCACAACGGTCACAAACCCGAAAAAGTAGCACAGGCGCTCGCTTGCCCAAACCCCTACCCGTTGTTAGATTACCCGCCTTTCTCTGACCGGCTGGAATTTCTGCATGTTCAAGGGCATTCGGGGCATTTTTTCCAACGATCTCTCCATTGATCTTGGGACGGCCAATACGCTCATCTACTCCCGCGGTCAGGGGATAGTGCTCAACGAGCCCTCGGTGGTGGCCATCCGCCAGGACCGTGACGGCGGCCCCAAGACCATCGCCGCCGTGGGTCACGAGGCCAAGCTCATGCTGGGCCGCACGCCGGGCACCATCCGCGCCATCCGGCCGCTGAAGGACGGCGTCATCGCCGACTTCACCGTGACCGAGAAAATGCTCCAGTTCTTCATCAAGAAGGTGCACGAGGCGCGCTTCTTCCGGCCGAGCCCGCGGGTGCTGGTGTGCGTGCCCTGCGGCTCCACCCAGGTGGAGCGCCGCGCCATCAAGGAGTCCGCCGCCGGCGCGGGGGCTCGCGAGGTCTACCTGGTGGAGGAGCCGATGGCGGCGGCCATCGGCGCCAACATGCCGGTGGACGAGGCCCGCGGCTCCATGGTGCTGGACATCGGCGGCGGCACCTCCGAGGTGGCGGTGCTGTCGCTGAACGGCATCGTCTACTCGTCTTCCGTGCGCATCGGCGGCGATCGCTTCGACGAGGCCATCACCAACTACGTGCGGCGCAATTACGGTATCCTCATCGGCGAGGCCACGGCCGAGCGCATCAAGCACGAGATCGGCACCGCCTTTCCGGGCACCGAGGTGCGGGAGCTTGAGGTCAAGGGGCGCAACCTCGCCCAGGGCGTGCCGCGCAGCTTCACCCTCAACTCCAACGAGATCCTGGAGTCCCTGCAGGAACCGCTCTCCGGCATCGTCGGGGCCGTCAAGACGGCCCTGGAGCAGACCCCTCCGGAGCTCGGTGCGGACGTGGCCGAGCGCGGCATCGTCTTGACCGGAGGCGGCGCGCTGCTGCGCAATATCGATCGCCTGCTCATGGAAGAGACCGGCCTGCCGGTGGTCATCGCCGAGGATCCGCTCACCTGCGTCGCCCGTGGCGGTGGCCGCGCGCTGGAGCTCATGGACGAGAAGGGCACGGACCTGTTCGTCAGCGAGTAGCGGCACCCGGCCCCGCCGCTCGCATACCGAGACCCGGTTCGCGCCGCCAAGGCCCGGTTCACTGGTTCACTGTGCGGGCGGGCATCTCTGCACCGCTGCGGGTTGGGGCGACCCGTCGCCGACCGCCGGCGGCGCCCGCCCAGGAGGCGACGGCCCATCAAGCCGCTGTTCACACAAGGTCCCTCCATCACCGCGCGCCTGGTGCTGCTCGGACTGCTGTCGGTGGTGCTGATGACCCTGGATCACCGGCAGAACCTGCTCGAGCCTGTCCGCCACACCCTGTCCGCCGTGGTGCATCCGGTGCGTGTTGCCGCCAGTCTGCCGCTGGAGCTCACCGGGCTCGCCTCCACCCAGCTCACGAGCCGGCGCGATCTGATCGAGGAGAACGCCCGCCTGCGCAACCAGCAGCTCCTCTACGAGGCTCGCCTGCAGCGGCTGGACGCCCTCGAGGTGGAGAATATCCGTCTGCGCGACCTGCTGGACTCCGCCTACGAGCTGGAGGAGCCGGTGCTGATCGCCGAGCTGGTGGCGGTGGACCTCGACCCTTACACGCATCTCATCCAGATCGACAAGGGCACCGGGGACGGCGTCTACGCCGGCCAGCCGGTAATCGACGCCAACGGCATCATCGGCCAGGTGGACGAGGCCGGCCCCTTCAGCGCCACGGTGCGCCTGATCAGCGACCCGAGCCACGCCATTCCCGTGCAGGTGAACCGCAACGGTCTGCGCAGCGTGGCCGTGGGCAACGGCAACCTGCACACGCTGGACCTGACCAGCCTGCCCAACAACGCCGACATCCGCCCCGGCGATCTGCTGGTGACCTCCGGCCTTGGCGGCCGCTTCCCGGCGGGCTATCCCGTGGGCCGCGTCAGCGCGGTCGACACCGACCCGGGCGAGGCCTTCGCCGACATCACGGTGGAGCCGAGCGGTGCCCTCAACCGCATTCAGGAGGTCCTGCTGATCCGCCGCGAGCAGGGTGAGCGGGCTGCCCTCGCCGCGGACGAGGGGCAATCCGGCACCGACGACGCCGGGGCGCGGCCATGAACGCAACGGTACGCCAGGGCGGCTGGGTCATCGTGGCGAGCCTGTTCCTCGCGCTGGTGCTCACGGTGGTGCCGCTGCCGACCGCCGCCGAGCAGCTGCGCCCGGAGTGGACGGCGCTGGTGCTGATCTACTGGAGCCTCGCCCTGCCGCAGCGGGTGGGCGTCGGTGTCTCCTGGCTCGTCGGTATCCTGCAGGACGTCCTGCAGGGCACCCTGCTGGGTGCCCATGCCCTCGCGTTTGCACTGGTGGCCTTTCTGACCATGAAGCTCTACCAGCGGATCCGCGTCTTCCCGCTCTGGCAGCAGGCCCTGACGGTCCTCATGCTGCTGCTCACGGTGCAGCTCGTGCTGCTCTGGATCCGCGGGCTGACCGGGCAGCCCGGAGCGGACTGGGCCTACTGGCTGCCGGCCGTGGCAGGCACCGTGGCGTGGCCGGTGGTGTTCGTGCTGCTGCGCGAGCTGCGGCGTTTCTTCCAGGTGCAGTGACCGCATGAGCCTCGATCTGCTGCGCGACAAGGCCGGAGAGAGCCGCGTAGTGCGCCGGCGTCTGCTCGTGGCGGGCATCGCCGTGCTGCTGCTGATGGGCCTGCTCGCCGGGCGCATCGCCATGCTCCAGGTAGCGGGCTATCAGCACTATGCGAGCCTCTCCCAGGAGAATCGGGTCCGCATCGCCCCGGCGGAGCCCACCCGCGGCCTCATCTACGACCGCGACGGCCGCCTGCTCGCCGAGAACGTTCCGGCGTTCCGCCTCACCGTGATTCCGGAGCAGGTTGAGGATATGGATGCCCTGCTCACCGGCCTGCAGGAGATCGTCGAGCTCTCGGCCACCGATATCGAGCGGTTCCGGGATCTGCGCGAGCGCCAGCGCCGCTTCCAGGAGATCCCGCTGAAGCTGCGCCTGAGCGAGAGCGAGGTGGCCCGCCTGGCGGTCAACCGCCATCGCTTCCCGGGGGTCGAGGTCAAGGCGCACCTGACCCGCTTCTACCCCTACGGCGCCATCGGCTCCCACGCCATCGGCTACGTCGGCCGCATCAGCGAGCAGGAGCTACGGCAGGTGGATGCGAGCCAGTACCGCGGCTCGAGCGTCATCGGCAAGAGCGGCGTCGAGCGCTTCTACGAGGAGCGGCTGCACGGGGAGATGGGCCTGGTACGGCTCGAGACCAACGCCCTCGGCCGCACCCTGCGCACCCTGGAGCGGGATCCGCCGGTTCCGGGCGAGGATCTGCATCTGACGCTGGACATCGAGCTGCAGCGCGTGGCCGAGACGGCCCTCGGCGAGCACAGCGGCGCGGTGGTGGCGATCGACCCGCGGGACGGGGCGGTTCTGGCCCTGGCGAGCCAGCCCGGCTTCGACCCCAACCTGTTCGTGACCGGAATCACCCTGGAGGATTTCCGCGGGCTGCAGAGCCAGCCGGGCACGCCCATGTTCAATCGCGCCCTGCGTGGGCGCTACCCGCCGGGGTCGGTGATCAAGCCGTTTCTCGGCCTCGCGGCCGCGGCCCACGGCACCGTGGATCCGGACGAGGAGTTCCAGTGCAACGGGCTCTACCGGCTGCCCAACGTCAGCCGGCCCTGGCGCGACTGGAAGCGTGGCGGCCACGGCGAGATCGACCTGACCCAGGCCATCGCCCAGTCCTGCGACATCTACTTCTACGACCTCGCCTACGAGATGGGCATCGACGCCATGCACGAGTGGATGACCGGTTTCGGCTTCGGCCGCCCCAGCGGCATCGATCTGCCGGGGGAGCTCACCGGCGTCATGCCCTCCCGGGAGTGGAAGCGGACGAACCGCGGTGAGCCCTGGTACCACGGCGAGACGGTGAACACCGGCATCGGTCAGGGGTACATGCTCGCCACGCCGGTGCAGCTCGCCGCCTCCACCGCCATGCTCGCCAACGCCGGGCGTCCGGTGCGCCCGCACCTGGTCGCGGCCACGGAGGCGCCCGGCGAGGACAGCGCCTCGCGCCTGGCGCCGGCAGAGCCGTTGGTCGCGCCGGTGACGCTGCAGAACCCGGCACTCTGGGAGGAGGCGATCGGGGGCATGGCCGAGGTGATGCACGGGCGCCGCGGCACCGCCCGCGCCGTGGCCGAGGACATGCCCTATCGCATGGCCGGCAAGACCGGCACGGCACAGGTCTTCGGCCTGGCGCCGGACGAGGAATACGATGAGGACGAGATCCCGCGGGAGTTGCGCGACCATGCACTGTTCATCGCCTTCGCCCCGGTGGGGGCACCGCGTATCGCCGTCGCCGTGATCGCCGAGCACGGCGGCAGCGGCAGCGGCACCGCCGCGCCCATCGCCCGCCAGGTGATCGACGCCTGGCTGCTGGAACAGGGAGAGCTGCCCGATGTGGCTGCCGACGTCGGCGAACGGTGAGTCCAGCGGCGGCGGTGGCGCCGCCGGCCTCGGTCTGGTGCAGCGGCGGCTGCACCTGGACGCCACCCTGCTCGGGATGCTGCTGCTGCTCTCGACGGTGGGTCTGGTGGTGCTCTACAGCGCCTTCGGCGAGAGCCTGGTTCAGGTCGAGCGCCAGCTCATCCGGCTCGCCATCGCGTTCGCCGTCATGGTGGTGCTTGCCCAGTTCCCGCCGCTGGTCTACCGCCGTTGGGCCCCGTGGGTCTATGCCGCCAGCCTGGCGCTGCTGGTGGCAGTGCTGGTCGCGGGCGAGCTGGGCGGCGGCGCCCGCCGCTGGCTGGATCTCGGCGTGGTGCGATTCCAGCCCTCGGAGTTCATGAAGATCGCCCTGCCGCTGCTCGTCGCCTGGCTGCTGGCCGATCGCGAGCTGCCACCGGGTTTCGGGCGCACCATGCTGGCGCTGCTGCTGATCGCCCTGCCCGTCGGTCTGATCGCCGTGCAGCCGGACCTTGGCACCAGCATCCTGGTGGCCGCCGCAGGCGGCTCGGTGCTGTTCCTGGCCGGCCTGCGCTGGCGCATCATGGCGGGCCTGCTGGCCCTGCTCGCGGCCGCCGCGCCGATGCTCTGGTACTTCGGCATGCAGGGCTACCAGCGCCAGCGGGTGCTGACCTTCCTCGACCCGGAGCGCGATCCGCTGGGTGCCGGCTACAACATCATCCAGTCCAAGATCGCCATCGGCTCCGGCGGGCTCTATGGCAAGGGCTGGCTGAACGGCACCCAGGCGCATCTGGATTTCATCCCCGAGCGCCACACGGACTTCGTGTTCGCCGTGCTCGCCGAGGAGTTCGGGTTCATCGGCGTGCTGCTGGTGCTCGCGCTCTACTTCGCCGTGGTCGCCCGCGGGCTGTGGATCGCCCACCATGCCCAGGACAGCTTCGGGCGCCTGCTCGCCGGCGGGCTCGCGCTGACCTTCTTCGTCTACTTCTTCGTCAACATCGGCATGGTCTCTGGGCTGCTGCCCGTGGTGGGGCTGCCGCTGCCCCTGATCAGCTTCGGCGGCTCGTCGCTGGTGACCCTGCTGGCGGCCTTCGGTATTCTCATGTCCATCCATACCCACCGCCGCCTGTGGTCCTCGTGATAGCCAGTCCGATCCGCCTGCGCCGCCTTGCGGTAGCGCTCCTTGCGGCCCTGCTCGCGCTGGGCGGCTGCGCCGTGCTGCCCTCCAGCGGGGCCGAAACCTCTCCCGAGACCGAGGCCGCGTTCGTGGCGTTCGCCCGCGGCCTGGCCGAACGCCACGATTTCGAGGCCGAGCGCATCGAGCGTCTGCTGCGGGAGGACAGCCGCCTCCAGCAGGACATCATCGACGCCATCAGCAGCCCGGCGGAGGCCCTGCCCTGGTATCGCTACCGGCCGATATTCCTGCAGCCGGCGCGCATCGAGGAGGGGGTTGCGTTCTGGCGTGAGCACGCGGGAACCCTCGCCGCCGTCGAGCGCCGCTTCGGCGTCCCGCCGGAGATCGTGGTCGCCATCATCGGCGTGGAGACCCGCTACGGCCGCCACCGCGGCCGCCATCGGGTGCTGGACGCCCTGCGCACGCTGGCCTTCGACTACCCGCCGCGGGCGGACTTCTTCCGCCGCGAGCTCGAAGCCTACTTCCTGCTCGCCCGCGAGGAGGGCTTCGACCCGCGCGAGCCCCGCGGCTCCTATGCCGGGGCCATGGGCATTCCGCAGTTCATCAGCAGCAGCTACCGCGAGTACGCGGTGGACTTCAACGACAACGGCCGCCGCGACCTCTGGTCCGAGCCCGCGGACGCCATCGGCAGCGTCGGCAACTACCTCGGCCGCCACGGCTGGCAGGCGGACGCGCCCATCGCCGTGCGCGGCGACGTCACCGGCAGCGACTGGCAGGCGCTGCAGCGCGACGGCCTGCGCCCGCAGGACACCATCGCGGCCCTGCGCGCGGCCGGCGTCACGCCCCGGCGCCGCCTCCCGGACGGCGACGCGGCCGCCCGGCTGCTGGTGCTGGAGGGCCAGCGCGGCGACGAGCACTGGGTCACCCTGGAGAACTTCTACGTGATCACCCGCTACAACCACAGCCCGCTTTACGCCATGGCAGTACTGCAGCTGAGCCGCGAGATCCGGGAGGGCTACCGATGACGCGCCGTCTGCTGCCGGCGCTGCTGCTGGCGCTGCTGGCCGGCTGCAGCAGCCTCCCGCCGGAGCCGGGGGACGGGCCGGGCGAGCCCATCGCCGACCCGGGCGCGATCCCGGACGCCGAGCCCCGGAGCGAGCCGAAGAGCCGCTACGGCAACCCGGAGCGCTATGAGGTCTTCGGACGCACCTACCAGGTGCTGGACAGCGCCGATGGCTACCGCGAGCGCGGCATCGCCTCCTGGTACGGCAGCAAGTTCCACGGCCGCCGCACCTCCAGCGGCGAGCCGTTCGACATGTACGCGATGACTGCCGCCCACCGCGCGCTGCCCCTGCCCACCTACGTCGCCGTGCGCCATCTGGAGAGCGGGCGCGAGATCGTGGTGCGCGTCAATGACCGCGGCCCGTTTGCCGACAATCGCATCATCGACCTCTCCTACGCCGCGGCGGCCAAGCTCGGCATGCTCGAGAGCGGCACTGCGCCGGTGGAGGTGCGCACGGTGACGCCTGACCGCCAGGCGGCCGCCTCCGGGGCAGGCAGCGAACACGACACGGAGACCGGCGAGGACGTCACGGCCAACGCAGCCGAGGCGATCGCTGCCGATCCCGCTCCGGCGCAGCCGGAAGCTGCCGAGGCCGTGAGCTATTTCCTGCAGGTGGGCGCCTTTCGCGAGGCCGGCAATGCCCGCCGGCTGGCAGACCGGCTGCAGGCGGATGCATTCCGTGCCGACGTGCGGGTGGAGTCCGGCGACGACGGCTTCCACCGTGTGCAGCTCGGTCCGCTGACGGATATCGCCGCCGTGGACCGCATCAGTGACCGGCTCGCGGAGGCCGGCCATGGCCCGGGGCATGTGGTGATCCCGGACTAGTGTTACCGGACGCCCGGCGGATCCGCAGCCCGGCCCGATACCCTGTCGCCCGCCGGCAACGCGGTCGCAGGAACCGCCGCCGCGGTTAGAATACCCCGCCAGCCCGCCACAACCACCGATTCGAGAGCGCACCCATGCAGGCCTTCCGTTTCCTGATTCTGCTGGTCTTCCTGCTTCTCGGTGGCGCCGCCACCGCGCAGACCCAGCCCATCCCCGTGCCCTCGCCGCCGCAGCTCGGCGCCGAGAGCTATCTGCTGCTCGACTTCCACAGCGGGCGGGTGCTGGTGGACCATCAGAGCGACCTGCGCCGGGACCCGGCGAGCCTCACCAAGATCATGACCGCCTTCATCGTCTTCAGCGAGCTGCGCGCCGGCAACCTGGCGATGGATGACGAGGTCCTGGTGAGCGAGCGCGCCTGGCGCACCGGGGGCTCGCGCATGTTCATCGAGGTGGGCGACCGGGTCACGGTGGAGAACCTGCTGCGGGGCATGATCATCCAGTCGGGCAACGACGCGAGCGTGGCGCTCGCCGAGCACATCGCCGGCACCGAGGAGACCTTCGCCGAGCTCATGAACCAGTACGCCGCCGAGCTCGGCATGGAGAACACGAACTACACCAACGCCGCCGGCCTGCCAGGCGAGGAGCACTACTCCAGCGCGGAGGACACGGCCCTGCTGGTGCGGGCGCTGATCCAGCGCTTCCCCGAGCTGTACCAGCTCTACTCGGAGCGCAGCTTCACCTGGAACGGCATCGAGCAGTTCAACCGCAACCGCATGCTCTGGCGCGATGCCTCGGTGGACGGGGTGAAGACCGGCTACACGGAATCCGCCGGCTACTGCCTGGCCACCTCGGCCCAGCGCGAGAACATGCGGCTGATCTCGGTGGTGATGGGCGCGGCGAGCCCCAGCGCCCGCATCGAGCAGTCCCAGGCGCTGCTCAACTACGGCTTCCGCTTCTTCGAGACCCACCGGCTCTACGCCGCCGGCGAACCGCTGACCGAGGCCCGGGTGTGGAAGGGCGCCAGCGACCGCCTCGGCGTGGGTCTCACCGAGGACCTCTACGTCACCATCCCGGCGCGTCAGTACGACAACCTCGACGCGAGCCTGAGCCTGGACAGCCGCATCGACGCGCCGGTGGACGAGGGCACCGTGCTCGGCAGCGTCAGCGTGCGCCTGGGCGAGAGCACGCTGGCAGAAACCCGGCTGGTGGCCCTGGAGGCGGTGCCGGAGGGCGGACTGTGGAGCCGGCTGGTGGACGAGGTGCTGCTCTGGTTCGAATAACGCCGGCACGGGAGGCAGCATGAGCGACGACGACAGCCCCCTGGACTTCCCCTGCGAGTTCCCGATCAAGGCCATGGGGCGTACCGATGCCGATCTGGCGGCGCTGGTCTGGCGCATCGTCAGCAGCCACGCCCCGGCGACGCCGGCGGAGGCGCTGCGCACCACGCCAAGCCGGCACGGCCGCTTCGTCTCGGTGACCGTCACCATCACCGCGGAGAGCCGGGCGCAGCTTGACGCCATCTACCACGAGCTGCAGTCCCACGGCGACGTGCTCGCCACGCTGTGAGCACGCCCCCGCCCCGCGTCCGCCAGCTCGGGCAGGCGGATTACACCCCCACCTGGGAGGCCATGCGCGCCTTCACGGAGCGCCGCGGCGAGGCCGACCGCGATCAGCTCTGGCTGGTGGAGCACCCGCCGGTGTTCACCCTCGGCCTCGCCGGGCGCCGGGAGCACCTGCTCGATCCGGGGAACATCCCCGTGGTCGCCACCGACCGCGGCGGCCAGGTGACCTACCACGGTCCGGGCCAGGTGGTGCTCTACCCGCTGCTGCAGCTACGCCGCTACGGGCTCGGCGTGCGCCGGCTGGTGACCCTGCTCGAGCAGAGCGTGGTGGACCTGCTGGCGGCACAGGGCATCGACGGGGCCGCGCGGGCGGATGCGCCCGGGGTCTATGTCGATGGCGCCAAGGTCGCCGCCCTCGGCCTGCGCATCCGCCGCGGCTGCAGCTACCACGGCCTTGCCCTGAACGTGGCCATGGACCTGGAACCCTTCCAGCGCATCAACCCCTGCGGCCACCCCGGCATGGCCGTCACCGACCTGCGCACCCTCGGCGCCAACCTCGACTGCCAACAGGCCGCGGATGCTTTGACCGGGCATGTCCTTGAGCGCCTCGGTACCCGCCAAGCGATTTCGGGGACGTAGGTGTCCGACTTCAGCCGACGCTCGAGAAAACACAACGACACGACGGACACAACGATTCACAACGTAAGAGATTGATCCACTTATCCGTTGTGCCTCGTTGTGTCCGTGGTGTCGTTGTGTTTTCCACACCCACCGAATCAGGCCAGCAGAACTCTGACTTACCCGGTGGCCTGTTCCTCCAGGCGGATGCGTTCCATGAAGTAGCAGAGGCAGTCCTGGTAGATGACGCGGACGTCGCGGGTCAGCATGGCCGGGAAGACCCGGCGGCGGGTGCGCAGGCTGCCGTCGCGACACTCCAGGTAGTGCGGGGTCACGTCGGCGCCGTCGTTGTCGGTGACGATCACCGGTCGGCGATGGCCATGCACGCGGCCGAGCTCGGTGCCGGCCGGCAGCTCGCGGAAATTCAGCCGGTCGATGTCCTCCAGCAGGCTCAGATCCTCGCCCTCGGGCTCCAGCCCGAAGCGGCAGTCCCGCGCGACTCGCGCCACCGCCACGGTGTGATAGACCCCGAGGTCGCCCGGCACCACGTGCGCCGGCACGTGCTCCAGCGCCAGCGCCGAGCGCAGGAAGTCCTCGGCGTGATCCACCGCCCCGGCGCTACCGCTCTGCCCGCATTCCAGGGTCACCGCCGGGCAGAAGCGGGCGAAGGCGAGGGACTGCACCCCCTGGGGCCGGGTGAAGTACACCACCGTGCGCGAGAACAGCGACGCCAGCGCCAGGAAGTCGGGCGCCAGGCGGTTGACGCAGGCGTAGTGCGGGTTGATGCCGGTGTTGTTGTGGATGTCGACGCTGGCGAAACAGCCCCGCGCCTGCAGGCGCTCGGTGACCGTCGCCATGATGCCGGCCTCCGGCGCGCTCGGCGTGAGCGTGCCCGGCCACACCCGGTTGTAGTCCACCTGCCCGTCCAGCCGGCGAACGCCGGCCGCGGCTGCGTCGACATTGCCGATGAACAGCGACAGCGCCCGCGGCAGCTCCCGGGCCTGGCCGGCGTAGCGGCGCAGCAGCCGCTGCACGGCAGCGAAGCCGGTGTGCTCGTTGCCGTGGGCGAGCACGCTGACGAACAGTGGCGGCTGCCGCCGCCCGCTGAGGTGGATCAGGGTGGGGCCACCGAGCAGCCCCGCCAGCCGCTGCGGCGCGGCCGTCAGCAGGGCCTCCGGCAGATGGTCGAGCTCACGCAGTTGCGGGGTCATCAGTCCACATCCCATCGGTGCACCGGCACCCCGGTGCGCTGGCGCGCCAGGTAGGCCAGCACCAGGGCCTGACGGTCACGCCCATGACGCGCGCGCCAGGCCCGTTGCCAGGCGGAACCAGTGCGCCCGCGGGCCACCCGTTCCGCCACCGGGGCGAGCCAGCTTTCGGCCTCGCCGGCGGGCACGCCGCGGGCCTGCAGCCCGAGGTGCGCCAGCGGCAGCAGCTCGTCGAGGATCAGCCCGCGCAGCGGGCGCTCTCCGCCCGGCCAGCGCACCGTGGCCGCCAGCCCCTCGCGGGCGGCGCGGTAGAAGTTGTCCTCGGCCACGGCGAACGAGAGCTCGCTCTCGATGGGCCGCGAGCGTGCGGCAAGCCCGCAGGCGGCGCCGAAGAAGAACGCCGCGTTGGCGACCATGTCCGTGACCGTCGGGCCAGCGGACATCACCCGGTGCTCCACCCGCAGATGCGGCCGTCCCTGGCCATCGAAGCCCACCAGCGGCCGGTTCCAGCGCCATATGGTGCCATTGTGCAGAGTCAGGTGGGGCAGCCGCGCCGGGTCATCGCTGGCGGTGACCGGCAGCAGCACCGCATAGCGCTCCAGGTTCTCCCGGAACAGCTCGAACAGTCCCTCGCGGGCGTAGCCGGAGCCGAAGGTCACCCGCGCCCGGGGGCCGGCGTGGCCGTCCCGCGGGGGGCCCATCTCCACCGCCTGCTCGAACAGCGGAATGCGACTCTCCTCCCAGAGCGAGTGCCCGAACAGCGCCGGCGCATTGGCGGCCAGTGCCACGGTGGCCGCCGACAGCACCACGGCCGCGTTATAGACCCGCGCGGCCTCCGCCGGCGCCACCTGCAGGTGGACCTGCAGCGAGGTGGCCGCTGCCTCCAGCATGACGTCGGACTGAGCGCAGCGCAGCGGCTCGGCGCCGTCGATCTCCAGGCCCAGGGGCTCGCGGTTGCGCAGCAGCAGCACCTGCTCGTTCAGCGCCCGGTAGCGGGCCAGCGGCGTCATGTGGGCGACGTCCAGATCCTCGTGGCGCAGCGACGGCAGGATGCCAACGAACACCAGTGCGCCGTTGCGCCCGCGGGCGATCTCGGCGACGCGCCCGGCAAGCGCGCCCAGCTCGTCGGCCATGGCGGAGAGGCTGCGGCCGGCGAGCCGTCGCGGATGCGTGTTCAGCTCCAGGTTGTACCGCGCGAGCTCGGGCACCACCCGCCCGTCAGCGACCGCATCGATCACCTCGGTATTGAGCGCTGCCGGCCGCCCGAGCGCGTCCACCAGCCAGGCCTCGACCTCGGCGCCGATGCAGGCGGGCTCCGCGGCGAGCCGACCGGTCCGCTGCCACTGGCGCAGGCGCTCGGTCTCCTCGGTCAGGGCCTGGCGGAAACGGCGGAAATCGGACTCCGTGAAGCGTCGGCCGCGGATCTCCGTGCCCATGGCGATCTCCCTGCGCGTGCCTCAGACCGACGGCGCCGCCAGCCGGCGCCGCAGCGCCTGCAGCCGTTCCGGCGTGCCCACATCGCTCCATGCCCCGTGATGGTAGCCGCCGGTGACCGCCCCCGCCGCCGCGGCGGCCTGCAGCAGCGGCGCCAGGCGGAAAGCCCCGGTGGCATGGTCGGCCAGGAGCGCCGGGCGATAGCAGCCGATACCGGCGAAGGTCAGACGCCGCCCGGGCCCGTCGTTGCGAACCCGGTTGCCGTTCAGCACGAAGTCGCCCGCCGGATGGTGCGGCGGGTTGTCCACCAGCACCAGGTGCGCCAGCCCCTGCGGGGCCGCCGGCAGCCGGGCCGGGTCGAAATCGCTCCAGACGTCGCCGTTGACCACCCAGAACGGGGCGTCGCCAAGCAGCGGCAGTGCGCGGTGGATGCCTCCGCCGGTCTCCAGGGCCGTGGCACCCTCATCGGAGATGCAGACCTCCAGACCCCAGGCCCGGCCGTCCCCGACGTGGGCGCGGATCTGCTCACCGAGCCAGGCGACATTGACCACCACACGCTGCACCCCCGCCGCCGCCAGTGCCTCCAGGTGCCAGTCGATCAGCGCCTTCCCGCCCACCTCCAGCAGCGGCTTCGGGCGGTGGTCGGTGAGCGGGCGCATGCGCTCGCCGCGACCCGCGGCCAGGATCATGGCGTTCATGCCCTGCCCTCCGGTGACGGCAGGGCGGCGACGGCCTCACGCAGGTCGGCCAGCTCCGGATAGGGCGCGAACTCCCGGTCCAGATAGCGCAGGAAGCGCGGCGCCTCGGCAATGTAGCGCGGCTTGCCGTCGCGGTGGCAGAGCCGGGCGAAGATCCCCAGCACCTTCAGGTGCCGCTGCGCCGCCATGAGGTCCAGGGCGGGCGCCAGCGGCTCGGGTACGGGCAGCCCGGCGGCCATCGCCGCCGCCTGATAGCGCCGGACCCAGCGCGCCTCCTGTTGCGGCGACCACTCGATGAAGGCATCCCGCAGCAGGCTCGCGAGGTCGTAGGTGATGGGGCCATGCACGGCGTCCTGGAAGTCGATAACGCCGGGATTGGGGTCGGCAGGCAGCAGATTGCGCGGCATGTAGTCCCGATGCACCCAAACGTGGGGTTGCGCCAGCGCCGCGTCGACCAGTGCCGCCCGCCCCGCCCGCCAGGCTGCCTGCCAGTCGCTGCCCGGGGTGAGACCCAGATGCCGCCCGACGTACCAGGTGGGGAAGAGATCCAGCTCCCGCTCGAGCAGTGCCCGGTCGTAGGGCGGCAGCACCCCGTCCCGGCTCGCCGCCTGCCAGCGCACCAGCGCGTCCACCGCATCGTCCAGCAGCGGCTCCGGCCGGGCCTCGCCGGCCAGCAGCACGTCCAGGTAGGTGTCCCCCCCCAGATCCTCCAGCAGCAGATAACCGCGCCCGGCATCCGCGGCCAGCACCGCCGGGGCGTGCAGCCCCGCCACCCGCAGCAGCCGCGCCACCCGCAGGAACGGCTCGCAGGGCTCGCGCTCCGGCGGCGCGTCCATGGCGATGGCGGTGCCGCCGCCATGGTGGACCCGGAAGTAGCGCCGGAAGCTGGCGTCCGCCGAGGCCACCTCGAGCCGTATCGCGCGGCTGCCCAGAACCTCGGTGAGCCAGGTGTGCAGGCCCGCGAGGCGGGGATCGGTGGCGTCGCCGGGACCGGCGCCGGGAGTTTCGGGTTCGCTGCTCAACGTATACAGTTCCGCGGACTCACGTGGGGGAAGCTATGCCGCCCGGGTTCCGGGCCCGGGCAGCCTGTTCCGGAACAGTAAACGTGAACGCCAGTACCGCCAAACGCCCAGCCCGGATAGCCCCGCCCCGGCCCCGGCCCGGCCCGCAGCGCCGGATCCCCGGGCTGGGCGGGTCGGTGGCACTCGCCGCGCTGGTCGCCGCCAGCAGTGCCCACGCCCAGGAGGGCGGGCGCTGGGCGTTGTGCGGCGCGCTGCTGGTACCGCCGGTGGAGGGCGATCCAGCCGCCCGCAGCGCCCCGGATACACCCGTTCGCGGTCGTGCCGAGCGGGCGGTGGTGGAGGCGGACGAGGGCGTCTACGTCCTCACCGGCGACGCCGAGCTGACCCGGGCCGACCAGCGTATCCGCGCCGAGCGACTGCGCTACCGGGCCGCCACCGGGGAGCTGCGTGCCCGCGGGGGCGTGGAGCTGCTGGACCGCGGCACGCTGGTCCGCGGCGAGCGCCTGGACTATGACCTCGACAGCGACAGCGGCCGCTTCGAAGGCGTGGCGGAATACCGCATCGCCGCCGGCCACCTTCAGGGCCGAGCCGAGGCGGTGATCGCTGACGGCCCAATGCGCAGCCGGTATCAGGGCGTGAGCCTCACTACCTGCAATCCCGGCGAGGAGGTCTGGTGGCTGCATGCCGGTGAGGTGAGCATCGACCGTGAGGCCCGTCAGGGCTCGGCCTGGAACGCCTGGCTGTCGATCTGGAACGTGCCGGTCTTCTACACGCCGTATATCACGTTCCCGGTGGGCACTGATCGCAAGAGCGGTTTCCTCGCCCCTACGCTGGGGCGATCGGACGAGGGCGGCGCGAGCTTCAGCCTGCCCTACTACTGGAACATCGCCCCCAACTACGACGCCACCCTGACCCCGGAGATCTTCGCCGAGCGCGGCCTGCTGCTCGGCGGCGAGGTGCGCTATCTCGAACGCTGGGGCCGCGGCGAAGTGGGGGGCGCCTATCTGCCAGGGGACAACGTCTTCGGTGACGACCGCTGGTCCATCGAGCAGCGCCACCGCTGGCGCGCCGGTGACCGGGTCCGCATCGAGCTCGAGCAGCAGCGGGTAAGCGACCCGTTCTACGTGGACGACTTCAGCACCGATTTCGACCGCCGCTCGGCCTCCTTCCTCGAGAGCTTCGGCACGGTGTCCTGGGCTGCCGGCGATTTCCGGGCCAGCCTGGACGCCCAGGCCTGGCAGAGCCTCGACCCGGACATCGCCGCTGCCAGTGAGCCCTATGCCCGGGAGCCACGCCTGCAGGCGGCCTACGACCCGCTGCGCTCGCCGCTGCCACTGGCGTTCAGCATCAGCGGCGAGCTCACGGAATTCACCCATCCCGCGCCCGAGGCCCGGGACACGGGGAGCCGGCTGGACCTCTCGCCACGCGTGGCGCTGCCCCTGCGCACCCTCGGCTACTACGTGGAGCCCGCGGTGACCTGGCGCTACACGGCCTACGATCTGGACCGCCCGGATGCCAGCCTGCCGGAGCGCCCGGAACGCTCGCTGCCGGTGTACACGGTGGATGCCGGGCTGTTCCTGGAGCGGCCCTCGCAGCTGTTCACCGGTGTGCGCCAGACCCTGGAGCCGCGGGCGTTCTACCGCGCCGCCCCGACGCGGGATCAGGACCAGCTGCCGCGGTTCGACACCGGCCGCAGCGCCACCACCTTCGGCCAGCTGTTCCGCGAGTCGGCCTTCACCGGGCCGGATCGGGTGGAGGACGGCGAGCGCCTGAGCCTCGGCCTCACCACCCGCTTTGTCGACGAGCGCAGCGGGCGGGAATACCTGCGCGCCTCCGGCGGGCAGATCCTCTATTTCGAGGATCGGGAGGTGACCCTCTCCGGCGAGCCGGACCGGCGCGAGCGCTCGGAGTACGTCACCGAGCTGCGGCTGTCGCTGCCGCGCGGTTTCAGCGCCCAGGCAGACTATCGCTGGGATCCGGAGGCGAGCGGCAACTCCGACCTGCGCACGCTGCTGCAGTGGCGTGGCAGCGCCACCCAGGTGATCAACCTCGGGCTGCGCCGGCGCGAGGTG
The DNA here is from genome assembly GCF_020883455.1 of Spiribacter halobius. Taxonomy (NCBI): domain Bacteria; kingdom Pseudomonadati; phylum Pseudomonadota; class Gammaproteobacteria; order Chromatiales; family Ectothiorhodospiraceae; genus Sediminicurvatus; species Sediminicurvatus halobius. The sequence continues at coordinate 856,164 of NZ_CP086615.1, read as the reverse complement.
GACGGTGTGCGCACCCTGGATCAGGGCGAGCTCAGCTTCGCCCTGCCCATCGGCCCGCGCTGGCGGGTGTTCGGCGGCGTCATCCAGGACTTCGAGCTCGATCAGCCCCAGCAGCGCTTCGCCGGCCTGCAGTACGATGCCTGCTGCCATGCCCTGCGGCTCACCCACCGCGAGTATCTTGACCGCGACCCCGGGCGCGACGGCGCCACCCTGGAGAGCCAGATCCTGCTGGAGCTGGAACTCAAAGGCCTGGGCGGCATCGGTGATAGCATAGTGAGCTTCCTGGAGAACGAGATCCGCGGCTATCGCCCCGGTCCGTTCGGCTACTGAAAACCCCGACCCGCGCTGTCCGGAGGACCCATGGTCCGCGCCCTGCTCGTCCCGCTGCTGCTCGCTGCCAGCCTGCTCCCCGCCCAGGCCGAGGAGCAGCTGCTTGATCGCATTGTCGCCGTGGTGAACGACGACGTCGTCCTGCTCTCGGAGTTCGAGGCCGAGCTCGCCGCCGTGCGCGCCCAGCTTCGCCAGCGCAACGTACGCATGCCGCCGGCGGAGGAACTGCGCCGACAGGTGCTTGAGCGCCTGGTGATGCAGACGCTGCAGCTCAACGTCGCCGAGCGCCAGGGCATCACCGTGGACAGCGCGACGCTGGACGCCGCGGTGCGGCGGGTGGCGGAGCAGAACAACATGTCCCTGTCGCGCTTCCGGGATGCGCTGTCGGCCGAGGGGTTGACCATGGCGGAGTTCCGCGAGCGCCTGCGCCGGGAGATCTTGCTCTCGCGCCTGCGCCAGCGGGAGATGCAACGGCGGGTCAACGTCACCGATCAGGAGATCGAGCAGTTCCTCGCCCAGAACCGGGACGACAGCACCGAGTACCGGCTCGCCCAGATCCTGATCTCCGTGCCCGAGGCGGCGTCGGCGGAGGCCATCGAAGGGGCCCGGGACGAGGCGGAGTCCGTTCTCGCCGAGCTCGAGGCCGGTACCGACTTCGCTACCGTGGCGGCCACCTATTCCGATGCCCGCAACGCCCTGGAGGGCGGCGACCTCGGCTGGCGCGGCGCCGCCCAGGTCCCCGAGCCCGTTGCCGACCGCGTGGCGCAGATGTCACCGGGTGACATCACCCCGGTCCTGCGCAGCCCCGCGGGCTTTCACGTCTTCCAGCTCCAGGACCGGCGCAGCACCGAGCAGCGCCTAGTGACCCAGACGCGAGTCCGCCACATCCTGATCGAGCCGAACGAAGTGGTGACCGATACCGACGCCCGCCTGCGCCTGGAATCACTGCGCGAGCGCATTCAGGGCGGGGCGTCGTTCGCGGAGCTGGCGCAGGCGAACTCCGATGACGCCGCCAGCGCCTCCGAGGGCGGCAGCCTCGGCTGGATCGACCCCGCGGCGACGCCGCCGCAGTTCGAGGAGGTGCTGCGCTCGCTGGAGCCCGGCGAGCTTAGCGAGCCCTTCCGCACCGGGTCCGGCTGGCACCTGGTGCTGCTCGAGGAGCGCCGCCAGCGCGACGTGACCGAGGAGATCGCGCGCTCCGAGGCCGCCGAGGCGATCCGCGAGCGCAAGGAGGAGGAACAGACGGAGCTCTGGCTGCGGGAGCTGCGCGAGGAGGCCTTCGTCGAATACCGCCTCGGCGAGGGACTCGCTTCGTGAACACCCCGCGGCCGTGTATCGCGGTCACCCCCGGCGAGCCTGCCGGCATTGGCCCGGAGCTGGTGGCGGCCCTGGCCGGCGAGGACCTGGGGGCACGGGTGGTGGCGGTGGCCGATCCGGAGCTGCTGGGCGCCCGGGGCGCGACCGGCCTGGTGCCATTCGATCCCGAGCGGGAGCCCCGGGCAGGCACACTTGAGGTGCTGCCGGTGTCGCTGCGGCGCCCGGCGGTGCCGGGGCGGCTCGATCCCGCCAACGCCGCCTACGTGCTGGAGACGCTGCGCCGCGCCGGCGAGGGCTGCCTCGCGGGGCGCTTCGCGGCCATGGTCACGGCCCCGGTGCACAAGGGCGTGATCAACGAGGCCGGCGTGCCCTTCAGCGGCCACACCGAGTTCCTCGCCGAGCTCACCGGTGCCCGAATGCCGGTGATGATGCTCACTGCCGGTAGCCTGCGGGTCGCGCTCGCCACCACGCACCTGCCGTTGCGGGCCGTGCCGGACGCCATCACCGCCGAACGCCTGGAGACCGTTATCCGCATCCTGGTGGGTGACCTGGAGTGCCGCTACGGCCTCGCCGCTCCCCGGGTGCTGGTGGCGGGCCTGAACCCCCATGCAGGCGAGGGCGGGCACCTCGGCGGCGAGGAGATCGAGCTGATCATCCCGCTGCTGGAGCGCCTGCGGGCCGAGGGCCTGAACCTGGTCGGTCCGCTGCCGGCGGACACCCTGTTCACGCCCCGAAGCCTGCAGGGCGCGGACGCCGTGCTCGCGATGTATCACGATCAGGGCCTGCCCGTGCTCAAGCACGCGGGTTTTGGCCGGGCGGTGAACGTCACCCTCGGCCTGCCCATCGTCCGCACCTCGGTGGATCACGGCACCGCCCTGGATCTCGCCGGCAGCGGCCGGGCGGAGGGCGGCAGCCTGCGGGCAGCAATCGCCGAGGCGGTGGCGCTGGCTCGGGTCGCCGCCTGAATGGCGCACCGGCCCCGGCGCCGCTTCGGCCAGAATTTCCTGCACGACCCGGGCGTCCTGCGCCGCATGGTGGCGGCCATCAACCCCACCCCCGGCGACGCCTTTCTGGAGATCGGCCCCGGCCAGGGCGCCCTTACCCTGCCGCTGCTCGAGCGCGCCGGCGCGCTCACCGCCATCGAGCTGGATCGGGATCTGATCGAACATCTCCGCACGGCGGCAGCGGACCGCGGTGCGCTGACGCTGCATGCCGGGGACGCCCTCGGCTACCCGGTTGCCGAGCTGGCCCCGGCGGACGGCCGGCGGCTGCGCATCGTCGGCAATCTGCCCTACAACCTGTCCACGCCGCTGCTGTTCCATCTCACGGCCAGCCCCCTGCTGGTCACTGATCTGCACCTGCTGCTCCAGCGCGAGGTGGTCACGCGCATGGCCGCGGGTCCGGGCGGCCGCGACTATGGCCGGCTGTCGGTGATGCTGCAGTACCGCTGCCGGGTGATCCCGCTGTTCGACATCGGCCCCGGTGCCTTCCGGCCGCCGCCGCGGGTAACCTCCACCTTCGTGCGGCTCGTGCCCCACAGCGAACCGCCGGTGGTGGTGCCGGACGAGGCCGCCCTCGGGCGCGTCGTCGCCGCCGCCTTCGCGGCGCGCCGCAAGACCCTGCGCAACAGCCTCGGCGCGCTGCTCCCCGCCGAGCGCATCGCCGCGGCCGGCATCGACCCGGGCACCCGCGCGGAGCGCCTGTCCCTGGAGGACTTCGCCGCCCTCGCCCGGGCACTGCCCGGAGCTGCCACGTCGTGAGGATGCGACAGGCTCGGACTGACGTTCCCGCGACGCTGCGGCGCATCGCGCATGGCGCCTGCGGCAGTGCGCAGGGCGGTTTCCCGGCATGGGTTCCGCGACCGCTCGGTACACCAGCGCGTGGTGCCCGAGGACGGAACCGTGTGCCTCCCGACATCGGTGCCAGCCGCCGCGGGCACGAGAGATCCCATGGGCGTAGGTCGTGCGCGGCGAAGCCGCGTGCGACATCCCGGGTTCGTAGCCATCGCAGGTCGGGAACCGCCGCAGGCGGTACCCGACACGCCGGGCAGGCGAATCGGCGACATCGGCATCAGCGGATGCCGCGCCGAGGCGCGGCGGTCGGCGAGCGCTGTGCGCTTGCCGACCTGACGCCGAATTCATGGGAGCGCCGGATCCGCGTCGGCACTGGCGTGATTCACGGCACGACGCGGCATTCTGCGCACGCAGAAAACTGCGTTAGTCTGCAAGCAGCGACAGGCAGAGATCCGAGCGGAGGGGAGCGCGATGGCGGCCTATCGGGAGATCCTGCTGGCGGTGGACTTCCAGCCGGACTGCGAGCGCGTGGCGGAACGGGCGGTGGACGTGGCCGAGCGCTACGGCGCCTCGCTCACGCTGCTGCACGTGGTGGAGAATCTGCCCGTGGAGCCCGGCAACGAGCTGATGATCCCACCGGCGACGACGGTGGAGTCGGAGCTGCTGGAGAACGCCGAACGGCGCCTCGCGGAACTGGGCAGACGGCTCGGCATCCCGGCCGAGCGCCAGCATGTCACTGTCGGCCAGACCAAGTATCAGGTGGTGACCTTCGCCGAGGAAAACGGCGTCGATCTGATCGTGGTCGGCAGCCACGGCCGCCACGGGCTCGCGCTGCTGCTCGGCTCCACGGCCAACGCCCTCCTGCACGGCGCCAAGTGCGACGTGCTCGCGGTGCGGCTCTAGGGTCGGGCGCCGAGGCTGGCCCCGGCGCGGCCGTGCTCAGATGTAGGGCAGCAGCATGGACACCGTCATCGCCAGGACGACGGTGATGCTCAGGGAAGTGAGAAGGTCCGGCCTGCGGAAGCGACGGCGGGATTCGGACATGGATAGCCTCGCAACGTAATGCTGGACGGATCCGGTACACCCGGCGGGTGACCACCAATCATGACTGACGTCCGAAACCTAGCACAAGCCCCCGCGTTTCCTCGCAAAATCCGTCACATTCCGGCGATCCCGTCGCCCCGGGCACCGGCGGCACCGGCCCAGCGGCTCCGCTAGGCGAACGACCGGCACCCACGCGGGGTGCGCCCGGCCCCGCCGGCGCACCAGCCCGCATATCTCACCGATTCGCGAAGCGAGGGCGTGGAGATGGCGGGCAGGAGATGGGCAGCACGGAGCCCTTCCCGCGGGCCTCTGGCCGCACAGCGCGCGTGCAGACAAGGCGCGCTGCGCAGCGCTGTACCGCGAGTACAGTCAAGCAGCGCAACGCCGGCTGCGCGCGCGCCGTGCGGCCCCGCAGGGCGCTTCAGAGCGGCGCCCTGGACTGCGTTGGCGTTCTTGCAAAGGGCTACGGCCATTCGCTGCGAACGCCGCCTTGCCAGGTCGCCGCTCTGAAGCGCAGAGGCCCGCGGGAAGGGCTCCGCGCTGCCCAACGCGCGGGAGAGTCCGGGCGCGCAGGCGTACTCGACAGTACGTCGAGCACCCGGACCGAGCGCAACGCAGTACTGCCCGCCAGATCCGCGCCCGCAGCCGTGAATCGGTGAGATATGCGGGCTAGAATAAGCGTTGTTGCGCTGCGCCATACCACCGCCCCAGGGCGGTTTCCGGCCAACGGGAGGTTGCATGGCGGTCTACGCCATTGGCGACGTTCACGCCTGTCTCGATCCCCTGCGGCGGCTGCTGGACCGGCTCGGGTACGATCCCGCGGCGGATACGCTCTGGTTTACGGGGGACCTGGTGAACCGCGGACCCGACTCCGCCGGCACCCTGCGTTTCGTCCGCGGCCTCGGCCGCAGGGCCCACGTCGTCCTCGGCAACCACGATCTGCATCTGCTCGCGGTCCGGGCGGGTCACGGCGAGCTGCGCCGCAGCGATACTCTGGAGCCGCTGCTGCGCGCGGCGGACGGGGATGAGCTGCTGGACTGGCTCCAGCAGCGGCCGCTGCTGCACGAAGACGCCGAGCTGCCGTTCGTTCTGGTGCACGCCGGGCTGCCGCCCCAGTGGGACATCGCCACCGCCCGACGGCTCGCCCGCGAGGCCGAGGCAGCGCTGCGCGGGCCGGACAGTGACCCGCTGTTCGCGCATCTGTACGGCGACCAGCCGGACCGCTGGCAGGAATCGCTGACCGGCTGGGAGCGGCTGCGCTACATCATCAATGCCTTCACCCGGCTGCGCTTCTGCGATGCCGAGGGCCGCCTGCTGTTTCGCTACAAGGGGCCGCCGGAACAGGCGCCGGCGGATCACTACCCCTGGTACGCCGCACCGGGGCGACGGCATCGCCCGGAGGACGGCACCCTGATCACGGGCCACTGGTCCACCCTCGGGCTGCGCCGCGGCCCCGGCTACATCACGCTGGATACCGGCTGCCTCTGGGGCGGCCAGCTGACCGCGGTGCGCCTGGACGACCCGCGGATACCGGTAACCGCGCTGCCCTGTCCGGCGGCGCGAACACCCGGGTAGTTTCCGGACGATCTGCGGGCCAGACAGATCCGGATCCGAGGGTGAGACGAGGAGGAGCACCCGTGCGAAGAGAGACGGCAGAGGCGAGCGCTGCGGTGCCTGTGGGCCGGCTTGGCCGACCGCTGCGGCTGGGGATGGCCGCGGCGCTGGCGCTCGCGAGCGTCGGCGCTGCCAGTGCCCAGCCCGCCGAGCTGACGGTGGGCATGGCGTTCTCCTCGCGACTGCCGGCGCTGGGCAGCCCGGCGGCGTGGGTGTCCGAGCGCCTGGAGACCCTCACCGACGGCAGCCTCACCCTCGCCCTGCAGGAGCCGGGGGAGGCCCCGCCGCCCCAGGGCCTGCTGCCGGCCGTGAGCGCCGGCGAGCTCGACGCCGCCTATACCTGGCCCGGCTATGACCGCCAGCATCTGCCGGCCGCGGTGCTCTTTTCCGCGGTCCCCTTCGGCATGAAGCCGTGGGCGTTCCAGGCCTGGTACCGTTTCCGCGGCGGTGAGGCGCTGATGCAGGAGGTCTACGCCGGGGCGGGCTACGCGGTGCACCTGGAGCTGTGCGGGCTGGTCAGTCCGGAGACGGCCGGCTGGTTCCGCGGGCCCGTGGAGAGCCTGCAGGCGTTTGATGGCCTGGATATCCGCTTCGCCGGCCTCGGCGGGGACGTCCTCGCCCGCCTCGGCGCGGATGTGCACCGGCTGCCGGACTTCGCCATCAACGAGGCTCTCGAGGACGGCGTGATCGACGCCACCGAGTTCTCGATTCCGGTGGTGGACCAGCGCCTCGGTCTCGACCAGCTGCTCAAGTTCAATCTGCTCCCCGGCTGGCACCAGCCCTCCAGTGCCCAGTACCTGATGGTGAACCGCGCGCGCTGGGAGGCGCTTACTGAGCGGCAGCGCGGACTCATCCGGCTTGCCTGCCAGGCGGCCACCGGCCGGGCGCTGGCCGAGGCGGAATCCGCCAACGCCGAGAGCCTGCGCCAGCAGCAGGCCTACGGCGTGCGCATCGCGAGCATTCCGGAGCGTGTGCTGCACCAGCTTGCGGACGTGGCGCAGACCGTCATCCGCGAGCAGGCAGAGGCGGACGAGGCGTTCGCCCGGGTGTGGGCGGCGCAACGCGAATTCATGGCCGATTACGTCCCCTGGGACAACCGTGCCCACGTTCCCGCGAGCGTCTACGAGCGCCTCTACCTGGAAGCCGACTGAGGGGGCACCCCGGTCGGAGGTGCATTCAGCACCCGGAGCCCCGGGGAAAACGCTACTCCTCCTCGAGGCGGCGCAGGTGCTCCCGGGTCAGTGACTGGAAACGGGGAGTCAGGCCGGCGTCCTCGTAGATCGGGTCGCCGTGCTCGTCCTCGCTCACCACGCGCCGGCCCGGCACGTAGGGGAACGCGGCCTCGACCTCGTCCAGCGCCGCGGAGAGAAGGTCCGTGATGATGTCCTGCTCGGAGCGCCCCGGATACATCTCGGCCAGCGCGGCGAGCTTGGCCGCGTCGTGCACGGGCAGACGCACGCTGTAGAACTCCCGGGTACGCCGCTCACCGGCGGATCGCTCCCAGGCCTCCAGGAGATCACGGATCTTCATAGCACTCCTCGCCGCTGGTCAGGACATCGACACGCCGGCCGCGGGCGGGGACACCGCACGCCGGCCGGCGCCTGCCAAGCATCCCATCCCCCGCAGGGAGCGGCAAGGACCAGCGGTACCCTATTCCCCGGCAATGGTGAGCCCCTCGACCAGCAGCGAGCCGCAGCGGATATTCCCGCGGCGGTCGATGTCGGCGCCCACCGCCGCCAGGTTGCGGAACATCTCCCGCAGGTTGCCGGCGACGGTGATCTCCTCCACCGGATAGGCTATGGCCCCGTCCTCGACCCAGAAGCCCGCGGCGCCGCGGGAGTAGTCCCCGGTCACCGGGTTGACGCCCTGCCCCATGAGCTGGGTCACCAGCAGGCCGCGGTGCATGTCGCGGATAAGGGCCTCAAGCCCGCGCTCGCCGCCGCTGACGGTGAGATTGTGCACGCCTCCAGCGTTGCCGGTGGTGATCATGCCGAGCTTGCGGGCCGAATAGCTGGAGAGCACATAGCCCTGCAGCACCCCGTCCTCCACCAGCGCCCGGGGGCGCGTGGCCACGCCCTCGGCGTCGAAGGGTGCACTGCCGAGCGCCCGGGGCAGGTGCGGCGCCTCGTGCATCTGCACGAACTCGGGGAAAATCCGGCTGCCGAGGCTGTCGACGAGGAACGAGGCCCGGCGGTAGAGGCTGCCGCCGGAGACAGCCCCGACGAAGTGGCCGATGAGCGAGCGCGCCACCGGCGCAGCGAACAGCACGGGCGCCGAGGTGGTGCCAAGCCGGCGTGCCCCGAGCCGACGCGCCGTGCGCTCGCCGGCCTCGCGCCCGACATCCGCCGCAGCCTCCATGTCCCCTGCCGCCCGGGCCGCGCTGAACCAGTGCTCGCGCTGCATCTGCTCGCCCTCACGGCCCACCACGACGCAGCCGAGCCCGTGCTGGGAGGCGGCGAAGCCGCCGACGAAACCGTGGCTGTTGCCGTAGGCGTTGACCGCCTCGCCGGTGGAGAGCTCGGCGCCGTCGGAGTTGGTCAGCCGCGAGTCCACCGCCAGCGCCGCGGCCTCGCATTCCCGCGCGAGCTCGATGGCCGCCTCCGGGGTGATGTCCCAGGGGTGATAGAGATCGAGATCCGGCACCTCGGCGGCCAGATGCTCGGGATCTGCCAGGCCGGCGCACGGGTCGACGGAGGTATGGCGGGCGATGTCCAGCGCGGCGCGCACGGTCTCGCGGATCGCCGCCTCGCTGTAGTCCGCGGAGCTCGCCGAGGCCTTGCGGCCGTCGCAGTACACGGTGACGCCCAGACCGCGGTCACGCATGTGCTCGAGGGTTTCCACCTCGCCCCGGCGCACCTTCACCGCCAGCCCACGACTCGCGCTCGCGGAGACCTCGGCGGCGTCCGCTCCCGCACGCTTCGCCTCGGCCAGCGCAAACCGCACCAGCCCCTCGATCTCCCCCACCGGGGGCAGCTCACGGCTCGCGGCGAGATGGCTCTGCTCGGTCATGTCATCACCTCGGCGGTTCTGGGCCCCTTGAGGGCCCCGTTTCGCGTCTCGAGTTCAAGGTTTCGCGAGCCGGCTCGGGCGTAGGTCGTGCGCGGCACCGCCGCGCGCGACATCCGCTGCCCCAGTGGTTCGCGGATCAGCCGCCACGCGTTCCGGGCCGGCATCGTGTGCGGGTTGGCGGGACCCTCTGCGGCAGGGATGCCGCAGTGGAGCCTACACGGATGTATTCACGGCGTGTCCCGCCAACCCGTACACGATGCCGGCCCTGGCACCGGGCGTTGGCGCTACCGGAGCGCCGCGGGGCCACCGGATGTCGCACGCGGCGGTGCCGCGCACGACCTACAACAATTCGCACCGAGGCAAGCCCCGGGTCACCAATGCTCCCGCGGATCGGCCACCCGGCGCCCGGGTTGCCGGGATCGTGCGCCGCCTGGCGGGACCCTTGGCGGCAGGGATGCCGCCATGGAGCGTACAAGGATGTATTCACAGCGTGTCCCGCCAGGCGGTGCACGATCCCGGCATGGGCACCGTGCTCGACCATTACGACCACGCCGCGGATCCCGGATCCTCAGACTCGCAGCCCATCGCTCAACCGACCTCGGTCCCCCCCACCGTGAGGCCGTCGATCTTCATCGTGGGCTGGCCCACGCCCACCGGGACGCTCTGGCCCTCCTTGCCGCAGGTGCCGATGCCCGTGTCGAGCTCGAGATCGTTGCCCACCATGCTCACCCGGGTGAGCGCGTCGGGGCCGTGGCCGATCAGCGTCGCGCCCTTCACCGGGCGGGTGACCCGGCCGTTCTCGATCAGGTAGGCCTCGCTGGCCGAGAAGACGAACTTGCCCGAGGTGATATCCACCTGGCCGCCGCCGAAGTTCACCGCATAGAGGCCGCGGTCCACCGAGGCGATGATCTCCTGCGGATCATGCGGCCCGGGCAGCATGTAGGTGTTGGTCATCCGCGGCATGGGCAGATGAGCGTAGGACTCGCGGCGGCCGTTGCCGGTGGGGGCCGTGCCCATCAGGGCGGCGTTGTGCCGGTCCTGCATGTAGCCGCGCAGCACCCCCTTCTCGATGAGGACGTTGTAGCCGCTCTCCGTGCCCTCGTCATCGACGTTCAACGAGCCTCGGCGTCCGGCGAGGGTGCCGTCATCCACCACCGTGCACAGCGGCGAGGCCACCCGCTCACCCAGGCGCCCGGCAAAGGCCGAGGTGCCCTTGCGGTTGAAGTCGCCCTCGAGGCCGTGGCCCACCGCCTCGTGCAGCAGGATGCCGGCCCAGCCGGAGCCGAGCACCACCGGCAGCGTGCCCGCGGGCGCGGGCACGGCCTCCAGGTTCAGCAGCGCCTGCCGTACGGCCTCACGGGCGTAGCCGAGGGCGCGGCCGGACTCGCGGAAGAAATCGTAGCCAGTGCGGCCGCCGCCGCCGGCGCTGCCGCTCTCGCGGCGGCCATCCTGCTCGGCGATGACGCTGACGTTGAGCCGGACCATGGGGCGGACATCGCCCACCAGGCAGCCGTCGGCGTCGGCCACCAGGACCACGTCCTGCACACCCACCAGGCTGACCACCACCTGATCGACGCGCGGGTCGGCGGCGCGGGCCGCGGCATCCACCTCCCGCAGCAGGGCCACCTTGTCGTCGGCGGTCATGCTGTCGAGGGGATTCAGGGGCTCGTAGAGCGCCCGGCCGCCTCCGCCCTGCCAGGCCTGGACGCGCTGGCTGCCGCCCTGCCGGGCGATCGCCCGGGCGGCGCTGGAGGCCTCCAGCAGCGCCGGCAGCACGATCTCGTCGGAGTAGGCGAAGCCGGTCTGCTCGCCGGCGATGGCGCGAACGCCCACGCCCTGATCGAGATTCCGGTTGCCCTGCTTGATGATGCCGTCCTCGAGCACCCAGGACTCGCTGCGACGAACCTGGAAGTAGAGGTCCGCGGCGTCGACGCCCGGGCTCATGAGCGTGCCGAACGCGCGCTCCAGGTCGCTCTCCGCGAGCCCCGCGGGCGCCAGCAGCGCATCGCGGGCCGTTTCCAGATTCCGGGCCGTCAGTTCGCTGCTCATGGATCCTCTCCCGTGTCCGTTGCCGGCGGCCGCACCGGTCTCAGGCCAGGGTACGGCGATGCTCCAGTGCCGGGAAGCGCTGGCGGAGGTCGGCGAGCACCTCCCGCTCCATGGTCGCCTGGACCACGCCCGGCCCGAGGCTGCGCCGCGCCAGCACCCGGCCCCAGGGATCCACTACCATGCTCTCGCCATGGGTATGGCGCCCGGTGGGGTGCTCGCCCCCCTGGTCAGACGCCACGACGTAGCAGAGGTTCTCCACCGCCCGCGCCCGCACCAGGATCTCCCAGTGCGCGGCACCCGTGGTGGCGGTGAAGGCCGAGGGCACCACGAGGATCTCCGCACCGCGGTCCACCAGGGCGCGGTAAAGCTCGGGGAAGCGCAGGTCGTAGCAGATGGACAGCCCCACACGGCCCAGGGGGCAGTCGAAGCAGGCGAGGCCCTCACCCGGCTCGAGGCTTGCCGATTCCCGATACGCCTGGCCGTCCTCCAGGCGCACATCGAACAGGTGCATCTTGTCGTAGCGGGCCACGCGCGCGCCGTCCGGCCCGTAGACCAGGCAGGCCGCGCGCACGCGGTTGGGATCCTCGCCGCGCAGGGGTACCGTGCCCCCGACGAGGTGGATCCCATGGCGGCGGGCGGCGTCGGCCAGAAAGGCCTGCATCGGGCCGTCGCCGTCGTCCTCCGCCACCGCCAGCTTGTCGCGCTCGCGCCGGCCGAGGAAGCCGAAGTTCTCCGGCAGGACCACCAGGCCGGCGTTCGCCGCGGCGGCGCGGTCCACCAGCGCACCGGCGGAGTCGAGGTTGTTGGCGACATCGTCGCCGGAGACCATCTGTATCGCGGCCAGGCCGCTGCGCTCAGCCATTGTCGCCATCTCCCGAGCCGGCCGGAACCGCGGATACGGGAGTCACCCGCGGATTCTCCCAGCTCCCGGTAATGCGGTAGTTCAGTTGCGCCAGGCGGTCCAGGCCCGGCTCCAGCATCTCCTGCCCGAGCAGCAGGAGTACCGCGGCAGCGGGGCCACCTGCAAGGCCCCCGAGCAGGGGCAGCGTGGCGGAGAGCTGCGGCGTGACGCTCGCCCACTGGTCATAGGTGCGCTGGACGAGGTCGATGGTGCCACCGAGGCGCAGATTCGCGGTGGGACCTTCCAGGCGCAGGCGCTCGGTGGTCATCACGCCGTCGGCGATGCGGAATCGCCCCTGCAGCCGATCGAAGACAAGACCGGTGTCCACCAGATCGGAGAAGTCCAGGGCGAGCCGCCGCGGCAGCAGCGAGAGACTGAACAGCCCGACGGCGCGTCCGGCTCCCGGCTCCACCGCAGGCAGCGAGCCATCGCGCAGGTCGAAGCGGGCCTCGCCCGCCAGCGTCGTCAGGTCCGGCTGCAGCAGCGCGCCCTGCCAGGTCACACGGCCATCGGCCTCGCCGCTGCCACCGCGGAGCGCACTGCCGAGGCCGAGGGCGCCGAGGAAGGCCCCCGCATCGCCGGTTTCGAGGGACAGTGACAGACGGCTCGCGCCCTCGCCGCTCGCGCCTTCGCCGCTGAGCTGCAGAGCCACCTCTTCGCCGTCGAGGTCGACTACCAGGGTCCTGGCCCGGCCGTCCCGGGCATCCAGCTGCAGGTCAAGACGCCCGAGATCCTGCTCCGCGACGCTGAACCGACGCGCCTGCAGGATCAGCGCGAGGCGCCGGGGGAGCGCGAGCCCGTCGTCGCCGTCCGCCCTCGCCTCACCCGCGGCGGGCGCCTCCCGGCGCTCCAGGGCCAGGGCCTCCAGCTCGGCCCGCACCGGATCAAGGTCCGGAGCCAGCTCTACACGACCGCTCGCCGCGCCATCCAGCATTGCCCGCCAGCCGGCGCCGGCCGGCTCGGCCTGCATCCGGGTGGCACCGAGGCGCCAGCTCGCCGTCTCCACCCCGGCAAGCGCCAGATCCATGCGGCGCAGTGGCGGCAGGCCGCTGACCTCTTCAGCCCCGCCACGCAGGGCGGCCAGCTCTGACAGCGGCAGCACCGGCAGCTCGCCGCCAAGCACCAGCCCCGGCTCCCCCGGCGGCTGCGGCAGCTCGGGCCCGAGGTTGACCGCCAGTCGCGGCCGGCCGGCGGCGGGCCGCTCGCCCGCAGCGCTGAGCGTCTCCCCATAACGCAGGACCAGCGAAAGGTCACCGCCCGGCGCCAGGGTGACATCCAGGCGCGTGGCCCGCGCCTCGCCGACCGGCTTGCCCAGGTGGAGCGGCGCCTCCACCCGCGTCTGCTGCAACCCCGACTCCGCCTGGAACCGGGTCGGCCCCGGGGGCGCACGAAAGCCCGGGCGCTCCATGCGCAGCAGCCACTCCGAGCGCCCCTGGATGCGCTCCTCGAGGCGCTCGCCGCCGGGGAGATCCGCGGGCTCCAGGTTCGCCACCGCATCCACGATGATGCGGGCCGCCTCGCCTTCACCGTCGGTGCGGGCCCGCGCGAGGATCGTCTGCCCCGCGTAATCCGCCAGCAGCCGCTCGAAGGCGACGCCGTGGCTGTCGAAGCCCACGGTGCCCCGAAGGTTTTCCAGCCGCAGCGGCGCGTTGGTCAGGGCAAGCGCGGCGCCGGTGACGTCGAGCCGCCCATTGACCTGCGGCGGACGCCCCCGGAACGGCAGCGTCAGCGCGAGATCCAGCACCGTGTCGCCCTCCAGGCGCAGCGGGTCGAGACGCTCCGGGTTGCGCAACAGCGGGGCTTCGGCGAGAAAGCGCAGCAGAGCGGCGCCCGGCCCCTCCACCCGGCCCTCTATCTGCAGCCGGGGATCGCGCAGGTCCTCGATGGTCGCCGTCGCCTCGGCGATGGCGGCGTCGTAGATCCGGCCCTCTCTGGCGTCGATGCGCAGGCCGCCGTTGCGGAACTCGAGCTCGCCGCTGACGCCCTCCAGGGCCGGCCAGTCCGGATGAAAGGCAAAGCGGGTGTCCTCCGCCCGACCGCGCACGAGGAAGCTGCCGCCCCCCTCGGCGAACGGGAAGTCCCGCGCCGGGCCGAACAGCAGCAGTTCCGCCTCCGGCACCCGGCCGCTGACCACCGCGCTGTCGAGCCAGTCCGTCAGCCGCGCCGGCATGATCCCCGCCGGCAGGTAGCGCCCGGTGTGGGCGGCGTCCCCGTTCCGGGCGCGGGCGCGGATGTCGAGGAACGGCCCCCGCTCCGGATCCAGCCACACGCGGGCGGTGCCGGTGAGCAGTGCCCCCCTGATGCGGGCCTGCAGCCCGTCCAAATCGACCCTCAGCGTGCCCTCGGGCGGGCGCCACCAGGCGACGCTGCCGGCCACGCGGTCATAGCCGAGCGGGCCGCGGAACAGTCGCGGCAGGCGCAGCTCGCCAGCCCCCGCCCGCAGCTGCAGACGCCCCCCGCGCGGGCCGACGGCGAGCTCCCCGGAGACGGCGCTCGCCCCCGGCCAGGCACCGGTGGGCTGGCCGCTCACCTCCTCCAGCCGCCCCTTCAGGCGCCAGTCATCCGGCCCCGCTACCACCTGCGCAACGGCGAGCCGGCCCCGCGGGTCCAGGGCCGCCAGGCGCTCCCGCCACGCCGCCGGGAGGTCGGGCACGAAGGGCGCCATATCGGCGGCCAGTCCGAGATCGAGCCCTTCGAGTGCCAGGCGCCAGGGTGCACCGCCGTGACCGGAGGCGAGGCGCAGGGGACCAACGGCCCGTGGCTCCCCGCCGGCGCTGCGCACGTCGATACGACCCAGCGCCAGCTCCCAGCCGTCGCCGAGCGGCCGCCACTGGAAGTCGCCGGCCAGCCGGTCGAAGGCGCCATCCGCTGGTGCCAGCCCGCGGGCCCGGGCGGTGCCGCGCAGCGCCCGCAGCTTGCCGCCGTCCAGCGTGGCCCACAGCTCGCCGGCCAGTCGGGCGTCGCCCCCGGCTTCGGGGAAGTCGGCAGGCAGCCAGGGGCCCAGGCCTGCCGCCGGCCAGGCCTCCAGACGGGCGTACAGCCTTCCGTCCAGGAGTCGGTCGACGCCGGCGGCGTGCAGACGCAGGTCGAGGCGGCCGTCGCCATCTCCGGCGTGGCGCGCTACCACACCTACGCGCAGACCGTCTGCCCCGCGCTCGATGCGTATCGCCGCCGGCGCGAGGGAGACCCGGCCCCCGCGCCTTCGGTCCACCAGGTCGATGCTCAGGTCGTCGAGGGTGATATAGCGCGGGGGCACCTCCGCCTGCGGGGGCGGCAGACCCCGCAGGTCGAACTCCTCCTCGCCGGTGCGCACCAGCTCGATGGCCGCCCCGCGCAGGGCGACCTGATGCAGGCGCAGCTCACCGCCTGTGAGCGAGCCCCAGGGCGCCACCGTGACCGCCAGGTAGCGGATACGATTGGCCCCGCCCGGGCCGCTGATGACCACGTCCTCAAGCACCAGCGAGGGGCGCAGGCCGTCGAGGCGCGCGTCCATTCGGCCGATCGCCACCTCGCGATCGAGCATCCCGCCGAGCAGCGATTCGAGCTCCCCGCGCAGGCCGGGGGCTGCCGCGAGCACCAGACGGGTGGCGGTGAGGCTCAGCGCCGCGACCAGCAGCAGGCCGACCACGCTGTACAACAGTGCGGCGCGCAGCCGCTCGCGGCCGCGCGGAGACAGGAACTGGCGCATTACCGCGACGGCGCTCCACCCCTCACATCAGCACGACGTCGAACTGCTCCTGGGTATACAGCGGCTCGGCCTGGAACTCGATGGGCTTGCCGATGAACTCCTCCAGCTCGGCGAAGCTGTCGCTCTCCTCGTCCAGCACCAGGTCCACCACCTCCTGGGCCGCCAGCACCAGCAGCTTCTCGACGTCGAACTGCCGGGCCTCGCGCAGGATCTCCCGGGCGATCTCGTAGCAGACGGTCTCGGCGCTTTTGACGTTGCCCCGGCCGCCGCAGGCCGGGCAGGGCTCGCAGAGCACATGCTCCAGGGACTCGCGGGTGCGTTTGCGGGTGATCTCGACCAGGCCCAGGGCGGAAACGCCGCTGATCTGGGTCTTGGCATGGTCGCGCTCCAGCGCCTTCTCCAGGGCGCGCAGCACCTGGCGCTTGTGCTCGGCCTCGTCCATGTCGATGAAGTCGATGATGATGATGCCGCCGAGATTGCGCAGGCGCAGCTGGCGCACGATGGCCTGGGCGGCCTCGAGGTTGGTCTTGAAGATGGTCTCCTCGAGGGTCCGGTGGCCGACGTAGCCGCCGGTGTTGACGTCGATGGTGGTCATCGCCTCGGTCTGGTCGATGATCAGATAGCCCCCGGACTTGAGCGGCACCTTGCGCTCCAGCGCCCGCTGGATCTCGTCCTCCACCGCGTAGAGGTCAAAGATCGGGCGCTCCCCGGGATAGTGCTCGAGCCGCGGCACGATATCCGGCAGGAACTGCTCGCAGAACGCCACCACGCGGTCGAAATTCTCCCGCGAGTCGATGCGCACGCGCTCGATGTCGTCGGAGACGAGGTCGCGCAGCACCCGGAGCACCAGCGGCAGATCGCCGTGGACCAGCGTGCCCGGCTGAGCGGCGGCGGCGCGAACCTGAATCGAGCGCCACAATCGCAGCAGGAACTCCCGGTCCCGGGTCAGCGCCTCCTCGCTGACGCCCTCCGCGGCGGTTCGCAGGATGAAGCCGCAGCCCTCGCTGCCCTCCAGGAACGACTCCCCCAGCGCCCGCAGGCGTGCCCGCTCGCCGGCGTCCTCGATGCGCGCCGAGATGCCGACGGTGGGGTTGCCGGGCAGCAGGACCATGTAGCGCGAGGGCACGGTGATGTGGGTGGTCAGGCGCGCGCCCTTGGAGCCGATGGGGTCCTTGATGACCTGCACCAGCACTGCCTGCTGCTCCTTCAGCAGGCGGCCGATATCCGGCGTCGGCTGCGGCCCAGCCTCCAGCGCGGCGTCCACCGCCGCAATGTCCGAGGCATGCAGGAAGGCCGTGCGGGCCAGCCCGGCGTCGATGAACGCCGCCTGCATGCCCGGCAGCACCCGGGAGACCTGTCCCTTGTAGATGTTGCCCACCAGCCCGCGGCGCCGGGAGCGCTCGATGAAGACCTCCTGCAGGCTGCCGTTCTCCACCACCGCCACGCGGGTCTCGCGCGGGGTGACATTGATCAGGACCTCCTGGCTCACCGGCCTTCGCGCCAGCTCGCCTGGTAGTCGACACCGAACTCGGTGAGCAGATCGTGGGCCTCGAACAGCGGCAGGCCCATGACGCCGGAGTAGCTGCCCTCGAGCTGCTCGACGAAGACACCACCCCGGCCCTGGACGGCATAGCCGCCGGCCTTGCCCTGGGGCTCGCCGCTGGCCCAGTAGGCCTGGATCTCCGCCTCGGCGATGGGGCGCAGGGTCACGCCGCTCAGGGACAGGCGCGTCGCCTCCTGCTCGCCGTCCACCATGGCGACGCCGGTGAGCACGCGGTGGGCGCGGCCGGCGAGCCGCTGCAGCATGGTCATCGCCTCGCTGCGATCCTGCGGCTTGCCGAGGATCCGGTCGTCCACCACCACGGCGGTGTCCGCCGCCAGCACCGGGCGCGGGTCGCCCGCGGGGCGGTGGGCGAGGCCGGCCCGGGCCTTCTCGAGGGCGAGGCGGATCACGAACACCTCCGGGGATTCGCCGTCGTGGGGGGTCTCGTCGACGCCCTGGGGCAGCGTGGCGAAGCGCACGCCGATGCGCTCCAGCAGCTCGCGGCGGCGGGGCGATTCGGAGGCAAGGTAGATGTGGATGTCGTCCTGAGCGGGCATGGCGGGCCTCGTTGGCTGGGGGCCGCGAAGCGGTTCAGCCCCGATGGTAAGGATGTCCCTCGAGAAGCGTCCAGGCGCGGTACAGCTGCTCGGCGACGATGACGCGCACCAGCATGTGCGGCAGGGTCAGCGCCGACAGCGACCAGGCATGCTCCGCGGCGGCGAGGCAGCTCGGGTCGAGGCCGTCGGCACCGCCCACGAGGAAGGCCGTGTCGCGTCCCTCCTGCAGCCAGCCGCGCAGCCGCCGGGCCAGCTGGTCCGTATTCCAGGCGTCGCCCCGCTCGTCCAGGGCAACGACGCACGCCTCGCCCGCCGCCGCCCGCAGGCGTTCCGCCTCCTGCAACCGTGCGCGGGCGACATCACCGCCCCGGCGCGCCTCGCCCGGGGCGATCTCCACGAGCTCGAAGCGCAGGTAGCCGGGCAGACGCTCGGCGAAGCTCTCCATGCCCTCGCGCACCCAGCGCGGCGGCCGGCGCCCCACGGCGAGCAGGCGCAGGCGCATGGCGCCTCAGCCGCCGCCCTGCCCGGCGGCATCGTCCTCGCCGAGGGCGTCCAGGTCGTCGTCCACGCCCCAGATGCGCTCCAGGCGGTAGAAATCCCGCACCTCCTCGAGCATGACGTGGGCCACGGCGTCGCCCAGGTCCACCAGGACCCATTCGCCGCCTTCCAGGCCCTCGACCCCGAGCGGCGGGCAGCCGGCGGCCTTGGCGCGCTCCACCAGGCGCTCGGAGATGGACTTCACGTGCCGGCGGGAGTTGCCGGTGGCGAAGGCCATGAAATCGGTAATGGCCGTGCGCCCGCGCACATCCAGAATGACCGGGTGCTCGGCCTTCATCTCCTCCAGCGCGTCCCGGACCAGGTCGCGGGCCGCTTCCGGCGTGTCGGCGATTGCCTTCATGACGTGGTGAAAACCTCCCGTGCCCCGCGTGGCGGCAGGGCGCTCATGGTTGCGGGTACCCGTACAGCCCTTCCTCGGCGACCCGCCGCCACACCGCTTCGGGCATGAGGCCGCGGGCCGAGCGGCCGTGGGCGAGCAGCCGCCGGATCTGGGTGGCGGAGATCTCGAGCCGCGCCACCGGATGGAACAGGACCCGGCCTGCAGGGGCAGTGCGTAGCGCGGCAGGGTCGGCGGTCTCGCGGTCGCTGAGCCAGTCGCGGAGCGCTGTCGGCAGCACGCCGCGGTCCCCGGCCCGGGTCATGACGACGAGATGGGCATAGTCGATGAGCTCACGCCAGCGATGCCAGCCGGCGAGGCCGCGAAAGGCGTCGCTGCCGAGGGCGAAGCACAGCGGGCGCTCCGGACCGAGCTCCTGGCGCAGCGAGCGCAGGGTGTCCAGGGTGTAGGAGGGTCCGGGGCGCTGGAGCTCGCGGTCGTCGACCACCAGCCCCGGCACGCCGTCCACCGCCGCGGCGACCAGCGCCCGGCGCAGCGCCGGTGGCCGGGACGGCGTGGCGCGGTGGGGCGGCACGCGCCCCGGCACCAGCCGGACCTCGGCGAGCCCGAGCCCTTCCAACAGCTCGATGGCCGGGCGCAGATGGCCGTAGTGCACCGGATCGAAGGTGCCGCCCAGGACCGCCACCGGCGCCCGCCGCACGGCCACGGTCATTCGCGCACGTGCCCCTCGCCCAGCACAACGTATTTCTCTGAGGTGAGCCCCTCGAGCCCCACCGGCCCGCGGGCGTGCAGCTTGTCGGTACTGATGCCGATCTCCGCACCGAGGCCGTACTCGAAGCCGTCGGCGAAACGGGTGGAGGCGTTCACCATCACCGAGCTCGAGTCCACCTCGCGCAGGAAGCGCTGGGCCCGGGACCAGCTCTCGGTGACGATGGCCTCGGTATGACCCGAGCCGTGGCGGGCGATATGCGCCATCGCCGCGTCCAGATCCGGCACCACGCGCACGGCAAGCACCGGGGCCAGGTACTCGGCGTCCCAGTCCTCGGGCGTGGCCGCGGCCATCGCCGGCACCAGGGCCCGGCTCTCCTCGCAGCCCCGCAGCTCCACACCGAGCTCCCGGAATCGCTCGGCCAGGCCCGGGAGCAGGCCGGCGGCGGCGTCCCGATGGATCAGCAGCGTCTCCATGGTGTTGCAGGTGCCGTAGCGCTGGGTCTTGGCGTTGATGGCGATGCGCTCGGCCATGGCCGCATCGGCACCGGCGTCCACGTAGACATGGCAGACGCCGTCCAGGTGCTTGATCATCGGCACCGTGGCCTCGCGCATGATGCGCTCGATGAGTCCCTTGCCGCCCCGCGGCACCAGCACGTCCACGTGCTCGTCCAGGGTGATCAGCGCGCCCACGGCCGCGCGATCGGTGGTTTCGATGATCTGCACGGCGGCCGCCGGCAACCCGGCCGCGGCCAGGCCTTCGGCGATGCAGGCGGCGATGGCCCGGTTGGAGCGGATCGCCTCGGAGCCGCCGCGCAGCACGCAGGCGTTGCCGGACTTCAGGCAGAGCCCGGCCGCATCGGCGGTGACGTTCGGCCGCGACTCGTAGATGATCGCCACCACGCCCAGCGGCACCCGCATGCGGCCGACGCGAATCCCCGAGGGGCGCGCCTGGAGGCCGCTGATGGCACCCACCGGATCCGGCAGCTCGGCGATCTGCTCGAGGCCGAGGGCCATCGCCTCGATGCGGGCGTCGGTGAGCTCGAGGCGGTCCAGCAGCGCGGTGTCCAGACCGCGCTTGCGCCCGGCGGCCAGATCCTCCGCGTTGGCGGCGCGCAGGGCGGCGGCCTCGCGGCGGATGACGGCGGCAATGGCGCGCAGCCCGTCGTCGCGGGCGCGCCCCTCGGCGCGGGCCAGCGCACGGCTGGCGGCGCGGGCCTGCTCGCCGACGCGGCGAACGTAGGCAGGGATGTCGCTGATGAGGGTTTCGGCCTGGGCACTCATGGGCGCTTTCCGTCACTGCCCGCCGCAGCGGCGAGCCTGGCGATATCGGTGCTCAATTGTAACAGCTCGTCCCACGGCCGCCCCGCTGCCGCCCCCTTGACCACCCGATCAGCGGTGGCCGTGCGTCGGGCCAGCTCTACCCAGGCGCCGGCCGGAGCGCGCCGCGCCAGCTCCCAGAGCGCGCCCTGACGATTGCGCCAGGTCCGGTGGCGGCCGAACACGGCGTCCGGCGAGCGGCGCAGCCGGGCGCTCTCCTGCAGCTCCGCCAGCACCCGCAGCTCCCGCGCCAGCGCCCAGAGCACCAGCACCGGCTCTTCCCCCTCTTCGCGCAGCCCGCGGCAGATGCGCGCCGTGCGCGCCAGGCCGCCGGCCAGCGCGGCCTCTGGCAGATCGAAGATGGCAAAGCGGGCGCTGTCCCCCACCGCGCCGCGCACGGTAGCGACGTCCAGGTGCCCGCCCCCGGCGAGCAGGGCCAGCTTGTCGATCTCCTGGGACAGCGCCAGCAGATTGCCCTCGCCGCGTTCGGCGAGCAGGTCCAGCGCCTCGGGATCGGCCGTGAGCCCGCGCTGGCGCAGACGGGCGGCGGCCCAGCGCGGCAGCGCCTCGCTGCGCACCGGCCACGCGTAGGCCACCACCCCGGCCCCGGCCAGCGCCTTGACCCAGGCGGCGCTGCGCTGGCGGCTGTCGAGGCGACCGCAGATCACCACCAGCACGGTGTCCGCCGGCGGTGCCTTGGCAAAGGCCTGCAGGGCGCGCGTGCCCTCCTGCCCCGGCTTGCCCTGGGGCAGGCGCAGCTCGATCAGCCGCCGCTCGGCGAACAGCGAAAGATTCTCCGCCGCCCCCGCCAGCCGCGACCAGTCGAACCCCGCCTCCACCGAGAGCACCTCTCGCTCCCCGAACCCGGCCGCCCGCACCCGCTCCCGCAACGCCCCCAACGCCTCCTCCACCAGCAGCGGCTCCTCGCCCGCGATCAGATACACCGGGTCGAGCCGCTGGGCCAGGCGGTTGGGGAGCTGGTCGGTGGAGATGAAAGACATTTAGTTCGCAGTTGCAAGTGGCAAGTTACAAGTTCAAAGCGAGTGGCCGCACGCCTCGATCATGATCCCATGCGATGCTCCCCCCGCTGCCCAGTTTTGTCCGTCGTGCGGGCAGCATTTCACCGGAGCCAGATTCCTGCTCCGTCTCCACTTGGAACTTGCTACTTGCCACTTGCCACTTGCCACTTGCAACTTATAGTGGCCCGGGCGCTCAGAGCGCCCGGGCGACCCGCGCCAGCATGAGCCTCACCGCATCCACCCGCAGCTCCCGCCCAAGCTGGGTCTCGCGGGCGTCGGCGGCCTGCGTGTCGAGGGGGTCCACGGCGTAGGCGGCGCTGGTGGTGACGGTCTGGGGGGCGAGGCGGGGGCGCTCCGCCGCCTCGTCCGGCGGCTCCAGCCGGAAGCTCAGGCGGTAGGTCAGCTCGTACTCCCGGGCGCGGCCGCGGTCGTCCACGGAGACGGTGCGGCGGCGGGTGTCGGCACCGGTGACCACCAGCACGGCATCGGCGGCCGCGCCGGCGGCAGCGACCTGTGCGCCGAGATCGAGCAGCTCGGCCTCGGCGAGCCGCAGGACCGGCGTGTCCACGTCGCCCTGCAGCCGCAGCACCGTGCCCTCGAAGCCACCGCCCGTCGCGCCGCGGAGCTGCCAGCCGCAGGCCGTCAGCGCGAGCGAGAGGCCGAGCAGGATCAGCGCCCGTGCCACGGCCGCGGGCTCAGTTCGCCACCACATTGACCAGACGCCCGGGTACCACCACCACGCGGCGCACGGTCTTGCCCTCGGTGAAGCGCTGCACGTTCTCGTCGGCGAGGGCCGCGGCCTCGATGGTCTCGCGGTCGGCATCGGCGGCCACCGAGAGGCGGCTGCGCAGCTTGCCGTTGACCTGAACCACGAGCTCCAGCTCGCTGCGCTCCAGCGCGCTCTCGTCCACCGCCGGCCAGGGCGCGTCCACGGCGGCGCCGCTGCCACCGAGGGCCTGCCAGAGGTGGTGACTGATGTGCGGCGTGATGGGCTGCAGCATCAGCACCACGGTCTCCAGCGCCTCCTGGCGCACCGCGCGGGCGGCGGCGCCACTGCCCTCGAAGCGGCCGAGGGCATTGCAGAGCTCCATCACCGCCGCGACGGCCGTGTTGAAGGTGTAGCGGCGGCCGACGTCGTCGGTGACCTTGCGCAGGGTCTCGTGCAGCTTGCGGCGCAGAGCGCGCTCGTCCTCGCCCAGCGCCGCCGGCTCCAACGCCGGCGCGGGCCCCGCAGCCACATGTTCCGAAACCAGGCCGTAGAGGCGACGCAGGAAGCGGGCGGCGCCCTCGACGCCGCTGTCCTGCCACTCCAGAGCCTGGTCCGGTGGCGCGGCGAACATGGTGAACAGCCGCACCGTGTCCGCCCCGAAGCGCTGCACCAGGGATTCCGGATCGACGCCGTTGTTCTTGGACTTGGACATGGTGGTCCAGCCCGCCGGCGTCACGGGCTCGCCGTCCTGCTCCCAGACGGCGCTCACGATGCGGCCCTTGTCGTCGCGCTCGGTGCGCACCTCTGCCGGCGGCACCCATTCGCGGCCGCCATCGGCACCGTCGCGGTAGTACGACTCCGCCAGCACCATGCCCTGGCAGAGCAGCCGCGTGGCCGGCTCGTCGCTCGTCACCAGGCCCTCGTCGCGCATCAGCTTGTGCCAGAACCGGAAGTAGAGCAGATGCATGACGGCATGCTCGATGCCGCCGATGTACTGGTCGATGGGCAGCCAGTGGTCGGCGCGGGCGTCAACCATGTCGCCGGCGTCCGGGCAGCAGTAGCGGGCGTAGTACCAGGAAGACTCCACGAAGGTATCGAAGGTGTCGGTCTCGCGCTCGGCGGGGCCGCCGCAATGCGGACAGCTGGTGCGCCGCCACTCGGGATCGGCCTTGAGCGGCGACTGCACGCCCATGAAGCGGACGTCCTCCGGCAGCACCACCGGCAGCTGGTCCTCCGGGACCGGCACGGGGCCGCAGTCGGGGCAGTGGATCATCGGGATGGGGCAGCCCCAGTAGCGCTGACGCGAGACCCCCCAGTCCCGCAGGCGGTAGTTCACCCGGCGCTGGCCGATGCCGCGCTGCTCCAGATGATCTGCGATGGCCTCGAAGGCAGCGGCGAAATCGAGCCCGGTGAACTCGCCGGAGTCGACCGTGACGAGGTTCTCCTTCGCGCTCCAGGCCTCGGCCTGGACGTCGATGGCGCTGCCGTCGGCCGGGCCGACGGACTGGCGGATGGGTAGGCCGTACTTCACGGCGAATTCGTGGTCCCGCTCGTCATGGGCGGGCACGGCCATGATCGCGCCGGTGCCGTAGCCCATCAGCACGAAGTTGGCGACCCAGACCGGAATGCGCTCGCCGGAGAGCGGGTTGACCGCGTCGACGCCGAGGGGCACGCCGCGCTTCTCGAGCGTCTCCAGCGCCTCCTCGGTCACCGCGCCGCGGCGCGCCTCTTCGAGGAACGCCGCCACCTCCGGATCGCGCTCCGCGGCCGCCCTGGCCAGGGGGTGGTCGGCGGCCACCGCCATGTAGGTGGCGCCGTAGAGGGTATCCGGCCGCGTGGTGTAGACGCGCAGGGGCTCGCCGCCGTCGGCCAGGGCGAAATCCAGCTCCACGCCCTCGGAGCGCCCGATCCAGTTGCGCTGCATGGTCTTCACGGCCTCGGGCCAGCCCGGCAGCGTGTCCAGGCCCTCCAGCAGCTCGTCGGCGTAGTCGGTGATGCGCAGGAACCACTGCGGGATCTCCCGGCGCTCCACCGGCGCCCCGGAGCGCCAGCCGCGGCCGTCAACGACCTGCTCGTTGGCGAGCACGGTCTGGTCCACCGGGTCCCAGTTGACCACTGCCTTGGCCCGGTAGACGAGGCCCTTGCGGAACAGGCGAGTGAACATGGCCTGCTCCCAGCGGTAGTAGTCCGGGCTGCAGGTGGTGACCTCGCGGGACCAGTCGTAGCCGTAGCCCATGCGCTGCAGCTGGCGGCGCATGTGGGCGATGTTGTCGTAGGTCCATTGCGCCGGCGGCACGCCCCGCTTGATCGCGGCGTTCTCCGCCGGCAGGCCGAAGGCGTCCCAGCCCATGGGCTGGAGGACGTTGCGGCCCTGCATGCGCTGGAAGCGGCTGATGACGTCGCCGATGGTGTAGTTGCGCACGTGGCCCATGTGCAGCCGCCCGCTCGGGTAGGGCAGCATGGAGAGGCAGTAGAAGGTCTCCCGCCCGGGCTCCTCGGTTACCCGGAAGCTGTCCTGCTCGTTCCAGAAGGCCTGCGCCTCGGTCTCGATGCTGGCGGGATCGTAGTTCGCTTGCATGGGCGTGGACTGGTCCGGTGTTCAGGGGTCGGCGGGCCGCCGCGCGGCCCGGTGAAGGGCGCAAGGATACCGTGAGGGTGGGCCGCCGTGCATCCGTGCGGGCCTGCCTGCCCGGAGCCGGAAGCCCGCGGACGAGGACAATCACGGGCGCGCGTGGTCCGCGGTGCCGCGGCTGACGTTACCGCCGTGCCCTGCGCGGGGCGGGGCAGGAGCGCCCGGGACACGCTGTGAATACGTCCCTGTAAGCTCGTAGGCGAGGGCCCTCTCTCCTACGGTCCCGGGCGCTCCTGCCCCGCCCCGCACCGCCGACGCTGGTGGCGGATTCCGCGAGGGCTACGGCGACAAGGGCACCATTAGCTGTACCTGTCCAAGGTGGCCACCGCCGCAAGCCCCCCGAACCAGGGATGCCGGGGCTACGCCGGCTGCGCCTGGCGCTCGAACGCCGTGCCGTGGCAGCGGGGGCAGGGCGGGATGTGGCCGGCCCGCTCGAAATGCAGCACCTCGCCGCACTCCCGGCAGGCCAGCGCGCCGGGGGCGGCGATCTCGCCGGTGTGGTAGGTGGCCGCCTCGCCCAGCTCGCGCTGGAACTGCAGCCACTCGAGGCGGGTACGGTCGGCCACGGAGGAGAAGCGGTCCCAGATCCAGTTCTCCACCAGCTGCAGGTCCATGTGCAGCCAGTCGGCGAGGTCGCGCTGGGTGTGGGCGGTGTACTGGGCAGCCTCGTCGAGATCGCGGCGCAGCCAGGCGGCGACCCGGTCGGCCTCCTCCCGGGTCAGCTCGCCGAGCTCGACCGCGCGGTCGCGGGCATGCTCGAGGGCCTCGCGCAGATTCTCGCCCCAGGCCTGCTCGGTATCCTCGAGGCGATGGCGCAGGCGGTCGAGCATGCGCTCGTAGCCGCGTACCTGACGGTCCTTCGGGTCGCTGTCGGACATGCGTCTGATCTCCGGGGTCGTGCGGAATGGCTTCGCCATTCAGTTTCGTGTTTCGCGTTTCGAGCTTCACGTTTCGAGTTTAAGGTTTGGGAGGATGCCGTGCCCAACCAGAACCCTGGCGGTGGTATCGCCCCTTCCGCCAACCTTCAACGTTAAGGAAGCGCTGATCAATTCCCGCGGGCCTCTGGCCGCAGGTCGCGTGCGCAGACAAGGCACGCTGCGCAGCGCTGTACCGGGGGTACAGTCAAGCAGCGCAACGCCGGCTGCGCGCGCGACCTGCGGCCCCGAAGGGCGCTCCAGAGCGGCGCCCTGGACTGCGTTGGCGTTCTTGTAAAGGGCGACGGCCATTCACTGCGAACGCCGCCTTGCCAGGCCGCCGCTCTGGAGCGCAGAGGCCCGCGGGAATTAATCAGCGCTTCCTTAACCTTAAACCCGAAACCGCCGGGCCGGCCCCGGCCCGGCCGCTACCGGAACAGGCCCTTGCGGCGCCGCCCCGCAAGCGGTCCAACCACCAGCAGCCCGGCCGCCACCACCCCGACCACCGGCCAGTCGCCCCAGCGGACGTAGGGCGTCGCGCCCTGGTGGGGCTGCACCGTGCCGGTGACCACCGCCTGCTCGAACAGGGGGCCGACCGTCCGGAGGCGGCCGCGGTGGTCGATGAGGGCGGTCACGCCGGTGTTGGTGGCCCGCAGCATGGGCCGCCCCGTTTCCAGCGCCCGCATCCGGGCCATCTCCAGGTGCTGCCAGGGGGCGAAGGAATCGCCGAACCAGGCGTCGTTGCTGACGTTCAGCAGCAGCTCGGCCGCCGGCAGCGCCTCCGCCACCTCGGCACCGAAGGTGACCTCGTAGCAGATGCTGACGCCGATGCGCCGTCCTGCCGCCGGCAGGGGCGACGGGTCGGTGCCGGCGTTGAAGTCGCCGAGGGGAGCGCCGACGAAGTCGAGGACGCCGCCGAAGGCATCGCGCAACGGGACGTACTCGCCGAAGGGCACCAGATGGCGCTTGTAGTAGAACGCCGGCGGGTCGGTCAGGGAGACGACAGCGTTGAACAGACCCTCGCCGGCGACATCCGCCACCGGTGCCCCCACCAGCAGCGTGGTCCCCGCCGCGCGGGCCTCCTCGGCCAGCGGCGCCAGGTGGGAATCGCGCACCTGATGGAAGAAGGCCGGCACGGCGGTCTCCGGCCAGATCACCAGGTCGCGGCCGAAGTGCTCGCGGCTGGTGTCGATGTAGTGTTCGAGGGTCCGGTCGCGGTTCGCCTCGAGCCATTTCTGATCCTGGGAGACGTTGCCCTGGATGAGCGCCACTTCGAGCCGCTCGCCCACGGGCTCGGTCCAGCGGCCGGGCAGCAGCAGCCCCACGCCGAACACCAGCAATGCCAGCAGCGCCGGCGCCAGCAGACGCAGCGACAGCGGCGACAGCAGCCACCAGGCGAGCGCCCCGGCCACCGGCGCGATGGCGAGGCCGACGCCGTAGACCCCGAGCACCGGTGCGAGCCCCGACAGCGGCGTCTCCAGCTGGCTGTAGCCGATGGACAGCCAGGTGGCGCCGGTGAGCAGCCAGCTGCGCACCCACTCCACCAGGATCCAGGCGAGCGGCAGCGCCAGCAGCGTGGTCACCGCGGGACGGCCGCGCCCCAGCAGCCGTCCGAGCAGCAGCGCCGCCAGGGGCAGCAGCGCGAACAGCGCCACGAACAGCGGCGTCACCAGGCTCGCCGCCAGCAGGCCGCCGCCGTACTCGCCCACCGCGATGAAGATCCAGTAGACACCGAGCCCGGCGTAGCCGAGACCAAACAGGTAGGCCGCGAGCGCCGCGCGCCGCCACGGGGCCGCGCAGACCACGGCGAAGATCACCGCCAGCCCGGCGAACGGGGCCCAGGCAAGGCCCACCGGCGCGAGGCCGAGGGGCATCAGCAGCCCGGCGGCGAGCGCCAGGGGATACGCCCACGGCGCGGCGAGGAGCGCGCGCACTAGGATCCCTTAATGCCGGTTCGCATGCCCTCCGGGGACACTAGTGGGTCGCACCGTTGGCAGATTCCGCCGGGGCGGGGACGGAGCGCGTCACCATCAGCAGATGGATACGCCGGCTGTCGGCCCGCACCACCTCGAAGCGCAGATCGCCGAGGGTGATGACCTCGCCGCGCCGGGGCACGTGGCCGAAGCCGTTGGCGACCAGGCCGCCGATGGTGTCGAACTCGTCGTCGGTGAAGTCGGTGCCGAAGTGCTCGTTGAAGTCCTCGATGGGCGTCAGCGCCTTCACCACCGTCCGGCCGTCCTCGCCGCGGCTCAGGATCCAGCTGTCCTCGTCGAGATCGTGCTCGTCGTCGATCTCGCCGACGATCTGCTCGATGACGTCCTCGATGGTCACGATGCCCGCGAGCCCGCCGTATTCGTCCACCACCACGGCGAGGTGATTGCGGCTCTCCTGAAACAGCTTGAGCAGCGCGTCCAGGCGCTTGCTCTCGGGGATGAACAGCGCCGGGCGAAGCAGCTCGCGCAGGCGAAACTCCCGCTGGTGCTGGGGATCCAGATAGGGCAGCAGATCCTTGGCGATGAGGATGCCGATGACGTCGTCGCGGCTGTCCCCGGTCACCGGAAAGCGGGAATGCCCGCTCTCGATGATGGTGGGCAGCAGCGCCCAGACCGACTCGGCCCGCGAGAGCACCGCTACCTGGGAGCGCGGGATCATGATGTCCCGCGCCTGCAGCTCGGCGACGTGGAGCACGCCCTCGAACATGGCGAGCGCGTCGCCATCCAGGATGCCCCGCTCGTTGGCGTGGCGCAGGATCTGCACGAGATCCTCGCGGTCGCGCGGCTCGCTGCCGCCGAGCGCCTGCCCGATCCGCTCCAGCCAGGATCTCTGGCTGGCGCTGCTACTGCTAGGTCGATCCTCGCTCATGCATCCCCGTCAGTGGTTGCGGAAGAAATCCCCCGGTCGATGGGTTAGCCCGCTGGCAGCGCCAGCGCCCTAACCGATCAACCGCCGGATCTCCCGCGCGCCCTCCATGGCCCTGGCGGCGCTTCGCCGGAACCGGCATTCCCGCCCCGCCGGCCGCGCGCTCCTGCAACGGCCAGCTGTCGCTGTCACGCCGGTCGTCACCGCCCGCGGCGGTGCGGTGTCCGGCCTAAGCATAGGGATCAGGATAGCCCAGTCCCGCGAGAATCTCCCGCTCACGGGCCTCCATCACCACGCCCTCGTCCTCCCGTATATGGTCGTAGCCAAGGAGGTGCAAGACCCCGTGTACCACAAGATGCGCCCAATGGGCCTCCGGGGCCTTGCCCTGCTCCGCCGCCTCGCGGGTCACGACCGGCGCGCAGATCACGAGATCGCCGACGAGCGGCAGCTCCACCCCCGCCGGCAGCTCCACCGGGAAGGAGAGCACATTGGTGGCGTAGTCCCTGCCCCGGTAGTCCCGGTTCAGCGCCCGCCCCTCCGCCTCGTCCACCACGCGGATGGTCATCTCCGCCTCCGCATGCGCCTCCCCCAGAGCGGCCGCGGCCCAGCGGCGGAAATCCGCGGCACCGGGAATAGAACCGTGCTCGCTGGCGATTTGCATGGTGACGTTGGACATGGAACCGCGGCTGGCAACAGGTTTCTGGTGTGAGGTTTCGGGCTTAACGTTTCGAGTTGAAGGGTCGGCAATTCCAGGCTTGGGAGTGGCACTCGCCGGTATGCCTGTTCGGGCTTGCCGTGAACCGCCGACGACAGCATGAGCGCAGGCCACGGCGACCGCGCGGACCGGAGCCGAACTTTATACTCGAAACGTTAAACCCGAAACCTCCAACGCAGAACATCGCGCCGCTGCCTACCCACCACCCTCCTGCGGACCGTCCCGGCGGTCATAGGCGCGCACGATCCGTTGCACCAGATCGTGGCGCACCACGTCGGTGGCATTGAAGAAGGTGAAACTCACCCCCTCCACGTCCCGCAGCACATCGATGGCGTCGCGCAGGCCCGAGGTCTTGCCCGCCGGCAGGTCGATCTGGGTGACGTCACCGGTGACCACCGCCGTCGAGCCAAAGCCGATGCGGGTAAGGAACATCTTCATCTGCTCCACGGTGGTGTTCTGGGCCTCGTCGAGGATGATGAAGGCCCCGTTCAGGGTGCGCCCGCGCATGTAGGCCAGCGGCGCCACCTCGATGACGTTGCGCTCGATGAGCTTGTTCACCCGCTCGAAGCCGAGCATCTCGAACAGCGCGTCGTAGAGCGGGCGCAGGTAGGGGTCCACCTTCTGCGCAAGGTCCCCGGGCAGGAAGCCGAGGCGCTCGCCCGCCTCCACCGCCGGGCGCACCAGCACCAGCCGCTGCACCAGATCCCGCTCCAGGGCATCCACCGCGCTGGCAACGGCGAGGTAGGTCTTGCCCGTGCCGGCGGGGCCGACGCCGAAGTTGAGGTCGAACCGCTGTACCTGGTCCAGGTAGGCGCGCTGGTTCGGTCCACGGCCCCGCACCAGCCCCTTTCGGGTGCGGATGGTGACGTCGCAGTCCGGCCCCCCGTCCGCCGCGACGGCCGGCGGGTCGGCGGTCTGCAGCTGCAGGTGCACGCTCTCGGCGCCGATGGTCTCGCGTGCGGTGGTCTCGTAGAGCGCCCGGATGACCCGCGTCGCCGCCTCGGCGGCGGCATCCTCGCCGATGATTCGGAAGCGGTGACCGCGGTTCTTGATCTCCACGCCCAGCCGGCGCTCCACCTGGCGGAGGTGCTCGTCGAACTGGCCGCAGAGATTGGCGAGACGGTTGTTGTCCGGGGGATTCAGGGTGAAATCGATGGCTTCGGGTTGCGCTGCCAAGATCAGCAGACCCTCATGATGCGCGGGCGCGGGCCGCCCCGGTGAGCTCGGGTTCGCGGGCGGCATCCAGGCCCAGCAGCTCGCCGCGCAGGGAGTGCGACAGGGCCTCGGTGATGCGCACCCGCACGAACCGGCCGATGAGGCGCGGATGCCCGGGGAAGTTGACGACGCGGTTGTTCTCCGTGCGGCCGGCGATCTCGTCGGAGCGCTTCTTCGAGACGCCGTCCACCAGCACGGACTGCTCGCTGCCCACCATGGCCTCGCTGATGCGCTGGCCGTTGGCGTCCAGCACTGCCTGCAGCCGCTGCAGGCGGGCCTTCTTCTCCTCCCGCGGGGTGGCATCCGGGAGCTGCGCGGCCGGCGTGCCGGGACGGCGGGAGTAGATGAAGCTGAAGGACTGGTCGAAGCCGACCTCCTCCACCAGCGCCATGGTGTCCTCGAAGTCCTGGCGCATCTCGCCGGGGAAGCCGACGATGAAGTCGGAGGACAGGGTCAGATCCGGGCGCGCGGCGCGCAGCCGGCGCACCAGATCGAGGAACTCCGCGCGGCCGTGATTGCGCTTCATCAGCCGCAGCACGTTGTCCGAGCCGCTCTGCACCGGCAGGTGCAGGTGGCCGGCGAGCTCGGGCACCTCGGCATAGGCCGCCACCAGGGCGTCGTTGAAGTCCAGCGGATGCGAGGTGGTGAAGCGAATGCGCTCGAGACCGTCGATGGCGGCGAGGTACTGCACCAGCAGCGCCAGATCCGCCCGGCCGCCGTCGTGCGTGAGGCCGTCGTAGCCGTTGACGTTCTGCCCGAGCAGGGTGACCTCGCGCACGCCCTGCTCGGCGAGCAGCGCGCACTCGGCGAGCACGTCATCGAACGGCCGGCTGATCTCCTCGCCGCGGGTATAGGGCACCACGCAGAAGCTGCAGTACTTGCTGCAGCCCTCCATGATGGAGACGAAGGCCGTCGGCCCCTCGGCCCGCGGCTCCGGCAGGCGGTCGAACTTCTCGATCTCGGGGAAGGAGACATCCACCACCGGACGCCGGCTCTCCCGCGCCCGGGCGACCATGTCCGGCAGCCGGTGCAGGGTCTGCGGGCCGAACACCAGGTCCACGAAAGGCGCGCGCTCGACGATGGCCGCCCCTTCCTGGCTCGCCACGCAGCCGCCGACGCCGATCAGCAGATCGGGGTTCTCCGCCTTCAGCGCCCGCCAGCGGCCGAGCTCGGAGAAGACCTTCTCCTGGGCCTTCTCGCGGATGGAGCAGGTATTGAGCAGGATGACGTCCGCCGCGTCCGGTTCCGCCACCCGCTCGTAGTCCCCCTCGGCGGCCAGCACGTCCAGCATCTTCATCGAGTCGTACTCGTTCATCTGGCAGCCGTGGGTGCGGATAAACACTTTGCGGGGCATTCGGGCGGGCTTCGCTCCTGCTCTAGCGGCGCTTTCGATCTCCGACGACATAACGTCAGCTCTGGGATTCAGTTTCACGTTGCAAGTTTAAAGTTTAAAGACCCCGGCGTCTTGTCTCGACGCTAAGTGGACACGCTGGCCGATCAGGCCACGGTCGCGCATCTGAATGGCCTCTTTCCCGCAGCTTGCAACTTGCCGCTTGCAACTTGCCACTCGGCGGCGCCCTCAGGCGCGGCCGAAGTGGTCCTCGAGCCGCACAATGTCGTCCTCCCCCAGATAGCTCCCGGACTGCACCTCCACCATCTCCAGGGGGATGACACCGGGATTCTCCAGGCGGTGGACCGTGCCGAGGGGGATGTAGGTGGACTGGTCCTCGCTCAGCAGGAAGCTGTCCTCGCCGCGGACCACGCGGCCCGTGCCACGGACCACGACCCAGTGCTCGGCCCGGTGGTGATGCATCTGCAGCGACAGGCTGCAGCCGGGATTGACCACGATGCGCTTGACCTGAAAGCGCTCGCCGAGCGCCAGACCCTCATAGCTGCCCCAGGGGCGGTGCACCCGCTGATGCAGGCTCGCCTCGGGCCGGCCCTCCCGCTGCAGCCGCGCCACCACCCCCTTCACCTCGTGGACCCGCTCCCGCGGGGCCACCAGGACGCAGTCGCTGGTTTCCACCACCACATGGTCCCGCAGCCCCACCAGCGCCACCAGGCGGCTGTCGGCGCGGACATAGTTGCCCTGGCTGTCCTCGCTGATGACGTCACCGAGCAGCACGTTGCCGGCCTCGTCCGCCTCGCCGCTGTCCAGCAGCGCGCCCCAGGAGCCGAGATCGTTCCAGCCGGCGGCGAGCGGCAGGGTAACGGCCGCCTCGGTGTGCTCCATGACCGCGTAGTCGATGGACTCCCCCGGACAGGCCTCGAAGGCGGCCGCCCCCAGGCGGATAAAGTCGAGATCGGCGGTGGCGGTCTCCAGCGCGGCCTCGCAGGCGTTCAGCATTTCCGGCGCGAGCCGCTCCAGCTCCTCCAGATAGCGGCTGGCGCGGAAGACGAACATGCCGCTGTTCCAGTAGAAACCGCCGCTCTGCAGGTACTCCTCCGCCCGCCGCCGATCCGGCTTCTCCACGAAGCGCTCGACCCGCAGCACCGCCTCGTCGTCGTCCACGGGCTCCCCGGCGGCGATGTAGCCGAACCCGGTCTCCGCCCGCGTCGGCACGATGCCGAAGGTGACCAGCCAGCCATCGCGCGCCGCCGCCACGGCGTTGCCCAGCGCCGAGCGCAGCACCTCCGGGTGCTCGATGCGATGATCGGCGGGGAACACCGCCAGCACCGCCTCGGGGTCCTCGCGCATCGCCTGCAGTGCGGCCACGGCCACCGCCGGCGCGGTGTTGCGGCCCATCGGCTCCAGCAGGATGCGCGCGGGGCCCAGAGGGTTCTCCCGGAGCTGCTCGGCCACCAGGAAGCGGTGCTCCTGGTTGCAGACCACCAGCGGCGCAGTCAGGCCCGGCACCCCCGCGAGCCGCGCCACCGTCTCCTGCACCAGCGTGCTGCCGCTCGCCGTCAGATCGAGGAACTGCTTGGGGTAGAGCTCGCGAGATAGCGGCCACAGCCGCGAGCCCACGCCGCCGGAGAGGATCACCGGCACGGTGGCGCCAAGCGTCGGAACCTCGGTCATGCCCGCTCCTCCGCCCCGTCGACGGCCGGCGCCCGCAGCGGACGGCCCACCGCATAGTAATGGAAGCCGAGGCCGGCGAGGATCTCCGGATCGTAGAGATTGCGGCCGTCAAAGATCACCGGTGCCGATAGGCGTTCGCGGATGGTCTCGAAATCCGGGCTGCGGAAGAGGTTCCACTCGGTGAGGATCACCAGCGCATCGGCACCCTCCAGCGCCGCCTCGGGGCTGTCCACCAGGGCGAGCTCCGGGCGCTCGCCGTAGACGCGCCGGGTCTCGGCCATGGCCTTGGGGTCGTGGGCTTGCACCCGGGCGCCGGCCTCCCAGAGCGACTCCATCAGCCGCCGGCTCGCGGCCTCACGCATGTCGTCGGTATTGGGCTTGAAGGCGAGCCCCCAGAGCGCGAACGTCCGCCCGGCGAGCTCGCCGCGGAAATGCTCGCGGATACGGCTGAAGAGGTAATGCTTCTGCCGGTCGTTGACGTCCTCCACCGCCTGCAGCAGCTGCGGCGTGTAGTCGACGTCATAGGCCGTGCGCGCCAGGGCCTTGACGTCCTTGGGAAAGCAGGAGCCGCCGTAGCCCGCGCCCGGGTAGATGAAGTGATAGCCGATGCGCGGGTCGGAGCCGATGCCGATGCGTACCCGCTCGATGTCCGCACCGACGCGATCGGCGATGTTCGCGAGCTCGTTCATGAAGCTGATCTTGGTGGCGAGCATGGCGTTCGCCGCGTACTTGGTGAGCTCGGCGGAGCGCACGTCCATCACGATCAGCCGGTCGTGGTTGCGGTTGAACGGCGCGTAGAGGGCCCGCAGCAGCTCCGCCGAGCGCTCGTCGTCGGTGCCGAGGATCACCCGATCGGGCTTCATGAAGTCCTCCACCGCGGCGCCCTCCTTGAGGAACTCCGGGTTGGAGACCACCGCGAAGGGCACTTGCGTGCCGCGCTCGGCGAGCCCGGCGGCCACCGTCTCCCGCACCCGGTCCGCGGTGCCCACTGGCACGGTGGACTTGTCCACCACGACCTTGAAGTCCTCCATGTGCTCGGCGATGGTCCCCGCCACCGCCAGCACGTGGCGCAGATCCGCCGAGCCGTCCTCGTCCGGCGGCGTGCCGACGGCGATGAACTGAAAGCGCCCGTGGGCCACCCCCTCGGCGGCATCGGTGGTGAACACCAGCCGTCCGGCCGCCCGGTTGCGCGCCACCAGCGCCTCCAGCCCGGGCTCGTAGATGGGCACCTCGCCGCGATTCAGCCGCGCGATCTTGTCGCCGTCGACGTCCACGCAGACGACGTGGTTGCCCACCTCGGCGAAGCAGGCGCCGGTCACGAGGCCTACGTAACCGGTGCCGAAGATGGTGATTCTCATGGGTTCCCCTGCGACGGTGCGATCCGGGCGCGTTTCGGGTTTCGCGATCTGCGCCGGAGCCGAACTTTAAACCCGAAACCCGAAACCCGAAACCGGGCCTGGCACTCCCGGCGCTCAGCGGCGCCGGGACTGCCAGGCCCGCTCCCAGGCGAGCGCGTGGTCGACGATGGTGTCGAGGTCGTCGTACCGGGGCGTCCAGCCGAGCTCCCGGCGCAGCCGCCCGGCATCCGCGACCAGTGACGCCGGGTCGCCTGCCCGGCGGGGCGCCTCGTTGACCTGGAAGTCCACCCCCGAGCGCCGGCGCACGGCCTCCACCACCTCGCGCACGCTGTAGCCATGGCCGTAGCCGCAGTTGTAGAGCCGCGAGTCGCCGCCGGCGGCCAGGTGGTCGAGCAGTCGCACATGGGCCGCCGCCAGGTCCTCCACGTGGATGTAGTCACGCACGCCGGTGCCATCGGGCGTGGGATAGTCGGTCCCGAAGATCGACACTCCGCCGCGCGCCCCGGCGGCGGCCTCGCAGGCCACCTTGATGAGATGGGTCGCCTCCGGCGTGGCCTGTCCGAGACGGGCCTGCGGCTCGGCGCCGGCGACGTTGAAATAGCGCAGGATGCCGTAGCGCAGCGGGGAGGCCGCCGCCAGGTCCATCAGGATGCGCTCGCTCATCATCTTCGAGGCGCCGTAAGGATTGATCGGCGCCAGCGGCGCCGACTCGTCCACCCGCTCGGTCTCCGGCAGACCATAGACCGCGGCCGTGGAGGAGAAGATCACCGCCGGCACCCCGTGCCGGTGGGCCGCCGCGAACAGCCCCAGTGTGTTGCGGGTGTTGTTGCCGTAGTACTTGAGCGGGTCGCTCACCGACTCCGGCACTACCACGCTGGCCGCGAAATGCAGGATGGCGTCCATGCCCTCGCCGAGCACTGCCTCCAGGGCCTCGTCGTCGGCGAGATCCGCGGCCACCAGCCGGGCATCCCCCACCGCCCAGGCGTGGCCGGTGGAGAGGTTGTCCAGCACCGTGACCCGGTGCCCCGCCGCCAGCAGCTGGCGCGTGACATGGGAGCCGACGTAGCCGGCACCTCCGGTGACCAGGAGATTCAGCGCCGCGCCGGATCCCGGGCGGCCCGGTTGTGGCTGACTGGATGGCAAGAGCTCGTCCCCGCTGGCGCGCTGACATTGTGAACGGCAGATCGCGCGCAACCTTAACCCGGGCGCCGCGGCGATGCACGGGCTCGCCGCGGGCCCGGACCCTGCCTGCCGGCCCGTTGCACCGCCGCACCGCCGACGCCAGTATTACTGATCCTATCGAAAGCATTGTCAGGTCGCAGTGGGCCGTTGCGCCCAGTGGGAGCGGTCTCCGACCGCGAAACGCCACGCCGCGCCGCGGCGTACCGTACCGCGCTCCGCGCGCTGTCGCGGTCGGAGGCCGCTCCCACACAGAACCGCCCTGCGGGGCCCTGAGACCTGACGATACTGCCGAAACGATCAGTAGCGTGGAGACGGCATGACCTGGATCACCCTGCTTACCTTCGTGGCCGCCTGCGCCGCCGCCGGTTCCACCGGGTCGCTGTTCCCGCCCGGCTCCTGGTACCGGCGCCTGGACAAGCCCGCCTGGACACCGCCGGACTGGCTGTTCCCGGTGGCCTGGACGCTGCTCTATCTGGGCATGGCGGTGGCCGCCTGGCGGGTGGCCTACTCGGGCTCGGCGCTGATACCGCTGGCGCTGGCGCTGTGGGCCTGCCAGATCGCCCTCAACGCCATCTGGACGCCCATTTTCTTCGGCCTGCGCCGGCTCGGCGGCGGGCTCGCCGTACTGGCGCTGCTGTGGCTAGCAGTGCTGGCGACCACCGTAACCTTTTTCGCGGTCGAACCCCTGGCCGGCTGGCTGCTCGTCCCCTACGTGGTCTGGGTGAGTTATGCCGGTGTCCTGAACTGCTCGGTGTGGCAGCGCAATCCCGACGAGCGGCCACTGGTGCCGTCCGAGGCGTCACCCGCCACGGAGTAACGGCGCAGCGGTGCAGGCAAGGGTCCGCCGACCATTACCAAGTACGATTGATGCATGACTCTGTCCAGTCGAATTTCCACGGCATGCGCAACTAGACCCTAGCAGGTGGGCGCAGGTGCACGAGCCGGGCACCAGGGAAAACGCGTCCTGAATGCGCCGGTGCAGCCAGACGATGCTGGTCGGCCCGCAGATAACCTCGCGCTGGCCGCACTCGTGGATGACGGCACGGGCACTGCAGCCGCCGCTCTCCCTGCCGCGGCCGCGGGCCCGATGCCCGGGAGGCAACTCATCCCGCCACCTCTGCAATCGCTGGGCTGGCAATGCCTGCACCCGCTCATGTGTGATCATGAGTTGACGCCTCGTTTAATTGACGATTGCCGCCAGATACTGCAGTTCCGGGATTAACAACAAGCGCGCCACCGCGCCGTATCGGGCGCGAGAAACCAATGGAGGAGGCAGGGATGGAGAGCAACACCCCTTTGGTGTGTAGGTCATGGCCGGAGATCTTCCGTCAGCACTGCTGGCTCGTGAGCGGAGGCCCCTGCCGCAGCCGGGCGGCGCTGTGCACCGCAGTTGCCGGGGAGCGGGCCCTGCTGGTCGAGGTCGGCTTACCGATGACCGCCCCAAGCTGGTGGCCGTCCTCGGGGCAGACGGCGCTGTCGCGGGCGATCGCAACACCCCCCGCGCGGGTCCGGCGTGGCGCGCTTGCGCGGCGGAACCTGCAACCCGGCTGAGTATCACGCCCTGCAGCCCGGAGGCGCGCCGTCACTGTGAGAACCTTTCAAGCGCCCCAGCACTGGCTCAGGCACCTCGACGCCGACGTGGTCTCGCGGCTACTGGCGACCGCGGCCGATGTCGTGCTGGTGCTCGACGGCCATGGCACGATCCGTGACGTTGCCAGCGCCGGGAACGCCGCCTTCACCGAGGACTGGATCGACCGGCGGTGGATCGACACGGTGACCGGCGACAGCCGACCCAAGATTGAGGCGCTGCTCGAGGGCGCGCGTGACCCGCAGCCGCGCTGGCGCCAGGTCAACCACCCCGTTGCGGATGACAACGCCGACGTGCCGATCAGCTACTGTGTCCTGCCCCTCGACCCCACCGGACGCCTGATCGCCGTCGGGCGTGACCTCCGCGGCACCGCGTCGCTCCAGCAGCAACTGGTGGACATTCAGCAGTCGCTGGAACGCGACTACTGGCAGCTGCGCGAGGCCGAGGCGCGCTACCGGGTGCTGTTTGAGGTGGAGTCCGGGCCGGTGCTGGTCGTCGACGCCCAGAGCCGCCGCATCCAGGACGCCAATCCGGCGGCGGTGGAGCATCTCGGCGGCGGTCGCGGACGGCTCGCCGGCCAGGCTTTCCCGCGCGGCTTCGACGCCTCCAGCCAGCGCCGACTCGAGCGGCTTATCGAGACGGTCACCGCGACGGGCCGTCGCGAGGCGGTGGACATTCGCCGCGAGGCCGACGGCGCGGCATTCCGGGTCTCTGCCTCGCTGCTGCGCCAGCAGCGGGGCGCGGTGCTGCTGGTGCACCTGACTCCGGCGGGAAATTCAGCCGGTGGCGGCGAGACGGACACCCGTCAGCAACTCGTGCAGCTGGTGGAGAACGCACCCGACGCGGTGCTGATCACCGACCCCGACGGCATTATCCTGCACGCCAACCACAGCTTTCTCGATCTCGTCGGGCTAACCCACCTGGATCAGGCCCGACAGCAGAGCCTAGACTGCTGGCTCGGCCGGCAGAGCGTGGACCTCGAGATCATCCTGGCCAGCCTGCGCCGGCACGGCTCCCTCCGCCGCTACCCCACCACGCTGCGCAGTGCCCACGGCGGCAGCGTCAAGGTGGAGGTCTCGGCCTGCACCGCGCCCGATGGGGGCCGAAGGCTCTATGGCGTGTTCGTCCGGCACGTGGACAAGCGCGTTGGCAGCAACAAATCCGAGCTGCCGCCCGAGGCCGGCCACCCGCGCTCGGCGGAACAGATGACCGAGCTGGTGGGGCAGGTGCCGCTGAAGGAGCTGGTACGGGAATCCACCGGCCTAATCGAGCGCCTGTGCATCCAGGCGGCGCTGCGGCTCACAGGGGACAACCGGGCTGCCGCCGCTGCGCTGCTTGGCCTCAGCCGCCAGAGCCTGTACGTCAAAATGCGCCGCTACGGGCTGATGGACACCGAGCCGCCAGAATGAATACCGCTTCGGAGACCTGGATGACCGCTCTCCGAAATCCGGCGCTAACGAGGTGAATGTCCACAGCGCCTCGCCGCTGTATGCCTGCTACCGCCATTGCGATGACATGGGGGACGTTCAGGCACTCGGCGTCGGCGGCACGGCAGCCGCGGGGATAGCTCGGCACAGCAGAGGCTCGACCGTCTCGAGGCCGGGATCCGGCAGGCGCTGCGCGGCGGCCGGGCCGAGGCACACGTGCCGCAGGCTAGGCAGCGCGTCGTCCGCGGCCAAGACATCCCAGAGCGCTGCCTTGTCGAGCTGCTCGCCGGTTTCCGCATGGACGTCGCAGGCGCGCCGCTACGCCGAGCTCGCGGACACGCTGGACTACGCCTACCATGTGACCGGCGTGGTGGGGGTGATGATAGCGATGGAGATGAACGCGCGCGGGGACGATGCGCTCGACCAGGCGAGCGACCTCGGCATCACCATGCAGCTCGCCAACATCACCCGCGCCGTCGTCCATAACGCGGTAATGGGCCGCTGCTGCCTACCCGCGCGCTGGCTGACGGAGGCCAGCATATTCGCAGCGTGCTGTGGACACGGCCGCGCAGCTGGCCCGCAGGGGCGCGGGAACCCCGCGAGTGTCCCGCAGTCGATGCAGCGAGAATGGTGACGAGGCTGTGACAATGACCGAACGCCGCGCCCTGGCGCTGTTTGATCTGGACGGCACGCTGACCCGGCGGGACACCCTTAGCGACCTGCTTTACCGCAGCTTCGGTGTCGCCGCCTGCCTGCGAGCGGGTCTGGTCCTCGCGCCGGACCTCCTCGGCGCTGCCATCGGCGCGGTCGAGCGGGACGTCGCCAAGGTCCGGCTGCTGCGGCACTTCTTCGGCGGCATGGCGTGCGCGACGTTCCGGCGCCTCGCCGGCCACTACGCGCGCGCCCACCTGCCTCTTCTGCTGCGCCCGGCCGCCGAGGCGCGGCTGCTCTGGCACCTGCAGCGCGGCGATCGCGTGGTGGTGGTCTCCGCCTCCGCGGAGGACTGGATCCGACCGTGGGCCGAGCCACTGGGCCTGGAGGTGCTGGGAACACGACTCGAGCGGCGCGACGGCCGCCTCACCGGCTACCTGGACGGCGAGAACTGCCGTGGCGGGGAAAAGGTAAAGCGCGTGCAGGCGCTGCTGGACCCCGCCGCCTACCACCCGATCCACGCCTACGGCGACACCTCGGGCGACCACGCCATGCTCGCCCTGGCGCATCATCCGGTCTATCGCGGCCTGCGCGGACGGCTGCCGGCGCCGGCAGCGGCCACCGACTGACGGCGCCGACCGGGGCACACCGGTCCCGGGCACCCGCGGGGTAGCAAGCGATATTGTGGCCGTGGCCGGCGCGGGGCGGGGCACAGGCAGAAGGTCCCAGCCAACCCCGTAGCTACACGACGGCCAGCATCCGCTCGACAGCCCGGCGGGCGCGGGCGGCCAGCGCCGGCGGGATCTCCACCGCCGGGGCCAGGGTCTCCAGCGCGCGACGGATCCCGGGCAGGGTGATGCGCTTCATGTGGGGGCAGAGGTTGCAGGGGCGCACGAACTCCACCTCCGGCACTCCCGCGGCAACGTTGTCGCTCATCGAGCATTCCGTCACCAGCAGCACCCGACGCGGGCGCCGCTCCTCCACGAAGCGGATCATCTGCGCGGTGGAGCCCACGTAGTCCGCGGCCGCCAGCACGTCCGGCGGGCACTCGGGATGGGCGATGACGGCGAGCTCGTCGAACTGCCGGCGGTAGGCCTCCAGCTCGGCCCCCGTGAAGCGCTCGTGCACCTCGCACTGCCCCTGCCAGGAGATGATCTCCACGTCGGTCTGCAGGGCGACATAGTGC
This sequence comes from Spiribacter halobius, assembly GCF_020883455.1. Classification (NCBI taxonomy): domain Bacteria; kingdom Pseudomonadati; phylum Pseudomonadota; class Gammaproteobacteria; order Chromatiales; family Ectothiorhodospiraceae; genus Sediminicurvatus; species Sediminicurvatus halobius. The sequence goes on along the minus strand of NZ_CP086615.1, from coordinate 814,919 downwards.
GCGAGGTACTGGTCGGGCAGGAAGATCACCCGCCGGGCGCCCAGGGACTCCACCACCTGCACCGCGTTGCCCGAGGTGCAGCAGATGTCCGATTCCGCCTTCACCGCCGCCGAGGTGTTCACGTAGCTCACCACCGGGGCGTCCGGGTAGCGTTCGCGCAGGCGCCGGACGTCCTCGGCGCCGATTGACGAGGCCAGCGAGCAGCCCGCCCGGGGATCGGGAATGAGCACCCGCTTCTCCGGGCTCAGCAGCTTCGAGGTCTCCGCCATGAAGTGGACGCCGGCCTGTACGATGACATCCGCCTCCGTCGCCGCAGCCTGGCGCGCGAGGGCGAGCGAGTCGCCGACGATGTCGGCGACGCCGTGAAAGATCTCCGGCGTCTGGTAGTTGTGCGCCAGCACCACCGCGTTGCGCTCGCGCTTGAGGCGCTGGATCGCATCGATCTCGGCGGCATGCACGGGCCACTCGGGCTCCGGGATAACCCCCTTCACCCGTTCGTAGAGGTGTGCGGTGCGGGCGGCCACCTCGGGGGTGTAGGCCGGAGCACGCGGCGTGGCATCGAGACCGGATGGCATGGCGTCTCCTTATGCTCATAGCGAGCATTAAATGCGGTCGCCGTGACGTGCCCAGAGCACGCCGGACCGCTCTTATGCTAGCTTTGAGTATAAGGAAGTCAAGATCACACCCGGCTGGCGCGACGCGTCGCGGTGACGCGTACCCCCGGCGCCGGGCGCTCCAGGGTGACCTCGCGCCGGAAGCGCATCAGCCGTGCCGGCCGGCCGCCGGTGTCCGTGGCGACGCCGCCGGTCTCCTCCACCAGGCGCTCCTGGCTCACCCGGCGGCGGAAGTTCTGCTTGTGCAGGCGGGCGCCGGAAATGGCCTCGGCCGTCCGCTGCAGCTGCAGCAGGGTGAACGTTGGCGGCAGCAGCTCGAAGAGCACCGGGCGGTACTTGATCTTGCCGCGCAGGCGACCGATCGCCGTAGCCAGGATGCGTCGGTGATCGGCGGCCATGGGCCGCCCGGGCAGCGCCCCAAGCCAGGCCGGCGGGGACTGCCCGGCGTCGTACCAGGCCTCCGGCACCAGGCGCGCCGAGTACAGCAGCTCATAGCGCTCCAGTGCCCGCTCCTCGTCCCAGGCCATGCCGTCAGCCCCGAAGGCCAGCGACAGTCGCTCGCCGCGCTGGCGCCGCTCTCTCGGCGTATCCGCCGCGTCCCGCCACTGCTCGAGGGAGGCCAGCAGCTGCGCGCGGGCCTCGGGCACACCGGCGCGCCAGTCCTCCCAAGGCAGATAGGCATACCAGGGCTGCCAGGTCGCCTCCGGTACGGGCTCCGACTCCGAGGCCCGCACCAGCGCCAGGTAGGCCACCGAGATCGCCCGGCGGTCCGCATCGGCCTCGGCATTGGTGAGTTGGGCACGATTGCGGTCGCCAAAGGTATAGAGCTGCTCGATGTAGCCGAGCGAGAGGCGCGTCTGCTGCTCCACCCAAGCCCGCAGACCGGCCTGAAGGGTCCGGTGCTCGGGGCGCAGCGGCCCCCACGGGAGGGAGTCGCTGGCGACCGCGGCGAGCCGGCGCACCAGCACGCTGGGGTGCTCCGCATCCACGGTGACGACCACCGCCGTGAGGTCGACGGTGACCGGACTCTCCCCCGCGGGTACGGGCGGCAGGTCAGGCTCATGGCCTGGGGCACACATGCGGCCCACCAGGCAGATATTACCTAGTGTCCTGTAACACAGGTTCCTGTGTTACAGGACACTAGAACGGGAGTGGGGACCAAACCCCCCACGTCCACCTGGGTGGGTTAGTGCATCTTCCCGTTTTCCCGAACATTTCACCCATCCTCCGAAGCCGCCAACATGCCGTTTGACAGGTTAGCGAGCCACCGTGACACCACATACTCACTCTCTATCCGGCCGCGCTAGTCACCATTCCGCGTACTACGCATGTCCACGAGTAGTTCCCCTGGAGTCACCACTACCCCACCGTTCCGCTAACCCTTCTTTGCTGCACATCATCTTGGTAGCCACCGTCACCACGCTTCCCTCAAGCTACCTAAGGATGCATCCTAACGCTACGGGAACCAACTACATCGATAGATTTATACAGGTCGCCTGCGTGCGGCCCGATCTCCCCTCGACTCTATGGTGATGCAGTGACTCTCGAGCCCCACCTTCTAGCGGAACTTAAGCGCGGGACCGTCGCCCTTTTTTTAGGCGCCGGCGCTCTTCACGGGGCATCCTCTCCCTCTAGCACTCATTTTTCGTCCGGGAATGAACTAAAACGCGCTCTGTGCGACCAATTTTTGAGCCCAGAATACTACGAAGAACCGCTGCCTTACATCGCCGATCTAGCCACAAGTACGGCCGGCCTATACGAAGTCCAAGACTTCATCGCGGATCGCCTCGCCGGAATCCAACCCGCCACGTTTCATCACCTTTTACCCCAATTCCCTTGGCGAGCTCTATTTACAACAAACTATGATCAACTGATAGAGGACACTTATCGTTCGGCATCCCATGCGCTTCAGCAGTGCCATCCAATAATCTCTAATGACGATCCCCTCGATAAGGTTAACCGTGACAATCACCAGGTGCCGCTCGTCAAGCTGCACGGATGCATATCTCGCAAGCGCGACAAAAACCTACCCTTCATCTTAAGTGTTGACCAGTACAACGACTACGACACAAACCGTGACCGTTTATTCAAATTTCTATACGAAATCGGCTTCGAAAATACTTTCGTCTTTGTCGGTCACAGCCTCCAAGATCCGGACATCCGACATATCATTCAAAGAATCGACAAAAATATTCCAGAGGGGCGGCCTCGCTATTATCTTTTAAAGCCCAGAGTTACGCCGACTGAGCGTGATTTCTGGGCCACCAAACGAATTACCGCACTCGACCTCACTTTTGAAGATTTCCTCACTTGTCTCGACCAGAGTATCACCGGCAGTGAACGGACACTTACTCTCGCACGTCCCGCAACATCGCACCCAATTCAACGACGCTTCGTCACAGCGGTCCCCGTACGCGGCGACATGATGTCGTTCCTCACGAGCGACGTTGATCACATTTGCACCTCACTCGCCACCACCGATGGATCGCCCCGTTCTTTCTACAGCGGTGCAAATCAGGGTTGGTATCCTGTTTCCCAAGGCCTAGACGCCAACCGGACGCTCACCCGGAAATTACTGTCGGGCGTTATTACCATTGCGGATGCGGAACGCTCTAACCCGGTTGAACTCCACGTAATCCGTGGTGAAGCCGGCTCGGGAAAAACAGTTCTACTTCGCCGGCTGGCATGGGAGACCGGCACGACATATGACCGCTTAGCACTGTTCGTTAACGACCCCGCAACCCCAGCGTTCGATCATCTGCTCGAGTTGCACACTTTAACCCGAGAACGCATTTTTCTCTTCTGGGACAACGCATCCGACAACATCGCGCCACTTCTTAAAACCATTCGCCAAGCGAAGAAAAAACGGCTACCGATAACCATAATAACCTGTGAGCGATATTCTGAATGGAATACGCGGTGCCAAGACTTAGAATCTGTAGTATCCGCCAAGCATAACCTTGCCTACCTCGGTCCACACGAGATAGAGGCACTGGTAACGCTACTCGAGACTTATGATTGCCTGGGCCCCGCCTTACAAGGCCTGCCGCATGGAGAGATAGTCGATCGCTTTCACAACGCGTTTGACCGCCAGATATTGGTGGCTCTGCACGAGGTAACCATGGGCGAGTCGTTCGAAGACATTATCGAAGATGAGTACTCTTCACTGACGCCGGACTTAGCCAAACAACTCTACAGAACGATCTGCTGCCTGAATCGGCTCCGCGTGCCCGTGCGCGCCGGCTTGATTGCCCGCGTATTCGGCATCACGTTCACCGACTTTGCCGAGCGCTTTTTCAGACCGCTACAGAAAGTCGTCCTCACATCCCAACGAGAAGGCCGCGATGCCCAGTACGTTTCCCGTCATCCCGAGATTGCGGAGATCGTCTTCCAGCGAGCGTTCCAGACAGAAGAGGACCGCTATCACGAGTATGTCCGCATCTTACAGGCCTTAAATATCTCTTTTGCGTCTGACCGCCAATCGTTTCGAGGCATGGTGCGCGCAAAGAACCTAATGGAAATATTCAAGGATTACCAAAACGTCCGAAGCATCTACGACATCGCACTAACATCTATTGGCCGAGAGCCCTACCTCCTTCAGCAAATCGCCAACTTTGAGCGCCTGAGATCTAATGGCAGTCTCCAGACGGCATTGATATTACTTGAAGAGGCACGAGAAGGAGCCCCCCAAGACACATCTATCCTCCACAGTTTAGCCGTCGTCTGGCGCGACCGAGCCAATCGCGAAGAAACCGAAGAGAAAAGACAACAGTTCCGCCGCGAGGCTCGTGCGCTCTTGCAAGAGCTGATATTAACCGAAGGCCACACGCCATACATCGACACGGTGTTAGGCGAACTCGCGCTCGCGCACCTAAAGGATGTTCTAAATGACGAAGATAGCCCTGACCGGGTAATTGACGACGCCATCAGGGAGACGGAGAAGATATTGGGTGAGAGCAAGAAACGTTTCCCGACTGAAGACTCTCTGCTCAGGCTGGAATCGTCGCTGGCAAGTCTTATCTCCGACACAGAGAGGGCTATAAGGGCCCTTGAACAGGCGTTTAGCCAAGATAGTCATGACTCCTTCATCGCCTCGCGCCTCTCTAACATCTATTGGAATCGTGGGGACACCGAGCTTGCCAGGGCAACATTGAAGAAGGCGCTGGATGCAAGGCGCGCAGACCATAAACTGAACTTCGCATATGCCGAACTGCTCCGTCAGACTGGAACATCCACGTCTCAAGAGCTAATGTACTTCTACCGAAGGGCTTTCACTCCTGGCGACGACAATTTTCAAGCCCAGTTCTGGTTCGCGCGTTATTCAATAGAGGCGGGTGATGATCAAGGGGTCGACAAAGCTAGAGATATCTTTAACCGTCTTAGAGACGTTCCAATCCCGTTTGACACCCGCATAGCGGTCCGGGATTACTACGGAGGGTCTGTCGCGCCGAAGCGAGTCCGCGCCCGCCTCCAGCGCCGCGGACCATTCTTCGGATTTGCCGAAGTCGCGGAATTTCCCATCTCGGCATTTATTCATGAGAATGACTTATCTTCCGAGACGTGGGCGCTACTGGATCCAGGTGACGAGTTCACCTGTCACATCGGTTTTCGCTACACCGGGCTCGTTTGTTTGAACATAGAGCTGCTATGAGCACAGGGCGATAGCCTACGCGAGCCAATCACGTTCCATGCTGCCTTTTTGTGCACGCATGTATCATCTGTTCTCAGCACCGCTGCCACTTTAGCCGGGACAGCTCGCCCATGAATTATCGTTTCTCGTACCTTCTTGCTTTTAGTGCCACGCTTATTGGGTGTGTCATGGGTGACTTCCGGTCTGACGCAGACAAACTCCATGCTGCGGTCGAAGATGGCGATGCCAGCAGGGTGCAGGCAATTATTAACGAAGGGGTCAGCACCGATGCTCGGGACGCCGACGAGCTCCGTGACGCTTTAGAGGCCGCGGCAACGATACTCTCCGAACGTTACCTGTAAGACTATCTCGACGAGCGGGGGAGAACAGTCAGCCTTCGCGCGTTCGATCGGTACTGCCAGGACCGGATGCCAGACTTCCCCAGAAGTACTGCGGCTGGCGGCCGCCGATGCACTGATGCCACTAGGCGCGTGGTGGCGAACGAGGTCGCTGAGATGCGTGCAAACCAAGCCAAGGCGGAAGCGCACGGACAAAACGAGAGCGCCGTACGTCGCGAAATCGAGTTAGGCCAGCGCGAAATCACTACAGTGGGGAGGCAAGGATCCGATACTCCCCCGCGAAGGATCCGCAACTCCTATTTGCACCCCGCGTCAATGGCGGCGATGGCAAATATTACGAAATTCGCACCTACATCACGTACAATCGCGGCACCAGATATGTGTCGTGGTGGCCTGACCTGGATCCAACCATGCCGGACGCGGGCGCTATAGTACTCAACCCTGTTTACGTGGAAGACGACGTGCGCCTGAATACCGGCGTCTTGGTCATCGGCCGATACACCCGGAATGCCCCGCTTACATTGACAGACGGGCGCATAGAGATCGTGCCAGTCTTCGAAAACGCGTACATATTCCGTTGAACGGCCGGTTTGTGTGGGTACTTCATTCACTTTGACTGTATGCGGTAGCCCAGCAAATTGTTCCTGAACCAAAAGTAATTAGGGAGAGGCCAGCTTTGCATTGAAATATTGGGCTCGGTTCTGATTGCGGGTTGACTGCGCGCCACGATTGCACCCAGAGCTTCAATGTGTCGGGCTTCGGATGGGGAGTGGTGCGGACGGAGTATCTCCCGCCATCAATGTCTTTTTCATGCGCATCAACTTCTAATCAGATCTGAGCCATGTATGGGGTACAAATCCAAGAACTGCGTCAGTCCCTTCGCTTTTGTTTCTACTGTATTCGATCTGCCTACGTGTCAGCCGTGAAAAGCCCATCAGTCCGTTGTTCGTAACTTGGCTCGCGAGCGACTGCGTCTCGCAACGCACCTGCTTTCGGCACCACGACCACACACCGCCTTTTGCACCGACTTAAGGCCGTGTACACCATCGCTCGTTCGAGTAATCTTGAAGGCGGTAGCACAGCAATAACCGTTTCCCAGTCACTGCCTTGGGCACGGTGGACAGTTAAGGCGTAGGCCAATTCCAAACAAGTTTCGGCTTCGGCGAGGGAGACAGTGAGTACGTCCTCATCGGTTGCGACTTCGAGATAGGGTGTACTTCCTAAGCGAGGCTCCGCTACAAGCATGCGGCGGATCGTGCCCTGCAAACCATTTACCACCTCCTGGCCGGAGTCAAGCGTCTGGTTCGCCGTAAAAACCACGGGCGCCCCTCGGGTATATTCAGAGCCCCCGGTGAGATGATGATGGATGTGCGCGTTGAGTGCCTTGGCGCCAAGCGCGTAACGGGCTAACGGCGAGATCACCTGTGCCTCGCCCTCGTAGACGTCAAGCAGCCTCGCAATGATAGATCTGATCGTACGATCGTCCTTCCTCTCACAATGAAGCATATATACGCCATCCGCCTCGGGCGCACCCCAATCGAATGCGGGGACATTCGGCCACACGCCGTCGCGGATAGATTGAAGCTTCTCCGGAATCCCGGTCTCGGCAGCCTGGCGGTGCGTGACGGTGAGTTCCTGCGTCGGCAGGCTCCCGGCATGAATGAAGCTGTAGAGAAGCCTGCCCGGGCCGATGCTTGGCAATTGCGCCGCGTCGCCGCAAAGCACCAGGTGTGCATCTTCCGGCAGTTTTTTGATCAATTGACGAAACCCGAGCAGGTCGACCATGGAGAACTCGTCGATCACTACAACGGTGTTTCTGAAGTCTTCTGAGCTTCTTTGGTAGAGCGCACGCGCAAGTGTCATCGACTCACGCCCAGTACTCAGTGCCAGCTTTCGTACGGCCTTTGCGGCGAGCGCCAGGAGGACAGGCAACTTGCCGCGCGCTTCAGCCATTTCACAAATACTGCTCACAACCGTGGTCTTGCCGACCCCTGCCCCGCCGTAAAACACGCTGACGCGACTCCTGAGAGCGTTCATGGCGGCCTCCTTTTGCTCGGGGGTCAGCTCGACCTCTTTTCGCCTCTCTGCCGCCCTGAGAGCCTCTCTGAGCGCATCATTGCTCGGTGCATTATCGACCCTCTCACGCAGCCACCTCTCGACTAGGCGCTCTGCGAAATACGCCCCCGGCACCTGGTAGCCATCGCGCACAGAGATAAGCGCGCGCGTTTCAACGGCATACTCAATCGCCTGACGAGCAAGCGTCTGCGATCCCGCACGCGCATCACGCGCTCCGCTAAGCAGTGCCGCGGCGTCCTGCTCCAGAGCAATGCGCGGCACCCATGTAGACCCCCTGTCGTCGATCCAGGCGTAACACGCCGCTTCCGCGGCGCCCACAAGCCTCACAGGGTGATCCCAAGCGATGCCCAAACCCTTGGCGAGCCTGTCGACCGCTTTCCATCCCATCAGCGCCAACAGTCGATACGGATTCTCCTCGAGCCTCTCGATTGTCTCCGTTGGCCAAGCTTTATAGACGCTTCCTCCTAGGCCGGGATCAATCCCCTGCTTATCCAGCCACCGTGCAACCTCCCTCCGAGCCCGGACGATGGACCAACCCTGGACAATGACATCCGCCTTGCGCGCACCCACGGTGCGCAGAAGGGCGCCGACGTCTTGTCGCTCCAGAATCTCGTATAACTCGTCTCCATGCGTATCAATAAGGCGACTTACCGTTGCCCTCCCAACACCCGGGAAGGCATTGCCGGAAAGCAGTCGCGCCAAGTTCCCGTTCTCAGACATGTAGCGTTCTCAGACTGCTCTGGCAATGCTCCTCAAACACATCGCGCTGTCGTCTCATTTCCTCTTTTTCAGACTCCAACACCGCACACCGATCCCGATATCGCGCTGCCCGACGCTCAGCATTTTTGAGATCCGTTTCCAGTCGCTCGACCTTACGAGTGAGCCGGCGGATCTCAGCATTATCGCTAGCGCCTGACGTTGCGCGTACACCCGCAGCAGCTACTGTCGTCGCGGCTGCCGTCGCGTCCTTAACCGCTGCATCCATAGCTTCGACCAGTGGCTTGCATTTCGCACTTTGAAGCCGCTTGCGCTCAAAGCTTGGAAAGCCGCGCGCCTGTATCTCTCGCGCTAAACCAGACCTGCTTATCGCGCCCGCATACACCGGCCATCTCTCCATTGGCACCTCCTCGCGGTAACGCTCAAGCGCATCCGCATAGATGTCCCGCTTCCGCGTGCTTTTCATTTCTTCGGCTCCTCCCTCGCCCGTACCGGTGGAATCGGCCTGTCGAACATCTTGAGAATTCTGGCAGATTCACGCTCGCTCGGCACATCTCCCTCTGCCGGGCGATCCACCAGACTCATTTGCATCCCTTTTTGCCGGACATGGAACGCTATACGTTGCCAGCGTGCCTTCCAAAGCCTCTCCCTTCGCTCATGTTCCGCCACACGCTGTTTCAGGGCCTCGATTTCGCTCCGCAGCTGCGCCACCTCATCTGCCGTTGTCTGTCGCGCCACAGGCAGGCTACGCAGGGCCGCCTCTGCACACCTTTTGGCATGCTTGATATCTGTATGATCTGAAAGCGACTGACGCGTGAACCCATAGCGCTTCGTCAATGCATCCCATGTGAGTTTTTGCGCGATCTCGCCCCTCCCCCAGCGCTCAAGATCCCTAATTATGCGTTTTTTATCCGTGTCACTTATGCGCGCATACTTACTCTGCTTGGCCATCGGTGACCTCCTCGAGGTAGGCGTGAGGATCGAAGCGCTCCACGCCATTCTCCGCAAGTTGTCGTTCAAGCGTCTGCAGCTTCTTTTCGTTGTGCGCTATCCAATCAACACTCTTCTTGGGAAGCTTTCCGGCGGCATTCTTCTCGGCCGTCTCCTTTGCAATCTTGGTCATCGCCCACTTGTGCTTGATCTCTTCAATGCGTCCCGCGTCGCCTCTTACGTGAAGATAGTCACGACAATTAGCGAGGCACTCAAGGTGCCGTGGGCACGGAGACTGCGAGAAATTATGCACGCAGATGCCCGTACCCACGTCATGCACTGCCTTCACGCGGGCTTTTAGGTACGCGTCCCGCTTATCGACAGGTATATATTCAAGCTCCTCGACAATCGTCCCGCTCGCCCTACCGGCCTGAATTGCCGCACGCACCTCAAGGACGTTCTTCTCGCGGCTGGTATTCTGGTATGCTTTTGTATCCCGAGGGGTCTTGCGGAGAAACCACCGTGTCTGCAAAAGCTCCGGGAGGCCGCCTTCATCCAGTAACGTATTAATGGTATGTCGGAATTGGTGGGAGCGAATATTGTTGTTTGCTGACACGTTTGGCGCATACTGCTCCGCCATCTCCGGAAGGCTGCGCTCTACCCACTTCCGCATCATCTCATGCGAAATAGGCGTCGCCAGCCAAAAGGCGCGCTCCCCATGCCTCCCTCCAAGGTAAAGAAACTGGCAAAATAGTAGGTCGTCCAGAAAATATCGTTTCTGAAATTGGTCGATGTGGACAGGCTCAAGCATCCGCTCGGTGAACGCCTTCCGGCAATACGCCTCGACCCCGTGCCTGTCTGTAACCCATTTCTGGCCCCTCTTGTTGCGCTCCCCTTGCGGCGTGGCGAGGTTGCTGCGCCTGATCCAGCCGTTAGTGCTCAGCAACTGTCCTGGGAGGCCAAGCGCCGCGAGGTCGGCGTTACGGTAGCGGCGCTCTTTTGGCTCGTCCTCCAAGAACCGCAAATCTGGCCCTTGCTGCAAGCGCATCTGGGCAGCCACTTCCCTCGGCGGCGCACACACCACCTGCGCCTCTATCAGTGCCTCGGCTACCACGTCGACCGCTTCTGACATGCAGAACACCTGTCGGCTGGGCGTAAACACTTCGCCCACGCTCTGCTTCCGCCCGAACACCTCCACGTACCCCCGCCCCTCCTCATCCCGTTTCAGCGATTGAAGCGGCATAAGGGCAATTTCGCTGAACCGCCTCCCCAAACAGGCGAGCAGCGTAAGCATCAACACATATACCCGGCCCGGATGTTCCAGAGGAACCGTCCGATATAGCTCGCCAATCAGCTCATAGACTGAGCCATCAGCCATCTTTTCGGACCTTGTCTCCTCCTTGGCCTCGTTACTATCGAGCCGCTTAAAGCCCACCCCTCCCGTATTATCTGGCCGTCGCAGCCTCGCGTAGCGATAATCGAGCAGCACCTTCACGAGCTTGTTCTGATCCAAATGGGCCGCCAACTCGTTGACGCCCTTATGGAGGTTGTAGGCGCTGCCCGCCGTGTAGTGCTCGCGTATCAGATCGCAGGCACGGTCCAACACTCCCCTATTGATTGTCGCTACTCTCGGATCACCTTGGGCCGCCGCGTGAGCAACGTAGCTAGTCCCATGCACAAATGTTCTCAAGTTGACGATGTTTTGATTGTGACGGTGGAATCGTAGGACCGTCAGAGCCTTCGCCAACTCGCCCCACTCGCCTTCAAGAGGTTCTCCGCCGAGTTTCTTCGCATAGCAGAACGCAAGCGTCGGAGTTCTCACGTTTTTCCCCGACAACCGCGTTAACCTGCCCCCAGAAATAAGCCAAACTGCCTCATCCCATTCCGCGCCTGGCATCGCGGTTAAAACCTGCTTCGCTCGCGCCACCAGTGATTCGAGGTTCGCGGCGCAGCTGCGGTCCAGCTTAGAGAGGAAGGGCACAACATTCGGCTTCCTCTGCCCCCGCCCGTCAGCCATTGCGACGCCCCCCAGCAGTTTTTTCTGAACATGCGCTAATCACACTAGATACCGCCATGATTACGTCATCCAATTGGACTCCGAGGCGGGAGTTCTCATACCGCTGAAGGCGTGTCTTCCGGCTCGCCAGCAGGCATTCCTTTACATGTCCGTGGTCAGCGCTCTCGTAAGGTTGGAATTTGGGACATAGATAGCAGCTATATGGCGGATCCAGATTGCACAGTGCGGATTCACCGCAGACGCCAATCGCGATCTGGTCCCGAGGGTCTTCGTCATTGACATAGCTTAAGTGCTTGTCGGCGCGGTCGCCATTCACCGCGTCTGCGTCGGATTGAACAACACGGCCCTTGAAGAACCCAATCAGGTTCGCGAGGTGCGGCTCTGCAGCAGCATCAAGGTATTTGACCATCTCGCCCTTAAGATCGAAATAGATCTCGACATGCTGAGTGTCCGTGTGATCTAAAAACTCCGCGAGTTCACGCCGGCTTATGCCTTCCGCGACTAACGCGGTCGCCACGGTATAACGCAGCCGACGAGCCGTGATCACCATCGGTTCACCAGTCAACGGGGACACGAGCTCGTGTCGCTCAACAAAGCGCTGAAGCATCGCAGACATGGCGCTACTGTCCATCCGCAGCGCCGTATCGGCATTCCCAATGGGCACGACCGCACGCTGCGGCCGACGCCTGCGAAACAGGGGCCTTTCCACCTCGACCACCCCCTCGTCCGTTTGGACAACCGCCTGCGCCTGCTGATTAGCCTCCACCAGCGCTTGCACGTGCTTTGCCAAAGGCTCATCCAATGGCTCGACCTTGAAGTCACCGCGCGGATTTCGTTGCCGTTTCTTGATGCGCGGTATACGCAGCGTATAGAACGGATCTAATCCGGGCACCTCCTGCAGCTCTACGCTGAGGTCATCCTCATCCAGCCAAACAAGATTGGCTGGATTCCGACCGAAGGCTAGCGAAAGTGCCAGCGCCGCCTTTTGCTGCAGATGTTCCCACTGCTGGCTATTGTCGTCGTCCAGCACGCGGCGTAGCAGGGGAAGCTCATAGACACGATCAAGCGGCCCTGCCTCTGGGTCGTTAGCCCGCACCGCTTCACCTTTTGGATTTCCGGGTATTGGAATGCCGTCAAGCTCATTCGCATACGTCGGACAAAAGCCCACTTCCGGAATATTGTCCGCACACCAGATGTACCAACGCACAGGCCGATACATCGCCCACAGCCGCCGATTCTCTCGAGCCTCCACAACGATAGTTTGCATCAGGTCCCTTAGCCGTTCCCTGAGCTCCGGCGGTTCAATATTCGGCGTGATTCCGAACTCTTGCTGTCGCGAAAGCACATTCAGGCCGACATCACGATAGCTATTAAATCCCTCCATCGATGACACAGACTGGGTATACTGCAACACAAATCGCATGAGTGCCCACTTCAGTAGGTCATTTTGAGCCCGCTCAAAGTGTAGTGTCTTTGCCCCTGTTGGAAGATAAACTCTCCACTGGTCGCCGGCCGTATTGAGGGCGTGACCCTCTCGAGTGACGACTCTATCGGGGATATCCATCCAACCGTGATGTGCGATCAGGTGCTGGAGTGTGCCGGGCCCTGTGCCGCGCTGGCCGTTGCTAATACTCAAAACGGAACATCCTTGAACGATTCACTCAGTGAGTTCTGATAACGGAGCAACTGACTGGACGCTTGCTTAGCAACCTCGTTGCGAAGATATTCATCCTGCGATGCCTCGCTGGCGTCTCCGCGTAATAGGGCTACTTGGCGACGCACCTGCTCTTCTGTAAGGCCCGCCGCTTTCAGATCGGTAAACACGTTTTGTGAAAAGGTGTGACGCAGAGCATGGGGCGAAAGATGGCTTGGTAAATTATCCGAGTGAGCATCCCGGATGCGCCTGTATATCTTGTCGACTTGCGATAGTGATATTGGCCGCCCGCTGCGTGCGAGCATTAGATAGTCGGTATCGTTTCCCGACCGCGCAAGCAATACGTCGCGCCACTCAGTAATATACTCATCAATAGGGCGTGCCCAATAAGGGGCTATCGGGAGCACCCTGGACAAGCGCTTTACTTGGGGGCGGGGCTGGCGGGCGTCATGCGGATCAGGCGGTCGCCTGATCACGTTAACCTGTGGAATCGCTGATCCTGTGACTACATCGTCGACTCGCAGAGACAGAAGCTCACCGCGCCGGAGCCCGCAGAACAGCATCAGGACGGTCATCACGTAGTTTCGATGGCGGAGGGCTTGGGAAACTTCGTAAGACTCCGAAGATGCTTCCGTCTTGCGCGACATTCTTTTTCCGTAGCTATCGTACCCCTTCTTTGAGGGATCGAGACATCTCAGGAGGTAGTCCCTTTCATCTGTCTCAAGCCCCTTGGCGGTGCGTTTTGCTGGCTCGGGCGACATTCGACCACTTGAGAACCAGCTCAGCATCATATCGAGGTTAGCTTGTATCCGATCGTACTTATTGTCATCGGTGGGAAGATGAGAGAGGCAAGTATAAAACATCGATTTCAAAAAGTCGGCGATGGTATCGAGCCGCTTATTGTACGTATCCGGTGCGACCGAGAGTCTGTGGACGGAGCGGCGGTTGCGGGCGCGCCGCAAATACTCCAAGAGGCTGCCTCGGATTTCTGCCTCGGTGAACCCTTTCCCGCTGCTAATCCGCTCCCAGAGGTCGAACTGCTGACGCTCAAGCCAACCGAAGAGGGGAATGAGTTCCGACAGGTTACGGGTAAGAGTATTAGCTGCCCGATCACGTCGCGTGAGCAGCCATTCATTGGCGCTGGGCACGGGGAGCCCATCCGCGTCCACCAAGAGAGGCAACTGCTCGCCGTTCTCCAGTGTGATGATCTCGACCCTCATACTCCCAAGCACCCCGGCCCATAAGCTCACGCGCAATATAGGCGGGGTTCCGCAACCTGACAACTTCAAATTGGAAGTCTTACGCCAAGCTGCGCTAAAGGGATGTGGAGTACACGCCGTCCTCCAGCTTTACACCGGAGGACGGGCAGAAGGTCGCAATAAACACCGGATTTCTCAGGTTAAATGGTGTATTCGACCCACTTGTAACCTGCCAGATGAAATTTGGGCTTCTTTAGAACGGGATGTCGTCGTCGAAGTCGTCCGCCGGGCCGGCCTGGGGCTCGGGCTCGGCCGGCTGGCGGCTCGCCTGGCCGCCGCTGCGGGGCGCCCCGCCGCCCATCTCGCCGCGGCCATCGAGCATCTGCATGTCATTGACCACCACCTCGGTGGTGTAGCGGTCCTGGCCGTCCTGGCCCTGCCACTTGCGGGTCTGCAGCCGGCCCTCGATATAGACCTTGGAGCCCTTCTTCAGGTACTCGCCAGCGACTTCGGCGACGCGCCCGAAGAACACCAGCCGGTGCCATTCCGTACGCTCCTGCTGCTCGCCGGTCTGCCGGTCCCGCCACTGGTCCGTGGTGGCCAGCCGGGCGTTGGTCACGGCACTGCCCGCCGGCGAGTAGCGCACCTCCGGGTCCGCGCCCAGATTGCCGATGAGGATGACCTTGTTTACGCCGCGCGCCATGCTCCGCCTCCGCTTGGTGGGTCTGCCGTCCCTGGAAAGGCCATCATGCTACCGCGTTTGCCGGGGCCGGAAAACGCACTTGGCGATCCCTGGGCGTTGCGGCCTTGCGCAGCCGCGGCCTGTTTACCGCATCACCGCCGTGCCGGGTCGGTCTGGGGCAGACGCCCCCGGGACACGCCGTGAATACGTCCCTGTAGGCTGCACGGCGGCATCCCTGCCGCCGAGCGTCCCGGGGGCGTCCGCCCCAGACCGACCTATCTAGCCGGATTGCCCCCAGCCGCGACGAGGGGGGATGCCCGAATGGTGTCGCCGTCGGTAGAAGCTTGCCGTCACCCTGCCCCGCGTGGAACTGAAAGATCAGCACCCAAGCACGGAGCGCTCACACATATCGGGGGCAACGTTCAGCCCGCCGCCTTGCCGCACGAGCCCAGCAGGTCGGCCAGCAGCCGCTCCAGCTCGCGGAACTGGAAGGGCTTGCCCAGGAAACCGTCGAAGCCTGCCCTGTGGGTCGCTTCCTCGCGGTCCTCGCGGACGTCCGCAGTGACCGCGAGCACAGGGATATCCCGGGTGGCGGCGTCGGCGCGCAGCTGGCGCAGGACTTCCCAGCCGCTCGCGCCGGGAAGATGCAGGTCGAGGAGAATCGCATCCGGCCCCTGCTCGCGGGCCTCGCGCAGACCTTCCGCGCCGTCCGCCGCCTCCACCAGCGTGACCGCCGGGCGGCTATGCGCCCACTGCCGCAGCAGCGCGCGGTTGGCGGGCTGATCCTCGATGCATAGCAGCCGGCAGGGAGGCAGGCGTGCCTCGGCCAGTATCGGCGCGGAGCCCGCGTCCTCGGGCAGCAGCGCCGTGACCGAGACAAGCCAGGCGGTGAAGGTGCTGCCCTCCCCGGGCACGCTTTCCATGGAGAGCTCGCCACCCATGCCCTCCAGCAGGCGCCGCGCGACCACCAGACCAATACCCGTGCCCTCGATGGCCTCGCGGTCCCGGCCGAGGCGGTCGAAGGGCTCGAACACCCGCCACTGGTCCTCCGGTGCAATGCCCTCGCCGGTGTCGGTGACGGCGACGCCGACGCGCCCCGGCTCTTCGCGCAGGGTGACCGCAAGCCGGCCGCCCCGCCGGTTGTACTTGACCGCATTGGAGAGGAGGTTCAGCAGTACCTGCTGCAGCCGCGTCGGGTCCGCCTGCACCCGCAGGCCGGCCGGCGCCTCGGCGATGTCCAGCGTCAGCGCAGCCTCCTCGGCGGCGGGGCGGATCATCTGCACACTCTCGGTCAGCGCCTCGGCGAGGCTCACCGGCACCAGGCTCAGGGCAAGACGCCCGGACTCGATGCGCGCCAGATCCAGGATCTCGCTCACCAGTCGCAGCAGATGGTCGCCGGCCTGGCGGATATGCTCCACGGACTCGCGCTGCGCCTCGGCGAGGGGCGCCTCCCGATCCTCCTCGAGCAGCAGCTCGGAGAAGCCGAGCACCGCGTTCAGGGGCGTGCGCAGCTCGTGGCTCATGCTGGAGAGGAACTGGCTCTTCGCGCGACTCGCCGCCTCCGCGGTACGGCGGGCCTCGGCCATGGCGGTCTCGATCTCGCGCTCCAGGGTGACGTCCGCCACCAGCCCGAGCACCCGCGGACCCTCCCGGTCGTCCCGGTCGATGCGTGCCTGCAGCCGCAGCCAGCGCTGACCCCCGCCGCTGGCGATCACCTGCAGGCGCTCGTCGATCTCCTCGCCGGTATCCAGTGCCTCGTGCAGGCGCTGCTCCAGCACCCGACGCGGCGAGCTGCCGAGACGCCCCAGCAGCGCCGGCAGCGGTCGCGCCTCGCTGCCCGAGAGCCCGAAGAGCTCCCAGAACCTTGGCGAGCCGGTCACCCGATCCGGCCCCGGCTGCCATTCGAAATTGCCCACGCCGGCGAACTCCAGCGCCTTGCGCTGGCGCTCGCGGCTGCGGGCGAGCGACTCGCGGGCGTGGATCTCGGCGGTGATGTCGTTCTGGATGCCCACGTAATGGGTCACCCGGCCGCTGTCGTCCCTTACCGGCGACAGGCTCACCTCGTTCCAGAACGGCGCGCCGTCACGACGGTAGTTGAGGATGCGCACCTCGCAGGACTGGCCGGCGGCAATGGCCTCGCGCAGCCGGGCCCGATGGTCCGGATCGGTCTCGGCGCCCTGCAGGAAGCGGCAGTTGCGGCCGAGAATCTCGCTGCGCGGGTAGCCGGTCATGCGCTCGAAGCTGTGGTTGACGTAGCTCAGCGGCTGGTCCGGCTGGCGGCAGTCGACCACGCTGATGCCGAAGCTCGCCGCCTCCAGCGCTGCCGCCTGCAGCCGGATGCGCGCCTCGTTGCGCCGGCGCTGGGTGATCTCCACGCCCAGGGCGCAGACCCATTCCGCGCCACCCTCGCCCGCACTCACCGGGAAGGCCTCGAAGAGAAAGTGCCGCTCGCCCGCCGGCGTGGCGAGCTCGCGCTCTGCCACCGTGCGCCCGGCACGGACCTCGGCATCCAGCGCGTCCAGCGCGGCGGCAGTCTCGCCATCAAGGCCGGGCGGCGGCTGCTCGCTCTCCGGTGGCGGCGCCTCGGCGCCA
This sequence comes from Spiribacter halobius, assembly GCF_020883455.1. Taxonomy (NCBI): domain Bacteria; kingdom Pseudomonadati; phylum Pseudomonadota; class Gammaproteobacteria; order Chromatiales; family Ectothiorhodospiraceae; genus Sediminicurvatus; species Sediminicurvatus halobius. Next base: position 797,449 of record NZ_CP086615.1, on the reverse strand, counting down.
AAGGCCTGGCTGAAGGCCTCGTTGACGTAGACGTAGCGCCGCCAGCGGTCGCGCAGCACCACCGCCACCGAGGCCTGGCGCAGGATGCTGGCGAGGCGCTGCTCGCTCTCCTGGCGACTCGCCTCCGCGGCGCGCAGCGCCGTGACCTCGACCAGCGTCACGATCACGCCCGCGATGGACTGGCGCGCATCCAGGTACGGCAGCAGGCGCAGGCGCCAGATACGCGCCTCGCGGTTACGACGCTGGCGTCCGCGCACCTCGCGCTCCACCGGCTCACCGCTCGCCAGCACGCGCTGCAGATCGCGCCGGAAATGCGGCAGGTTAACCGCCCGCGGGATGCCGGTCAGGTCACTGCCGGTGGGGTCGTCAGACCAGTGGAAAACCTCCTCGGCAGCCGGGTTCCAGAGCATCACCCGCAGCCCGCGGTCCACCACCACGAGCGCATCGGCGAGGCTGTTGCGGACGTTGTCCAGGGCCTGCCACGCGGATTCGAGCTCGGCGCTCTTCTGATTGAGCTCCTCGTTGACGGTGGTGAGCTCTTCGTTGGTGGCCTGCAGCTCCTCGTTGGAGGTCTGCAGCTCTTCGTTGGCGGACTGGAGCTCCTCGTTCGCCGACTGCAGCTCCTCATTGGTGGACTGGAGCTCCTCGGTAGTGACCTCGTACTCGCCCTTGACCGTCTCCAGCGCGCCCCGGGTGTCGGCAAGCTCGTACTCGAGGGTGCTGATGGTGCTGCCGCCACCCTCGGCGTCCGGTGGGTCCGCCGCCACCGCCGGCGTATCCGCGGACTCGAAGAACACCAGCACGTGCCCGCCGCCAGCCTCGCCGCAGGGCGTTGCGACCAGCCGCACGTTCTCGCCGCCGGCCCCCGCCTCGGCAATAACGCGGCTCACCTCGCGCTCGCCGGTCCGCCGCGCGCGGGTCGCCACCATCACGAACTCCGTGCGCAGCGCCGGGCGCAGCAGCTCGCGGGCGCCGAACGACGGCTGCCCCTCGGGCAGACTCACAAAAGGCGAGCTGTCGCCGAGGAAGTGCAGGATGCGCAGGCCGTCGTCCACCAGCAGCCCCGGCGGTGCATAGGTGTGGGCGGCGGCCCGCAGGACGGACTGCTCCAGGGGTGCGGCCCGCGGCGCCTGGCGGTGGACGCCCGCTGCCGCTGCCGGCGCCGTCTCGCCGCCGGGGCCAAGGGTACTACCCGCTTCCAGCGGCCCGGCGAGCGCCCCGCCGCGACAGCGATAGAGGCGGGCGCGATCGTCAACGGACTCGAACAGGTCCGGCACCGGCGGCGTCTCCGCGCGGCCGAGGAAGAGCAGCCCCCCCTCCCGCAGGGCGTAGTGAAAGCGGCGGCAGGCCCGACGCTTGGCCTCCTCGCTGAAGTAGATCAGTAGGTTGCGGCAGGAGATGAGGTCGATGCGGTGAAAGGGCGGGTCCGCCAGCAGGTCGTGGCGGGCGAAGGTGATGAGGTCGCGGATGTCCCGGCGCACGCGCCGCGCGCCGCCGCGCCACTCGAAGCAGCGCGCCACCAGCTCCTCGGAGAGCTCTGCCAGCGCCGAGTCCGGATACAGCCCGCCGCGGGCGCGGGTCACCGCCTCGCCGTCGAGATCGGTGGCGAAGATGCGCAGGCGCTGTGCCTGGGCGGTACCGCCCATGAGCTCCACGGCCAGGAAGGCGATGGAATAGGCCTCCTCGCCGGTGGCGCAGCCCGGCACCCAGATGCGCAGCGGCTGGCCGTCGCCGCGCTCGCGCAGCGAAGCAGCCAGCGCCGTGCGCAGGGCCTCGAAGGCCTGGGCATCGCGGAAGAAGCGGGTCACGCTGATCAGCACCTCGCGGCCCAGCGCCCGGGCCTCGGCCTCGGAGCGCTGCAGTCGCGTCAGGTAGTCCTTCAGGTCGCGGCTCTCGGTGGCGGCGAGCCGCCGGTGCAGGCGCCGGCGCAGGGTGCTCGGCTTGTACGCCGAGAGGTCCATGCCGGTGCGGCTCTGGACGACCCGCAGAACCTGACCGAGGGGGCCGTCTTCCGCGTCCGGATCCAGCTCGCTGCCCGGCGGCATCGCCTGGAGCCGCTGGATGAAACGCGCAATCCGCGCCGGCGCGCCGACCCGGTCGGCGCAGCCGGTGCCGAGCGCCGAGCGCGGCATGCCATCGTACTTGGCCGACTCCGGATCCTGCACGAATACCGCCCCGCCGGCGGCCTTGATGGCGCGCACACCGGCGGAGCCGTCGGAACCGGTACCGGAGAGGATCACCGCCACCGCATGCTCGTGGCACTCGCGGGCGAGGCTGTCCAGGAAGCGGTCGATGGAGGGTTTCGGGGTCGGGGCCCGGGGCGCCTCCGCGAGGCGCAGCCGCCCGGCCTCCAGGGTGATATGGCGGTTGGCGGGGGTAATGTAGACGTGGCCGCCGGCAGGCGCCCCGCCGTCCTCGGCGGTCTGCACGCGCAGGCGGGTCTCGCGTGCGAGCAGCTGCCCGAGCAGCGTCTCGTGATCCGGCGAGAGGTGCTGGACCACGACGAAGGCAAGATCGTGCGCGGGCTCCACTGCCGCCAGCAGCGCCTTGAGCGCCTCCAGCCCGCCGGCGGAGGCGCCCAGGGCGACGACCCAGAGCGCGTCGCCGGGCGGTTGCAGCACTGGGACCAGCGCCCGATGGTCGTCACTCAACCGATTTTGCTCCCTCCCCGCCGGCACTGCCGCCCAGGCGGGCCCGAACGCGCCGGCCGCCGGCGCTGAAGGCGAGGTCCCCGCTCAACTGCGAGGCGAGACGCAGGCCGCGCCCGTGGGCGTGGGTCTGCCCGGTATCCTGGGCCTTGGCGAGGGCCTCGGCATAGTCGAAGCCTGGCCCGCTCTGGGCGACTTCCACGACCACCCCGGGGGCCTCGCCGCCACTGGCGCCGTGCAGGGTGAGCGTTACCCGGCCCACACCCTCGCCGGCCTGGAGCCGTGCCGCCCGCTCCTTATGATAGCGCTCGAGGCCCTCGGGATCATCGCGATGGGCCGCCTCCAGGCCGAGCAGGCCGTAGTCGACGGCGTTCTGGAACAGCTCCCCCGCCACGACGGCAGTGTCCTGGGCCAGCGCTCCCTCGCCGAGGAAGCGCTGCAGCAGGTCGTTCAGCGGCGGCAGGGGATTGCCGCCGGCGAGTGACTCCGCGTCCACCGTCAGCGCCAGGCGCCAGCGCCCGCCCGCCGGCTCGCCGCCGGCGCCGGCCAGGGCCCCCGCCTCCTCCCGCGGCAGCTCGGCCAGCTCGTCGACGCGGATCTCCACCAGCAGGGTGTCGTCCGCGGGCGGTGACGTCGCCGCCTCGAGGTGTGCCCGCGCCGCCCGGAATCCCTGTCCGGCCAGCGCCTCTGCCGCCTCCAGACCGCCCTCGGTCTCGCCGATAAGGCCGTCGGAGAAGGCCACCAGACGCTCGCCCGGCGCCAGCGCCCGCGTCTGCTCCGGCAACGGGCCGCGCCCGAGGGCGATACCGAGGGGTGGCCGGCTCGCCTCGAAGCGGTATTTCACACGGCCGTCGGGTGCGCACAGCAGCACCGGCGGCAGCCCCGCATTCCAGACCCGCACCCGGTCACGCCCGGCGCTGACCTCGATCAGCGCCGCCGCCAGGAACATCTGCGGCGGCAGCACCTCGGAGAGCTGGTCGTCGAGGGCGCCAAGGATCGCCGCGGGGCTGTCGCCACGGCTCAGACGGCGGCGGAAGTCGGCCGCCACCGGCAGGATGCCGAGGGCGGCCGGCACGCCGTGGCCGGTAAAGTCCCCCACCAGGCAGACGTGGGTGCCGCGTGGCGTGACCCCGGCGAGCAGGACATCGCCGCCGATCTCGCCCATGGGCCGCTGCCAGGCGCTGAAGCCGGCGGGCAGGCTGGCGCTGCTGTCGGTGACCGCCGCCAGCATGGCGGCGGCGAGCCGGTGCTCCTCCCGCCGCTCCGCCTCGCGCACGAGCAGCGCATCGCGCTGGGCCTCGATGGTTCGCTGCTGCTCGGCGAGCCGCAGCCAGGCGTGGACCTTGGCGAGCAGCGTGGCGCGACGGATCGGCTTGACCACGAAGTCGTCGCCACCGCACTCGACACAGGCCGCGAGGTCGCGGTCGTCGGTGAGCGCGGTGACGAACAGCACCGGCACCAGCCCCTGGCTCGCCGCCTTCAGCCGGCGGGTGGTCTCGTAGCCGTCGAGGCCGGGCATGCGCACGTCCATGAGCACCAGATCGAAGGGCTCCCGGGCGAAGGCCGCCAGCGCCGCCTCGCCGTCCTCGGCGAGAGTCACCCGCCAGCCCGACGCGGTGAGCAGACGCTCCAGCAGGCGCCGGTTGGGCGCCTCGTCGTCCACCACGAGCAGATGCGCGTCGAGCAAGGCTCAGGCCCGGCTCATCTCGAAGAGCTCGTGGAAGCAGGCGATGCGCAGAATGCGCTCCACCGCGGAGTTGGCCCCGGCAATCGCCACCGCCGCCCCGTGATGGCGGGCATGCTCGCGGAGCAGCAGCAGCATGCCAAGCCCGGCACTGTCCACGTAGTCGGTAGCGCTCAGGTCCACCACGAAGCGGCGCACCCCGTCCGCCTGCTCGTAGGCGTCGCGGAAGGCGCGGTGGCCCTCGAAGTCGAAGCGGCCATTGACGCGGATGCGCAGCTCTCCCGGATCACTTCCGCTCTCGCTCTGGATCTGTGTCACGCCTGTTTCCCCCTGCTGGCCGGCGCGTCAGAAGAGCTCGACGTCGCCAGCGTCCATGGATTGCTGCTCGACGGTGCGCGCCTGCGCGCGCGCCTGCACCCGGGCCGCGCGCTGCTCGGCCAGGTGCGCGCGGGCGTCTTCCAGGCGCGAGGCATAGTCCCGGCCACGATCGCCTGCCTCCGCCACCTGCTGCAAGGTGCCGCGCACGCCGGCGAGGTAATCGTCCAGCCCCGCCACGCCGGCGCGGGCGCCGGCGATGAGCTGGCCGCTGATGTCCTCGAACTGCAGCGAGCGCACCGCCTCGGCGATGTGGCCGTCGATCCCGGCGGCAAGCTCCGAGAGCCGGCTCACGCGGGCCTGCACGCGCTGGTCCAGCTCGGAGAGCTCGCGCATCATACCGGTGATGCGGTCCTTTGCCTCCAGGGCGCGGTTCATGTCCTGGGACGCGGTATCCGATACCGTGGCCCGGGCCTGGTCGACGCGCTGGCGCATGCCGCCGACGGCGCCGCCGATGTCGTCGTTGAGCTCGTTGGCCCGTATCGAGAGCTTGCGCACCTCGCTCGCCACCACCGCGAAGCCGCGCCCGGCCTCGCCGGCCCGGGCGGCCTCGATGCTCGCGTTCAGCGCCAGCAGATCGGTCTGCCCGGCGATGCCCTTGAGATCGCCCACCAGGGCCTCGATGCGATCCATCTCGGTGACCAGATCGTCCACACGGTTGACGGTTTCCACGCCGTTGCGGCTCATGGCGACGATGAGCTCGACGTAGTCGCTGAGCAGGGACTCGGTCTCATGGACGAAGTCGTTGATGCTGGTGACCGCCGCATCCCCCTCCTCATGGTGGGCGCTCAGGGCAGCCTGCGCACTCCGGCTCTGCTCGGCAGTGAGCTCGCTCACCCCGTTGAAGCTCTGCTGCAGGGTGGCGGCGGCGTCGCGCACGAGCTCGTCGATCTGCGCCAGGTCCCCCGCCACGGACTCGAATTCGGCGTTCAGGCTCTGATCGATATCCTGCAGCAGGCCGCGCAGGCTTTCTTCCAGCGCCCGGCTCTCGCTGCCCGGGCCGACCCGCTCCGCAGGCGGCCACAGTGTTGCGCCAAGGCCGACGCCGCCGGCGGCGAGCAGCACCGCCAGCCAGCCCAGGCCCGGCTGCCACAGGGCGAGCGCGAGACCCGCCAGTACCGCCGCGACGGTCACGGCGATGATGCCACGGCGGCTACGCAGTGCGTTCATGGTGCGCTCCTCCTCTGCCCTCCTCGGCGCTGGCGCGGGCCAGCGCCGCCTCCGCGAGCCGCTCCAGCGGCAGGACCTCGGCCGCTGCGCCGCGGTGCACCGCCTCGCCAGGCATCCCCCAGACCACACTGGTGGCCTCGTCCTGGGCCAGAGTGTCGGCGCCGGCGGCCAGCATGGCGCCGAGCCCCTCGGCGCCGTCCACGCCCATGCCCGTCATCAGCACGCCCACCGCCCGCGGCCCGGCGGCCACCGCCACCGAGCGGAACAGCACATCCACCGACGGGCGATGACGGTTCACCGGCGGCGCGTCGGAGAGCCGGCAGACGTAGCGGGCCCCGTCGCGCTCGATCTCGAGATGCCGGTCCCCGGGGGCGATGCAGACGTGGCCCGGCAGCACCCGCTGGCCGTCCTGGGCCTCGCTCACCACCAGACCCGTCTGGCGGTTCATGCGCTCGGCGAAGGCCGCGCTGAAGCCCGGCGGGATGTGCTGGGTGACCACCACGCCGGGGCAGTTCCGGGGCAGGCCCTGCAGGAAGACGCGAATCGCCTCGGTGCCGCCGGTGGAGGCGCCCACCGCCAGCAGCCGCTCGGTGGTGCGCACCCGCCGTCGCATGGCGGTGGGCCGGACATCCGGCAACGCCCGTGGCCGCGCGCGGGCGGCGGCGCGGAGCTTGTCCAGCAGGTCCTCGGCGTAGGCCTCGAGGCCCTCGGCGATGTCCACCTGCGGCTTGGGCAGGAAATCCACCGCGCCGAGGGCAAGGGCCTCCAGAGTCTCGTCCGCCCCCTCGCGGGTGAGGCTCGAGACCATCACCACGGGCATCGGCCGCAGGCGCATGAGATTGCGCAGGAACACCAGGCCGTCCATCTTCGGCATCTCGACGTCCAGCGTCAGGACGTCCGGATTGAGGGCCTTGATCTGCTCCCGGGCGTCGTAGGGATCGCGGGCGGCGCCCACCACCTCCATGTCCGGGGCGCGATCGATGAGCTCGGTGAGCAGCTGGCGGATCAGGGCCGAGTCGTCCACCACCAGGACGCGCGCGGGGCGTTGCGTGGTCGTCATTCGAACAGCTCCACATCGCCGCCACCGGTCGCGGACGGCTCCAGGGTTTCCAGCAGCGCCTGCTCGCGCCGCTGCAGGGTGTCGTTGGCCAGCCGGCGCAGGCGCTTGAGGCGCGCGCGGCCGTCGCTCACGCGATAGCGGATCTTGCGCGGCAGCCGCCCGCCGAGGTCGTGGCCGAGCAGCTGCAGCCCCTCCAGGCGCACGTAGCCGAGAGCGAAGCGGGCGTTGCGCTCGCCGACGTCGCTGTGGATCCCGAGCACCGCGCCGCCGCCGAAGAGCTTCACTTCCAGCGTCTCGCGGCGGCCGCCGTAGTGCAGCACGTCATTGATCAGCGCCTCCATCGCGTGGTTCCCGTAGCGCAGGGCGACGCTGTCGAGGCGGTGCATGTCGCCGTCCGGCAGCATGAAGTGGTTCATGCCGCCGACACCGGTCTCCGGGCAGCGGATGCAGGCCGCCACACAGGAGCCGAGCGTCGTCGTCAGCACCTCGCCGCCGTCGGTTACCACGTGCTCACCGGGCAGCAGCTTCGCCGTCCAGCAGCGCTGGCGTGGGTCCCAATAGCGGTTGACGCTATCGAAGCCCGGCAGCGGCCGGGGCCGGGGCGGCATTTCGAATCGCTGCGCCGCGCTCATGACAGCCGCCGGTAGACGGTTCGACCTTCCGGGGCGAAGCGCTCCGAGACCGTCCACAGCGTCTCCGAGTGGCCGATGTAGAGCCAGCCGCCGGGCTCGATGGCCTCGGCCAGGCGGTCGAACAGCTCGCGCTGGGTGTCGCGGTCGAAGTAGATCACCACGTTGCGGCAGAACACGGCGTGGAAGCGGCGCCGGAAGGGCCAGGCATCCATCAGGTTGAGCTGGCGGAAGCGCACGATGTCCGTGAGCTCCGGGCGCACGCGCACCTTGCCTGCCTGGCGGCCACGGCCGCGCAGGAAGTGTCGCCGCAGCCGGTGCGCGTCCAGCCCGGCCACCCGTTCCTCGGTGTACACGCCGGCAGCGCCCCGCTCCACCACGCTGCTGTCGATGTCCGTGGCAAGGATGCGGCAGCGCTGGTAGTCCGCCGCGGGCAGCGCCTCGCGCAGCGCGATGGCGAGGCTCCAGGCCTCCTCGCCGGTGGAGCAGCCGGCCGACCAGAAGCGCCAGGTGTCCTCGCCCCGGGGCAGCGTCGGCAGCACCGTCTGCGCCACGTGCTCGAAGTGGTGGCCCTCGCGGAAGAAGGCGGTGAGGTTGGTGGTGAGCGCGTTGAGGAACTCGCGGCGCTCGCCGTCGGTGTCCGCGCGCACGTGCTCCAGGTAGCTGGCGAAGTCGGGCACCCGCAGGCGCCGCAGGCGGCGGGCGAGGCGGGAGTACACCATGTCCCGCTTGGCATCGGGCAGGTGTATCCCCGCCGCCTCCGCCAGCAGCCCGCGCACGGCCTCGAAGTCCGAGTGGGTATAGGGAAACTCCCGGGCGGCCGTGGCCACGCTCAGAACTCCTCCCACTCCTCGTCGCCACCGGCGGCCGCGGCACGCGGGGCCTGGGCACCGCCGCCGTTGCCACCGCTGGCCTGGCGCCTCGCCGGGGCCCGGGCACTGCCGTTGCCGGTGCTACGGGCCTTGCCGTTCCCCGCGCCGCTGCCGGCCCGCGGCTTCGAGGCGGCCCCGGCAGCCCCCTTGCGCGACGGCGCCGCCGCCGGCTGCGGCGCCTCGGCGTCGCCGAAGAAGGCCATCATGCTGCTCAGGCTGCGCGCCTGCTCGTCCAGGGACTCGGAGGCAGCGGCGGCCTGCTCCACCAGCGCGGCGTTCTGCTGGGTGACCTCGTCAAGCTGGGTGACGGCCTTGTTCACCTGCTCGATGCCGGCGGACTGCTCGTCGCTGGCGGCGCTGATCTCCTCGACGTTGTCGCTCACCTGCTTCACCGCCTTGACGATGGACTGCAGCGCCTCGTTGGCGGCGTCCACCAGGCGCGTGCCCTCGTCCACGCGCTCGCCGCTGTCCTGGATCAGGCCCTTGATCTCCTTCGCCGCCTCGGCACTGCGCTGGGCGAGGTTGCGCACCTCGCCGGCCACCACCCCGAAGCCGCGGCCGTGCTCGCCGGCACGGGCCGCCTCCACGGCGGCGTTCAGCGCCAGCAGGTTGGTCTGGAAGGCGATCTCGTCGATCACGGTGATGATGTCGGCGATGCGCTTGCTGGAGTCCTTGATGCCGGCCATGGCGGTCACCGCCTGGTCGGCGATCTCGCCGCCCTTCTCCGCCTGCTCGCGGGCGCCGCCGGCGAGCTGGCGGGACTGGCGCGCGTTCTCGGCGTTCTGGCGCACGGTGGAGGTGAGCTCCTCCATGCTCGAGGCCGTCTCCTCGAGGGAGGATGCCTGCTCCTCGGTGCGCTGGCTGAGATCCTGGTTGCCCTGGCTGATCTCCGCCGCGGCGGAGCCGACGTTGCCGGTGGCCTCGGTGATCTCGCGCACGATCTTGCGCAGGTTGCCCACGGACTGGTTCAGGCTCTCCTGCAGGCGGCCGAACTCGCCCTTGTAGTCGCCAGCCATCTGCCGCTCCAGGTCGCCCTCGGCAAGGCCGTCGAGGACGTGGGCGGCGTCGCGCACCGGGCGGGCGATGCCCTCCATGATGCGGTTGATGCCCCCGGCCAGGCGCTCCACGAAGCCGTCCAGGCCGTCGGTGTCCATGCGCTCGTCGAGGCGGCCCTCGAGGATCTCCTCGATCAGGCCCTCGATCTGGCGCTCGGCCTCGGCCTGCTGGGCCTGACGGGCGCGCTTCTCGGTCTGATCGTCCCACTCGATGGTGGCGCCCACCACCTCGCCGCGGGCGTCGGTAACCGGGGCGATGGCGAGCTCCAGCAGCGCCTCGCCGGTCTCCAGCGTCTCGCTGAAGGCCCTGCCGCGCTCGATGCGCCGCAGCGCCCGGCGCAGCACTGGCAGCACCTCGTCGAGGCGCTCCCCGGGCGCAAAGCCGGCGAACCCCGGCGCCTCGGCCGCCAGGTCGCGGCGCCGGGCATCGGCCAGCGCCTCCAGGGCAGGATTGACACGCTGGATCACGCCCTCCGCATCCAGCGCCAGCAGCGGGGCGGAGAGCCCGCTCAGCAGATCCGCCGCCGCCAGCCGGGCAGCCGGATCCTCCGTCGTCGCCTGTCGTGCCGTTGCCATGGCCTCGTCCTCTCGCTCTGTCGGTGTTGGCGGGGCGGCAGGCGCCTCCCCGGAGTCGTGCTGCCCGGTGCCGGAACCGCCGAAGGGGTCCCGTCCAAGCCGGCTGCCTCTGCTGCTCATTGCTACAGCGTCCTCCCGGTCATCAGATCCGCGGCAAGCCGCGTGTAGTCCTGGGCCCCGTGGCTGCGGGGCGCGTATTCAAGCACCGTGCGCCCGAAGCCGGGCGCCTCGGCCACCGCGGCGTTCTCCCGCACCGCGGTGGCCAGCACCTGGTCCGGGAAGCGCGCCACCAGCAGCTCGCGGACCTCGCGCGAGAGCCGTCGGCGGCCCTGGTAGCGGGTCACCGCCAGCCAGCGCCGGGTGACACGGCCATGCACCCGCTCCAAGCGCTCCAGCGTCGCCAGCAGCCCGGCCAGCCCATCCAGGGCCAGGTACTCGCAGGGCACCGGCAGCACGGCGTCGGTGGCGGCGAGCAGGGCATTCGCGGCCAGCAGCCGCGCCGAGGGCGGCGCATCCACCACGGCCAGGTCGAAGTCCTCGCCGAGCCCAGTGAGCGCCCGGGCGAGCCGGGTGCCGCGCTCGGGGCCGCCGGCGAGCCCCTCCACCTCCGCGAGCTCGGCACCGGCGGGCACGAGCCAGAGGTTGTCCCGGGCCGGGCGCACGGCCTGCGCCAGCGGCGCGTCCCGCAGCAGGCAGCCGTCGATACCGGGGCCGCCGCCGTCCGCGCCCAGCGCGCTCGCCAGGTGCCCCTGGGGATCCAGATCCAGGGCGAGCACCCGGTAGCCGTCGGCGGCGAGCGCATGGGCAACGTTGGCGGCGGTGGTGGTCTTACCCACTCCGCCCTTGCGATTCACCACCGCGATGGTGCGCATGGCTGTCCTCCGTCGCCGCCGAGAGCGCCGGGCCGACGGCCAGGGTCTCTGCATCGAGCAGGCGGTCCACCTCGAGCAGCACGACCATGCGCTCCTCGACGCTCGCCAGCCCGCGGATGAAATCGGTCTTCACGCTCTCGCCGAGATCCGGCGCCGGGCGGATGCTGTCCGCGGGCAGCGCGTACACCTCGGCCAGGGCATCCACCACCAGCCCCACCACGCGGGTGCGGCCGTCGCTCTCCACGCGCACCATCACCACCACGGTGAAGCGGTCGTATTCCCGGCCCGGCAGGCCGAAGCGCAGGCGCAGGTCGATCACGGGCACGATGCTGCCGCGCACGTTCATCACCCCGCGCACGTGCTCCGGGGCGTTCGGGATGCGGCTTGCCCCCTCCCAGCCCTTGATCTCCTCCACCCGCAGGATGTCGACGCCGTACTCCTCGTCCCCCAGGCGGAAGGTAAGGTACTGCTCGCCGTCGCCTCCCATGGCCAGGGGATCCTGCATGGCGGCGGCCGCGCCGCCGGTTCCGGTCTCGGTATCCATCGGCATCCTCCGTCAGCCCGCCGCCAGCGGGATCGCCGGGCGCTCGCGGCTCAGCGCGAGCAGTCCCGCCACGTCAAGAATCAGCGCCACCCGGCCGTCGCCGAGGATGGTCGCTCCCATGCTCCCGGGCACCGGCGCATAGTTGGCCTCAAGGCTCTTCACCACCACCTGCTGCTGCTCAAGCAGCTCGTCCACCAGCACGCCCACCCGCGCGTCCTCGCTCTCGAGGACCATCATCAGCGTGCGCCCGTGCTCGTCGGGCCGGCGCTCCAGGCCGAACAGCCGGTCCAAGCCCACCACCGGCACGTAGCCGTCCCGCCAGGCGCAGACCCGCCCCTGGCCGGCGACGTCGCGCAGCTGCTCCGGATTGACCTGCAGCGATTCCAGCACCGCCGGCAGCGGCACCACGTAAATCTCCTCGCCCACGCGAAGCAGCTGGCCATCCACGATGGTGAGCGTCAGCGGCAGCGAGATGATGAAGCGGCTGCCCTCACCCGGCGTCGAGGCCACCTGCAGGCTGCCGCCGAGCTCGCGGATGTTGCGACGGACCACGTCCATGCCGACACCCCGGCCGGAGACCTCGGTGACCTCCTCGTGGGTGGAGAAGCCCGGCTCGAAGATGAAATCGAATACCGCGGCGTCGTCCAGGTCCTCGCGCTCCGCACCGGGCAGCCCCTGCGCGCGGGCCCGGGCGAGGATGCGCTCGCGGTCCAGGCCCTTGCCGTCGTCCACGATCTCGATGACCACGTTGCCGCCGCGATGCTCCGCGGCCACGCGGATCGTGCCCTGCTCCGGCTTGCCGGCGGCGCGCCGGGCCTCGGGGGGCTCGATGCCGTGATCCACGGCGTTGCGCAGCAGATGGACCAGCGGGTCGGTGAGGCGTTCACTGACGGTCTTGTCCACCTCGGTCTGCTCGCCGGCGAGATCCAGGTGGATGTCCTTGCCGAGCTGGCCCGCCGTGTCGTGCACCAGCCGCGGCAGCCGTGCGTAGGCGAACTGGATGGGCACCATGCGGATACGCATGACCCCCTCCTGCAGCTCGCGGGTGTTGCGCTCGAGCTGGGCCAGGCCGTCCCGCAGCCGGCGTGCGGTGACCTCGTCACAGCCCCGCGCCGTGTCCAGCAGCATGGACTGGGTGATCACCAGCTCGCCCACGAGGTCGATGAGGGCGTCGATCTTCTCGGTCTGCACGCGCACCGAGCTGCCGCCGCGAGCCGGTGGCGCCGCGCGCTCCGTCGCAGGCTCGCCGGCCGTGCCTGCCGGCGCGGGCTCCACCGCCGGGCCGGCCGGCGGCTCCTCGGCAGCTCCGGGCAGCGGCTCGATGGCGATCTCGGCGTCGTCCTCCACCCATTCGAGGATGTCGCGGATGGCCGCCTCGCTGCCGCCGTGAACCGTGAGCGTCCACTGCAGATGGCAGGCTTCCGGATCCAGCTCGGACCACGGCGGCAGCGCCGAGCTGTCGCACTCGGCCGCCACCGGGCCCAGCGCCTCCAGATCCCGGATCAGCCGGGCGGGGTCGTTGCCGGTGGTGAACAGATGCGGCTGCGGGGCAAAGCGGACCCGCCAGCCCGGGCCGTCGGCGGATTCCGCGTCCGCGGCCGCGGCCGGCATCGCGGTGCCCGGCGCATCCGTAGCGCCCGAGGACGCCCCCAGCAGCGCCTGCAGGCGCGCCGTACTCGCGGCTACCGCCGCCGCGTCGGGCTCCACTCCATCGCGCAGCGCCGCCAGCAGCCCCCGGGTAACGTCCACCGACTCCAGCAGCGCGCCGCGAACCTCTTCGCCCAGCGTGGTCTCGCCCTCGCGCAGCCGGTCCAGCAGGGTCTCCACGTCGTGGGTGTAGCCGGCCACCGCCGGCAGGCCGAAGGTGCCGCTGCCGCCCTTGATGGAGTGCGCGGCGCGGAATACCGCATCCAGGGTCTCCCGGTCCGGGGCGACGCCCGGCTCCAGCGCCAGCAGGGCCTGCTCCATGATGTCCAGGCCCTCGAAGCTCTCCTCGAAGAAGGTGTCCAGGAACGGCTGCATGTCCATGGCGGACGCTCCTAGCGCAGCACGCGGTCGAGGGTGGCGAGCAGCTTCTGCGGCTCGAACGGCTTGACCAGCCAGCCGGTGGCGCCAGCGGCCTTGCCCTGCTGCTTCTTCTCCGGAGCCGACTCCGTAGTGAGCAGCAGGATGGGCGTGAAGCGGTAGTTGGGCAGCGCGCGCAGGCGCCGGACCAGCTCGATGCCGTCGATCCCGGGCATGTTGACGTCGGTGATCACGGCGTTGAAGCCCTGGCGCTGGGCCGCGGCCAGGCCCTGGTTGCCGTCTGCGGCATCCGCCACCTGGTGGCCAGCCTGGGTGAGTGTGTAGCGCACCATCTGGCGGATGGAGGCAGAGTCGTCGACGGCGAGTATCGCGGCCATGGGGTTAGTCCTCCGTGCTCACGGCGGCCGGCGGGAGGCCAAGCTGGGCCTCCAGGCCGAGCCGCCGGGCGGTATCCTGCAGGGCGGGAGAGGCCGCCTGCCAGGCGAAGGCGCGACCTCGCCGTTCAGCCTCCTGGCGGAGGGCAAGCAGCAGCTGAATCCCGGCCGTGTCCACCTGCTCGACGGCGGCGGCATCCACGCTGAGCGTGCCCTCGCCGCTCAGCGCCATATCCAGCGTGCTGCGCAGCTCGGCGGCCAGGGTCACGTCGACCCGGGATTCCAGGGTGATATCGGCCTCGGCCATGTGGCGCTCTCCCGGCGGCGCCCGGCCGGATCCTGCCGGGCACTGGACCTATCGGCACTGGCACCGCCGTCTTTAGCGCTGGTGCTGCAGCCGCACGGCCGGCCGTGCCGGGCGCTCGCGGAACTGTGCGCCGTGCCTCAGCCAGCCAGGCGCCGGTTTCACCCCGAGACCCAGTCCTCCGGCCGGTGCAGGCCAAACCCCTGGCCGAGACCGACGCCGATCCGGCGCAGGGCCCTGGCGACAGGGGCCGTCTCCACGAATTCCGCCACCGTGTGCAGCCCCATGACGCCGGCAATCATTCGGATGATCCGGCGCAGGGCGTGGCCGGAGGCCCGGCGGCCCCACGGGCGCACGAAGCGGCCGTTGACCTTGCGGCAGCGGAGCAGGGACAGGTGCAGGTGGTGGCAGGCGGTGTGCCTCGAGCCGAAGCGGTTCGGGGCGAACGCGCGCGGGCGCACCGCCACGGTTCGGCGGTGGCACGGCGCCGGGTTGGCGGCAAGCGCCTCAGCGCAGGTCGATGAAGCCCAGCCGCTCGAGCTTCAGGATCACCTGCTGCGCCGCCTCGTCCGGCGAGCAGTCGGTGGTGTCGATGGCGAGCTCGGGCGTTTCCGGGGCCTCGTAGGGGTCGTCGATACCGGTAAACCCCTTGATCAGGCCGGCGCGGGCCTTGGCGTACAGGCCCTTGCGGTCCCGCCGCTCGCACTCCTCCAGCGGCGTCGAGACGTGGATCTCGATGAAGCCGCCGCCGGTCTCCTCCACCATCGCCCGCACGTCGCGGCGGGTCGCCGCGTAGGGAGCGATGGGCGCGCAGATGGCGACGCCACCGTTCTTGGTGATCTCCGCGGCGACGAAACCGATGCGGCGGATGTTGAGATCGCGGTGCTCCTTGGAGAAGCCGAGCTCGCTGGACAGGTGCTTGCGCACGATATCGCCGTCGAGCAGGGTCACCCGCCGGCCGCCGATTTCCATGAGCTTGACCATGACCGCATTGGCCAGGGTGGACTTGCCGGACCCGGACAGCCCGGTGAAGAACAGGGTGAGGCCCTGCCGGGCCCGCGGCGGATAGGTCTTGCGCAGCTCCTCCACCACTTCCGGGTAGCCGAACCAGTCCGGGATCTCCAGCCCCTCGCGCATGCGCCGCCGGAACTCGGTGCCGGAGATCTGCATCACGGTCTCGCGGCTCTCGTCCACCTCGTCGATGGGCGCGTACTCGGCACGCTCCTTGACGTAGACCATCATCTGAAAGGGCACCATCTCGATACCGAGCTCATCGGCATGGCGGCGCACCAGTTCCTGGGCGTCGTAGGGGCCGTAGAAGTCCTCGCCGTTGCTGCCCTTGCCCGGGCCGGCGTGGTCGCGGCCAACGATGAAATGCGTGCAGCCGTGGTTCCTGCGGATGATCGCGTGCCACAGGGCCTCGCGCGGGCCGGCCATGCGCATGGCGAGCGGCAGCAGCGAAAGCGCGGTGGTCTGCTCCGGGTACTTCTTGAGCACGTGCTCGTAGCAGCGCACGCGGGAGAAGTGGTCCACGTCCCCGGGCTTGGTCATGCCCACCACCGGGTGGATGAGCAGGTTGGCCTCGGCCTGGCGCGCGGCGCGGAATGTCAGCTCGACATGGGCCCGGTGCATCGGGTTGCGGGTCTGGAAGGCCACCACCCGGCGCCAGCCGCTGCGGGCGAAGCGCTCGCGCAGGTGTCGCGGCGAGAGGCGCAGATGGGTGAAGTCGTAGTGCACGGGCTCGGCAAGGCCCGCCACGCGCCCGCCCACGTACACCGGGTGGCTGCGCTCGCGGAGATGAGCCACTCCGGGATGCGCCCCGTCAGTGGTGCCAAAGACCTTCGCCGCCTCGGCCTCACGGTCCGGACGCCAGAGCTCGTCGACGGTGAGCACGGCCAGCACCACGCCCTCGGGATCGCGCAGCGCCACGCGGCTGCCGGGAGCGAGCGTCCCGGCAAAGGCCTCGGAGACGTCCAGGGTCACGGGGATGGGCCAGAGGGTGCCGTCGGTGAGCCGCATCTCCTGGACCACGCGCTCGTAGTCGGCGCGCCCGAGGAAGCCCGTGAGCGGGGAGAAGCCGCCGTTGAGCAGCAGCTCCAGGTCACAGAGCTGACGCTCGGTGAGGTCCCAGGAGGGGTACTCCGCCGCCCGAGCTTTCTCGGCCTCGGCCTCCTCCGCCGGCAGCTGCAGCTCCACCAGCGTCCCGCCGTGCGGCGCGATCAGATCAGTCATGTCCCCGGTTCCCCAGTTGCCGGTCACGGAGCGCGGAAGATACCAGAAACCCGAATCCCGTTCGCGCGCTGGGGACCTAGTGGAAGTCACCGCGGTTGCGCAGTGCAGGAGGAACTCATCGGGACGCCGCTTCCAACACCACGACACAAAGACACAACGGCCCACAACGTCGAGAGCCAAGTGGATCTCTACGTGGTGCACCGTTGTGCCCGTGGTGTCGTTGTGTTGAATCCCCGGTCCGGTCTGGCCGGCTGCGCGGCACTGCCAAGGGCGAGCGGATCAGGCCTCGGCCGACGGCTGGCAGGCTTCCGGGGCCCGTAGGCTGCGGACGGAGAGAAACCAGAGGGCGGCCACGGCGGCGCAGAGGATGAACACACCCTGCACGCCGGCGATGCCGTAGAGCAGGCCGCCCAGGGCGCCGCCGAGGAAGGCGCCGATGAACTGGGAGGTGGCGTAGACGCCCAGGGCAGTGCCCCGCAGATCGGCCGGGGCGAAGCGGGTGAGCAGCGAGGGCAGCCCGGCCTCGAGGGAATTGAAACCGACGAAGAACAGCCACAGCGCCACCACCAAGGCCGGCCCCCAGCCGCTGAAGGCGGCGAGGACGAGATCGGCCACCACCAGCAGCAGTGCCAGCGCCGCCAGCAGCCGGTGCAGGATCCGCTGCCGCTCGCCGACGGCGAGCACCGCCCACATCCCGAACACCGACAGCACCAGCACGGGCACGTAGAGCTGCCAGTGGTCGCTGCGGTGGATGCCGAGGTCACGCTCGAGCACGATGGGGAGCGCCACGAAACTCGCCGTCAGCACGAAGTGCAATACGAGGATGCCGAAGTCGAGGCGCAGCAGGTCCGGATCCCGCAGCACCAGCGGCAGGGCGCCGCTGCGGGCGTTGACCTCCGGGCGCGCGGTGGCCTCGCCCCCGGCGGGGACCACGACCCAGAGCAGGGCCATGGCCACCAGCGCCAGGCCCGCGGTGGCCCAGAACACCCCGGCGAGCCCGGCCTGGGCAGCGATTGCGGGGCCCGCCACCAGCGCCACCAGGAACGCCCCACCGACACTGATGCCGATAAAGGCCATCACCTTGGTGCGCTGCTCCACCCGGGTGAGGTCGGCGGCAAGCGCCATCACGGCAGCCATGATGGCGCCGCAACCCTGCAGGGCGCGCCCGGCGATGACACCCCAGATGCCCTCCGAGATCGCGGCGAGCACGCTGCCCGCGGCGAACAGGACCAGCCCCCCGACAATGACCGGACGGCGCCCGATGCGGTCCGAGAGCCAGCCCGCGGGGATCTGAAGCAGCGCCTGGGTGAGCCCGTAGGCACCAATGGCGAAGCCGACCAGCAACGGCGTGGCCCCGGCGAGCTCCATGCCGTAGAGGCTGAACACCGGCAGCAGCAGGAACAGGCCAAGCATGCGCACACCGGAGATGACGGCCAGGCCGACCGTCGCCCGCCGCTCGCCGGCGCTCATCGCCACACCCGAACCGCCTGCCCGTCTGTGCACCGGATCGCTCCAAGGGTCTCGCCTGGGAAACCGATATACTAGCAGGCTGGTCTTGGGGTTTCGGCCCGAAGCGGGATGGCGTTTGCCGTCGGAGTTTCGGGCTCCGGCTTTGCGGCGCCGACGCCGCCCTTCAGGAGAGGCATGGATTCCATCCGCATCCAGGGTGCCCGCACCCACAATCTGCGCAACGTGGACCTGACGCTGCCGCGGGAGCGGCTGATCGTCATCACCGGGCTGTCCGGCTCGGGCAAGTCCTCCCTCGCCTTCGACACCATCTACGCCGAGGGCCAGCGCCGCTACGTGGAGTCGCTCTCGGCCTACGCGCGGCAGTTCCTCTCGGTGATGGACAAGCCCGATCTCGACCATATCGAGGGGCTGTCACCGGCCATCGCGATCGAGCAGAAGGCCACCTCCCACAACCCGCGCTCCACGGTGGGCACCGTCACCGAGATCCACGACTACCTGCGCCTGCTCTATGCCCGCGCCGGCACGCCCCGCTGCCCGGAGCACGGCACCGAGCTCAACGCCCAGACCGTGAGCCAGATGGTGGACCATATCCTGGCGCTGCCGGAGGGCACGCGCGCCATGCTGCTGGCACCGCTGGTACTCGGGCGCAAGGGTGAGCACCGGGACGTGCTCGCGGAGCTCCGCAGCCAGGGATTCGTCCGCGTGCGCGTGGACGGCACGGTTTACGAGCTGGATGAGGTGCCCGCCCTCGACCCGAAGCGCGCCCACTACATCGAGGCAGTGGTGGACCGCTTCCGCATCCGCCCCGATCTCGCAACGCGCCTGGCTGACTCGCTCGAGACCTGCCTCGCGCTCGCGGACGGCGTCGCCCGCCTCGGCTGGATCGACCGGCCGGATGCCGAGGAGCCCGTGTTCTCCTCGCGCTTCTCCTGCCCGGTCTGCGGTTATGCCCTGGCTGAGCTGGAGCCGCGGATCTTCTCGTTCAACAACCCCCGTGGCGCCTGTCCCACCTGCGACGGGCTCGGCGTGCACCAGCTCTTCGACCCCGAGCGCATCGTGGCCCATCCGGAACTGTCCCTCGCAGGCGGCGCCGTGCGCGGCTGGGACCGGCGCAACGCCTACTATGGCCGCATCATCGCCGACCTCGCCGCCCATTACGGCTTCGACGTCGACACCCCCTGGCGCGAGCTGCCGGAGCGGGTGCGCGAGGTCGTCCTCCACGGGAGCGGCGAGGAGGCGATCACCTTCCACTACGCCGGCGGGCGTAGCGGCACGGAGGCCCGCCAGCATCCGTTCGAGGGCGTGGTGAACAACATGGCCCGGCGCTACCGGGAAACCGACTCCGCCGCCGTGCGCGAGGAGCTTGGCAAGTACCTCGCAGTGCGCACCTGCCCCGACTGCGGCGGCGGGCGCCTGAATCGGGCGGCACGGCACGTCTTCGTCGCCGGGCGCAGCCTGCCGGAGGTGAGCGCCCTGTCGGTGGCCGCGGCTCACGCCTTCTTCCGCGAGCTGAATCTGGAAGGCGCCCGCGGCGCCATCGCCGAGCGCATCGTCCGCGAGCTGGACGACCGGCTGTCATTCCTGCTCAACGTCGGCCTGGACTACCTCTCCCTGGACCGCAGCGCGGACACCCTGTCCGGCGGCGAGGCCCAGCGCATCCGGCTGGCGAGCCAGATCGGCGCCGGGCTGGTGGGGGTGATGTACGTCCTCGACGAGCCCTCCATCGGTCTGCACCAGCGCGACAACCGCCGCCTGCTGGAGACGCTGCTGCGGCTGCGCGATCTCGGCAACACGGTGATCGTCGTGGAGCACGACGAGGACGCCATCCGCGCCGCCGACCACGTGGTGGACATGGGCCCGGGGGCCGGCATCGAGGGCGGCCGGGTGGTGGCCGAGGGTCCCGTCGCCGCGATCGAGGCCTGCCGCGAGTCGATCACCGGCGACTACCTCACCGGGCGCCGCACCATCGCCGTGCCGAAGCGGCGCGCCCCGGCCCGGGCCGGGCGCGAGCTGGTGCTCCGCGGGGCCAGTGGCCACAACCTGCAGGGCGTGGACGTGGCCTTTCCGGCCGGCCTCATGATCGGGGTGACGGGGGTCTCGGGCTCGGGCAAGTCGACCCTGGTCAACGACACCCTGTACCCCGCCGCCGCGCGGTCCCTCAATGGCGCGAGCCTGGAGCCCGCAGCGTGCCAGGCGGTGGAGGGCCTGGAGCACTTCGACAAGGTGGTGGACATCGACCAGAGCCCCATCGGCCGCACGCCGCGCTCCAACCCGGCCACCTACACCGGGCTGTTCACCCCGATCCGCGAGCTCTTCGCGGGCACGCCGGAGGCGCGGGCGCGGGGCTACGGTCCGGGGCGGTTCAGCTTCAACGTCAAGGGCGGGCGCTGCGAGGCCTGCCAGGGCGACGGCGTGCTGCGCGTGGAGATGCACTTCCTGCCCGACGTCTACGTTCCCTGCGACGTCTGCCAGGGGGCGCGCTACAACCGGGAGACCCTGGAGATCCGCTACCGCGGGCGCACTATCCAGGAGGTTCTGGCGCTGACGGTGGACGAGGCCCTGGAGGTCTTCAGCGCCGTACCGGTGCTCGCACGCAAGCTGCGGACGCTGATCGACGTCGGCCTCGGCTACGTGCGCCTCGGCCAGAGCGCCACCACCCTCTCCGGCGGCGAGGCCCAGCGGGTGAAGCTGGCCCGCGAGCTCTCCCGCCGGGAGACCGGCAACACCCTCTACATCCTCGACGAGCCCACCACCGGGCTCCACTTCCACGACATCGCCCAGCTCCTCTCCGTGCTCCACCGCCTGCGCGACGAGGGCAACACGGTGGTGGTCATCGAGCACAACCTGGACGTCATCAAGACCTGCGACTGGCTGATCGACCTGGGCCCGGAGGGCGGCAGCGGCGGCGGGCGGGTGGTCGCCACCGGGACGCCCGAGGACGTGGCCGCGGTGGCGGACTCCCACACGGGGCGGTTCCTCGCGCCGCTGCTGCCGCGGACCGGCGCCCAGCGCCGTGCCTGAGGGCACGGACGCCGGGCTGGCCGTGCTCTCGGCTGCGCCCCGGCTAGACGTTTACGGATCCGGCCGACTTATCCGGCGTTGTCCCAGGCCGGGGCGAGCGAGGCGGGGCTGATGATACGGCCGTCCTCGCGGGCCAGGCCGTGGATGGCCTGCATCTCCTCGTCGCTCAGACGAAAATCAAGGATGTCCAGGTTCTCGCGCACGCGCTCGGCCTTCGAGGTCCGCGGGATGGCGATGACATCCGGCTGCTGGTAGTGCCAGCGCAGGATGACCTGGCCCGGCGTGCGGTCGTGGGCGTCGGCGATGCGGCGGATCACCGGGTCGTCCACCAGGCTGCCCTGGCCGAGGGGACAGTAGGCCGTGAGCGCCATGCCGTGGCGGGCGAGCTCGGCGCGCACGGGATCCTGGTTGAGGCGCGGGTGGTACTCCACCTGGTTGGTCACCAGCGGCTCTGCCGAGGCCGCCACGGCCTCGCGCAGCAGGGCCACGGTGAAATTGCTGACCCCGATGTGAGCCGTGAGGCCATGCGCGCGGGCGTCGTTCAGGGCGCTGATGGTCTCGGCGAGGGGGATGTCCGGGTTCGGCCAGTGCAGCAGCACCAGGTCGACGGCGGGCAAGCCGAGACGCTTGAGGCTCTCCTCCACGGAACGCTGCAGATCCCCGTCGCGAAAGCGGTCCACCCACACCTTGGTGGTCAGGAACACCGCATCCCGGGGCACGCCGGCGTCGCGGATGGCCTCGCCCACTGCCTCTTCGTTGCGGTACATCTGGGCGGTGTCGATATGCCGGCAGCCGGCATCAAGCGCATCCCGAACCCGTGCATAGGCGACCTCGTCGTCGAGCTGGAAGGTGCCGAAACCGAGCTTGGGGATGCGGGCGCCGTGGACCTCGAGCGTTTCCATGAGACCTCCTGATTTCTCTGAGTCATCGCTGATCCTGTGAGCCGCGAGGCCGCAGCTTCATCAGCTGCTGTGCCCAGGCCGGGGAGCGGCGGGGGTGCGCGGGACACGCCGTGAATACATCCCTGTAGGCTCGTAGGCGAGGTCCCTCTCGCCTACGGTCCCGCGCACCCCCGCCGCTCCCCGGCCAGCCGCCGCCTCGGGTCGATCCGCGGGCTCGCGGAAGCGGATCGAGGCTGATAAAAGCCGACCGTGCGAACGTGTCCAGCCGCTGTCTACCCCCACGGCAGGTTGGGATCAGAAGACGCCATTTCCACCCCGCCGAAGCCCGGCAGGGCTATACTCCCGCGCCGGCCTGAACTAAGGATGCCCTGCAATGCCTGCCCTCGACGGCCATACCGCGACGCTGCTCATGCACTGCCGGGACCAGCGGGGGCTGGTGGCAGGGGTGAGCGAGTTTCTTGCCCGGCATGGCGGCAACATCGTCTATCTGGACCAGCACGTGGACACCGCCGAGGGGGTGTTCTTCATGCGCGTGGAATGGGAGCTGACGGGGTTCGGGCTGGCGCCCGAGGCCATCGGGCCGGCCTTCGACGAGGCGCTGGGGGAGCGCTTCGGCATCCGCTGGCGGCTGCATCTCTCCGAGGAGTGGCCGCGCATGGCGGTGTTTGTCTCCCGCCTGCCGCACTGCCTCTATGATCTGCTCTCGCGCTGGCAGTCCGGGGAGTGGCGGGTGTCGATTCCGGTGATCGTGAGCAATCACGAGGACCTGCGGCCGGTGGCGGAGCAGTTCGGGGTGCCGTTCCACGTCTTCCCGGTCACCGCCGGCAACAA
Organism: Spiribacter halobius; assembly: GCF_020883455.1. Classification (NCBI taxonomy): domain Bacteria; kingdom Pseudomonadati; phylum Pseudomonadota; class Gammaproteobacteria; order Chromatiales; family Ectothiorhodospiraceae; genus Sediminicurvatus; species Sediminicurvatus halobius. Next base: position 774,805 of record NZ_CP086615.1, on the reverse strand, counting down.
GGCCGAGCAGGAGGCGCGGGAGCTGGAGCTGCTGCAGGAGATGGAGGTCGAGTTCGTCGTCCTCGCCCGCTACATGCAGGTGGTCACGCCGACGCTGATCGATGCCTTCCCCGAGCGCATCATCAACATCCACCACTCCTTCCTCCCCGCCTTCGCCGGCGCCCGCCCCTACCACGCCGCCCACGCCCGGGGCGTGAAGATCATCGGCGCTACCAGCCACTACGTTACCGAGGAGCTGGACGCCGGACCGATCATCGAGCAGGACGTCACCACCATCTCCCACCGCGACTCCGTGGAAGAGCTCGTCCGCAAGGGCCGGGACCTGGAAAAGCTCGTGCTCGCCCGGGCGGTGTGGGCGCATCTGCAGCGCAAGACGCTGGTGTACCGGAACCGGACGGTCGTCTTCGACTGAGGCCCCCTCAACGGGGGCCTCAGTCGAGTTCCCAGTTCAACGTTCAAAGTTCAAAGACACCCGCCAAACCTTGCGACATTGCACCTGGCGTGCGGAGTCGGTCTTTGAACCTTGAACTTTGGACTTTGAACTGCGCGCGCCGCGCCACTAGCCGCGCGGCGGCCGACAGTCCGGATCGCGCCCCCGCGCCTGAGCCTGCCGGTACAACCCCAGCGCCCCATCCATCTGCGCCTCGAGGTCGCGGATCCGGGTGTCCTTGGAGGGGTGGGTGGAGAGGAATTCCGGGGGGCCGTCACCGCCAGCCTCGGCCATGTTGCGCCAGAGCTGGACGCTCTCACGCGGGTCGAAGCCGGCGCGGGCCATGAGCTCGAGACCGATCTGGTCGGCCTCGGATTCGTGCAGGCGACTGAAGGGCAGGATGATGCCCACCTGGGCGCCCAGGCCGAGCACCGCCAGGGCCTGCTGGCGCTCGCGGCTGCCACCGGCCATGATCTGCAACGCCGTGAGCCCGGCCACGGTGGCCATCTGCGTGGACATGCGCTCGTTGCCGTGCTCGGCCATGACGTGGCCGATCTCGTGGCCGATCACCGTGGCGAGCTGGGCCGGCGTCTCCGCCACCTCCAGCAGCCCCGTGTACACGCCGATCTTGCCGCCGGGCAGGGCGAAGGCGTTGATCTGCTCGCTGTCGAAGACGGTCACCTCCCAGTCGTCCCGGGCGTAGCGCTCCGGGACCTGGGGCAGGAGCGCGTCGGTCACGCACTGGACGTAGGTAACGGCGGGACCCTCCTCCAGTACCGGCTCTTCCTCGCGCATCTGCCGATAGGCCTGCACGCCCATCTCCTCGAGCTGGGAGGCGGGGAAGAGCTGGAGCTGCTGTCGCCCGGTGGGGGAGGTGGCACAGGCCGCGGCCAGCAGGGCCGCGACGGCGAGGGTGGAGAGGCGGCGGAGCACGGGCGATGACCTCGATCAGGGGTGGCGGCTGTACACTTCGCCGCCGGACTCGCCGGCGCGGAAGCGCACCACCTGGTAGTCATCGGTACCGTGGCCCGGCACCTCCATGCCCGGGGAGCCGACGGGCATGCCCGGCACCGCGAGCCCTTCGCCGGAGCGGGCCTCGGCCAGGAAGCGGCGCACATCCTCCGCCGGCACGTGCCCCTCGATGACGTGGCCCTCGATCACCGCCGTGTGGCAGGAGGCAAGCCCACGGGGCACGCCGTGGGCCTGCTTGACGCTGACGAGATCGTGCGTGTTGCGCACCTCGACGCGGAAGCCGGCCGCGGTCATGTGCTCGACCCAGGCGCCGCAGCAGCCGCAGTTGGGATCCTTGTGCACGGTGAGCGTGGCGCTCTCGGCCGCGGCCACGCCGGCGAGGCCGAGCCCAAGGGCCAGGGCGAGCAGTGGACGACGCATGGTGCCTCCGTCGGTTCCTATGACTTATGCCCGAAAGATACGCAAACCCGGGGCGGAAACGAAGCCCGCCGGTGGACACTGATCGCGATCGGGCACAGCCTGCAGACGTCGCGGCGTCGTGGATCCGCGACGCTGCGGGCGATGTACGCGCGGTGCCGGGGACGAGGGCGGGCAGGAGCAGCCGGGACACGCTGTGAATACGTCCCTGTAAGCTCGTAGGCGAGGTCCGTCTCGCCTACGGTCCCGGCTGCTCCTGCCCGCCCTCGCCTGACCGCCGTGAGTGCCCGCCGCCGCGGCGGGAGGTGCCGCCGCGATGGCTGAAGGTCGTTGCCACTCGGGGCACTCATCGATCGTCGTCATCCCGCCGCGGGAAATCCGCCGGGGGCTCGATGTGCGGCGGCCCCGCCCGGGACTGCGCCACGATCTGCCAGGTGATGTGCCAGATGCCGAAGCACAGGGCCACCAGCCCGGCCATGGCGAAGATCGGCGCCTGCACGAAGGGCGTGGTGAAAGTCAGCCACAGGGCGGCGCCCAGGCCGAACCAGCGGGCGGCGAAGGTGCCGCAGTGATCGCGGCACCAGCGCGCCCGCTCCAGGCGGTCCTGCTCCACGAGCGGTGACCGGCGCAGGTGCCAGAGCGCGAAAAAGTAGCTGGCAAGCCAGAGCAGGCCTCGGGTCATGAATGCCTCGGGGATCGCCGCGGAAGGGATGTTCGCTACAGTATAGGCAGTGGGCTCCACCGCGGGTTCCACCGCGGGCACCCGCCCCACTCCGGATCACTCAGCGCGGAGGCAGCATGGCGACGCCGTTCGAAGGCTATGAGGATACGCCGTTTTTCGATGAGCTGCTGGCCGGTCCGGACCGGCCGCGCCCCGCCTCCCGGGCCCTCGTGGACTACCTCGCGGCGCTCCCCGCGGCGGAGCTGGCGGACCGGCGCGACGCCCTGGTGGCGGCGATCCGCGCGATGGGCATCACCTTCACCGTCTACAGCGACGGCGAGAACATCGACCGCGCCTGGCCGCTGGACATCGTCCCGCGGGTGATCGACCGGCGCGAGTGGGAGCGCACGGAGCGCGGCCTGCGCCAGCGGCTGACAGCGCTGAACCTGTTCATCGACGACCTCTACGGCGAGCAGCGCATCATCCGCGACGGCGTCTTCCCGGAGGCGGTGCTTGCGGAGTCAAAGAACTTCCGCCCCCAGTGCCGCGGCATGCGCCCGGCCTTCGGGGTCTGGGCGCACATCTGCGGCACCGACCTGGTGCGCGACGCCGACGGCACCCTGTACGTGCTGGAGGACAATCTGCGCGTGCCCTCAGGCGTGTCCTACATGCTCGAGAACCGGCATGTCATGAAGCGCATCCTGCCGGAGCTCTTCGAGCACCAGTCCATCCTGCCGGTGGACGACTACCCGGGGCAGCTGCTGGACATGCTGGCGCGGCTGGCGCCCCCGGGCGTGAGCAACCCGGAGATCGTGGTGCTCACCCCCGGCATCTACAACTCCGCCTATTTCGAGCACAGCTACCTCGCCCAGCAGATGGGCGCGGAGCTCGTGGAGGGCCGGGACCTCTTCGTCGACCGGGACGACTGTGTCTACATGCGCACCATCTCCGGCCCGGCGCGGGTGGACGTCATCTACCGCCGGATCGACGACGACTTCCTCGACCCCGAGGCCTTCCGGCCGGACTCCCAGCTCGGTGTCCGCGGCCTGCTGCGGGCCTGGAAGGCGGGCAATGTCGGCATCGCCAACGCCCCGGGGGCCGGGGTCGCGGACGACAAGGTCGTCTACGCCTTCGTGCCCGACATCATCCGCTACTACCTGGACAGTGAGCCGCTGCTGCCCAACGTCCCCACCTGGCGCTGCATGTTTCCGGAGGAGCGCGCCTATGTGCTGGAGCACCTGGCGGAGATGGTGGTGAAGCCCGCCAACGAGTCCGGCGGCTACGGAATGCTGGTAGGCCCGCGGGCCAGCCGCGCCGAGCGGGAGCACTTCGCGGGGCTGATCGAGGCCAACCCGCGCAACTACATTGCCCAGCCCACGCTGCAGCTCTCCACGGTTCCCACCCTGGTGGACGACCACTTCGAGCCGCGCCATGTCGACCTGCGGCCGTTCATCCTTCAGGCCGACCGCATGTACGTCACCACCGGCGGCCTCAGCCGGGTCGCCCTGCCCCGCGGCTCGCTGGTGGTGAACTCGAGCCAGGGCGGCGGCAGCAAGGACACCTGGGTCGTGGACACCGAGGAGGACGCCTGATGCTCTCCCGCGTCGCCGAGAACCTCTACTGGATGACCCGCTATCTGGAGCGCGCGGAGAACACCGCCCGGCTGATCAACACCACCAGCCAGATGGTGCTGGACGGCCCGCGCAACGTGCCCGTGAGCTGGCGCTCGCTGGTGGACATCCTGGGCTCCCGCCCGCGCTTCGACGCCGAGGGCCTGGCCGACGACGAGCGCTCGGTGATGCGCTTTCTGGTGGACGAGCCCGCCCACGGCGGCTCCATCCAGGCGAGCGTGCGGGCCGCCCGCGAGAACGCCCGCACGGTGCGCGAGCTGCTGCCGGCGGAGGTCTGGGAGGGCATCAACGAGCTCTACTTCCTGGTGCGGGACAATGCCGTCGGCCAGGGCGGCCGGCGCCGGCGCTTCGACTTCCTGCGCCGGGTCATCGGCCACAACCAGCAGATCACCGGCGTCATCGAGGGCACTCTGAGCCGAGGCGCACCGTATCAGTTCGTCACCATCGCTCAGCACCTGGAGCGGGCGGACATGACCAGCCGCATCCTCGACGTACGCGCCAGCCAGCTGGTGGACGAGGACGAGGACGCCCTGGACGCCTGGCAGGACGCCGGCTGGATGACGGTGCTGCGCTCCCTCGGTGCCTACATCATGTACCGTCAGAGCATGAACATCCGCATCCGCGGCAGCTCGGTGGTGAGCTTCCTGCTGCGCGACGAACAGTTCCCGCGCTCGGTTCGCTACTGCCTGCAGCGCACCGCACGGGCCCTGCGTGCGCTGCCGCGCTCGGACCCGCCGCTGGCCGAGCTGGCGCGGCTGGAGCAGGCGCTGGAGGTCGTGGCCCCCGGCGCACTGGCCCTCGGCGAGGTGCACGATTACATCGACGAGCTGCAGAGCGGGCTCGGCCAGCTGCACCGCGCGGTGACCCAGACCTACTTCCCGGAGCCTCCCTGATGCGCACCTATCGTTGCGTGTGCGGCAACCGCCTGCACTTCGGCAACACCCGCTGCCTCGCCTGCCGGCGCAGCCTCGGCTTCGTGCCGGAGTGGCGCCTGCTCACCCCGCTGGAGGACGACACGGGCCGGCTGCATGCCCTGGCCCTGCCCGACCAGCCCGAGGTACGACGCTGCGCCAACCACCAGAGCGCCCACTGTGACTGGCTGGTCGCCGGCGCCAGCAGCGACCGCCTCTGCCTCGCCTGCCGCCTCACCCAGACCATCCCGGACCTCTCGGTGGGCAACAACCGCCTCTACTGGCGGCGGCTGGAGTCGGCGAAGCGCTATCTCATCTGCGATCTGGTGCGCCTCGGCCTGCCGGTGGTGGACCGTCACCGCGATCCGGAACGGGGACTGACCTTCGACTTCCTCGCCGACCAGGAGACGCCGGACGGGGTACGCCGCATCACCACCGGACACGACCGCGGCCGCATCACCATCAACATCGCCGAGGCCGACGACGTCCACCGCGAGCGGGTGCGAATCACCCTGGGCGAGGCCTACCGCACCCTGCTCGGGCACATGCGCCACGAGAGCGGCCACTACTACTGGATGCGGCTGGTGGACGGCGGCCCCTGGCTTGCGGCGTTCCGCGAGCGCTTCGGCGACGAGCGCCGCCGTTACGCCGACGCCATGCGCGCCTACTACGACCATGGGCCGGCGGCGGACTGGCGCGCGCGCCACATCAGCGCCTACGCCAGCGCCCATCCCTGGGAGGACTGGGCCGAGAGCTGGGCCCACTATCTGCACATCACCGATGCCATGGAGACGGCACGGGACTTCGGGCTGGTGGCCCCGGGCGAGCGCGAGGACGACTTTACCCCCGAGCTCGAGCGCTGGGGCGAGCTCAGCCAGGCGCTGAACGCCCTCTCACGCAGCGTCGGCGTGGCCGACCCCTACCCCTTCGTGATCACCCCGCCGGTGGCGGAGAAGCTCCATCTGGTGCATCAGATCGTCGAGGACGCGGCGTCCGGGAGCCTCGGCAGCCCCTCGAACAACCGCTTCAGCCCCTCGCTCCAGGCCTCCCGCAGCGCCACGAAGTAGGGATCGTCCTGCTCGAAGTTCATGCGCCGCTCGAGGGTGAGGCTGTCCCGGGGATAGAGCAGCAGCTCCACCGGCGGCCCCACCGAGAGGTTGCTGCGCATGGTGGAGTCGATGGACAACAGGGCACAGATGCCGGCGCTCTCCAGGGACAGATCCGGGGCGATGATGCGGTCGAGGATCGGCTTGCCGTACTTCGTCTCCCCGATCTGGAAGAAGGACTGATCCGACGACACGGTGATGAAGTTGCCCTGGGGATAGACCAGGTACACCTCCGCCTCGCCGTCACCGATCTGCCCGCCAAGGATGAACGTGGCCTCCACCGAGACCTGACTGCGCTCGCCCGCGGAACGGGTGGCCTGATGCTGGCGCTCGACGCTCAGACCGCCAAGATACTCCGCGGCCTCGTCCATGCGGGCGACGCTCGCCAGGCTCGTCTCCGCGCCCTGGTCGAGATCCCGCTCGATGGCCCGCAGCACCGACTGGGTGGTGGCGAGGTTGCCCGCCGACAGCAGCACGAACACCCGCTCGCCGGGCCAGGCGAAGGTGTGCATCTTGCGGTAGGTGCTGACGTGGTCGACGCCGGCGTTGGTGCGGGAGTCGGAGGCGAACACGATCCCCTCGTCCACCACCGCGGCAAGGCAATAGGTCATTATGGAGCCTGTCATTCGGCGTTGGATTCGCCGGCCAGTGTATTACGCTGGACTGCCTGGGGATACGTAGCCTGACCGCCGCCGCCCTACCACCCCTCAGCGAGGCGCGATGATGCCCTTTCCGCCACCGCCCGAGCCCCTGAACGCCGCCGGCGAGCCCCGCCGGCTCGGCTTCGAGCTGGAGCTCGCCGGCATCGACACGGACGCCCTCTGCAACACGGTGCAGACCACCTTCGGCGGGGATGTCGAGGGCGAGGGGCCGTTCCTGCGCCACGTGCGCGGGACCGAGCTCGGCGACTTCACCGTCGAGATCGACACCGCCCTGCTCAAGGACCGCACCTACCTCGGGGTGCTGCAGCGCCTCGGTATCGAGACCGACGAGGCCGGCTGGCGGGCGCCGCTGGAGGACCTGCTTGCGCGCCTTGCCGGCACGGTGGTCCCGCACGAGGTCTCCTCCGGACCCATTGCGCTGACGCACGCCCACGAAATGGAGCGCCTGCGCGCGGCCCTGCAGGCCGCCCAGGCCCGGGGCACGCGCTCGGCGCTGCGGTTCGCCTTCGGCCTGCACCTGAACCCGGAGGTGCCGGCGCTGACAGCCGACAGCCTCACGCGTCACCTGCGCGCCTTCCTGCTGCTGCGGGACGCCCTGCGCGTTGACGGCAACATCGACCTCACCCGCCGGCTGTCGCCCTTCATCCGGGACTTTCCGGAGGATTACGTGCGCCGCGTGGTCGCCCCGGTCTACCAGCCGGATCTCGCCGGGCTGGCGCGGGACTACGCCCGCGACAACGCCACCCGCAACCGTTCCCTGGATCTGCTGCCGGTGCTCGCCCACGCCGCCGCCGACGCCCTGCCCACGGCCGTGCGCGAGGACCCACTGCTGAAACCCCGGCCCACCTTCCACTACCGGCTCCCCAACTGCGCCATCGACGAGCCGGACTGGACCCTGGGCGAGGCCTGGCGCGGCTGGGTCGCGGTGGAGCGCCTGGCAGCGGATCGCGAGGCCCTGGACAGCCTCGCCGAGGCCTATCTCGCGCATTCCCGCGCCGCCCTGCCGGGTCCGGACGAGGACTGGGCCGCCCGCACCCGCCTGCTGCTGGCCTGATGCGGCCGCTCATTGGAATCACCGGGCCGGACCGCGGCGGGCTGGCGGCCTGGCTTGCGGCAGCCTGGGCGGTGCGCCGGGCCGGCGGACGACCGCTGCGGCTGCGCCCCGGGCGGCCGCGGGAGGGCGTGGCATTGGACGGGCTCATCGTCGGCGGCGGCGCCGACGTCTCCGGGCTGCTGCATCCGGACCCGCCGGATGCCGCCTCGGCCTCCGTGCACGTTGCGCGCCCCTGGCGGCGCTGGCTGCCACTGCTGCTGGCGCCGCTCCTCTACCTGCTGCGCCGGGCACTGAGCACCCTGCGCTCGCCGAGCCCGGACCCGGACCGCGACCGCCTGGAGCAGCGCCTGCTGGACGCCTGCCTGGCCGAGGGGCGGCCGGTGCTCGGCATCTGCCGCGGCGCTCAGCTGCTCAATGTCGTCCGCGGCGGGCGCCTCCACCGCGACCTCGCCGACTTCTACGTGGAGACCCCGCAGCTGCGCACCCTGCTGCCGCAGAAGACCGTGGACATCACCGCCGACAGCCGTCTGGCGCAGATTCTCGGGCGCCGGCGCTGCCGCGTGAACGCCCTGCATCGGCAGGCCATTGCCAGCCTCGGCGAGGGCCTGGTGGTGAGCGCACGGGAGGCGAACCGGGTGATCCAGGCGGTGGAGGATCCGGCGCAGACGTTCGTCATCGGCGTGCAGTGGCACCCGGAATATCTGCCCCAGCGCCCGGAACAGCGGGCCCTGTTTGCCGCCCTGGTGGCCGCCGCCGCCGGCAGTCCGCCAACTTGACCCCCCGGCGCGACGCCCCGTAGGTTCCAGGGACGCGACGCTGCGCGTCGGCATGGCATGCCTGTGTCGCGGCGCCGTTCCGTTCAGCCATCAGGAGGTTAGCGACCCGCGTATGAGCATTCTTATCAGCGGCTCCGTCGCCTATGACACCATCATGGTGTTCCAGGACCGGTTCGGGAATCACATCCTGCCGGACCAGGTGCACATCCTGAACGTCTCGTTCCTGGTCCCCGAGATGCGCCGCGAGTTCGGCGGCTGCGCCGGCAACGTCGCCTACTCGCTCAAGCTCCTCGGCGAGGAGCCGGTGACGGTGGCTGCCGTCGGCGCCGACTTCCGGCCCTATGCCGAGTGGATGGACCGCTGGGGCATCTCGCGGGATTACGTGAAGGAGCTCCCCGAGCACTACACCGCACAGGCCTATATCACCACGGACCTGGACGACAACCAGATCACCGCGTTCCACCCGGGTGCCATGGGGGCCGCCCACGACGTGCCGCTGCCGCCCTGCGGGCCGGAGGACATCGGCATCGTCGCCCCCAACGGCCCCGAGGGCATGGTGCGCCACGCCGCGCAGCTCGCGGAGGCCGGCACGCCCTTCATCTTCGATCCCGGGCAGGCCATGCCACTGTTTGACGGCGAGCAGCTGCTGCGCTTCGTCGACCAGGCACGCTGGGTCAGCGTGAACGACTATGAATGCCGGCTGCTGTGCGAGCGCACGGGACTGTCATCCGAGCAGGTGTCCGAGCGGGTGGCGGCACTGATCGTGACCCGCGGCGCCGAGGGCTCCTGGATCTATGCCGGTGGCGAGCGTCTGGAGATTCCGGCGGCCACCCCGGAGGCGGTGCTCGACCCCACCGGCTGCGGCGACGCCTACCGCGCCGGCCTGCTCTACGGCCTGCAGCACGGCCTCGACTGGCATCACACCGGCCGCATCGCGGCGCTGATGGGCGCCCTCAAGGTCGCCCGGCACGGCACCCAGAACCACCACTTCACGATGGATGAATTCCGCCGGCGCTACGAGCGCGAGTTCGGCGAGCTCTGGTAGGCGGCCATCGCCGGGGCTGGGTGTCGATCCGTGAGGCTATGCCACGGATCTGCGCTGCTCCTGAACACAACGACACAACGGGCACAACGGAAGCACAACGCAAGAGATTTGAAGTAAGAACTCTTAGACGTTGTGAACCGTTGTGTCCGTTGTGTCGTTGTGTTTAAAAACCCCGCTCGAATAACGGGAAGGCCTACAGCCCCGCCGCCTGGCGCAGGGTTTCGGCCTTGTCGGTGCGCTCCCAGGTGAAGCTCTCCTCCTCGCGGCCGAAGTGGCCGTACACCGAGGTCGGGCGGTAGATCGGGCGCACCAGGTCGAGCATGCGCAGGATGCCGAAGGGGCGCAGGTCAAAGAGCTCGCGCACCAGCTCCACCAGGCGCTGCTCGCTGATCTGCCCGGTGCCGAAGGTCTCGACACTGATCGAGGTCGGCTCGGCGACGCCGATGGCGTAGGAGAGCTGGATCTCGCACTTGTCCGCCAGCCCCGCGGCGACGATGTTCTTCGCCACGTAGCGCGCGGCATACGCCGCCGAGCGGTCCACCTTCGAGGGGTCCTTGCCCGAGAACGCCCCGCCGCCGTGGCGCGCCATGCCGCCGTAGGTGTCGACGATGATCTTGCGCCCGGTCAGCCCGCAGTCGCCCACCGGGCCACCGATGACGAACTTCCCCGTGGGGTTGATGAAATACCGCGTCGACTCCCCCAGCCACTGCGCCGGCAGCACCGGGCGGATGATCTCCTCCATCACCGCCTCCTTGAGGTCGGCCTGGGAGATCGAGGCGTCGTGCTGGGTGGAGAGCACCACCGTGTCCACCGCCACCGGGCGGCCGTCCTCGTAGACGAAGGTCACCTGGCTCTTGGCGTCGGGGCGCAGCCACGGCAGCACCCCGCGCCGGCGCACCTCGCTCTGGCGCTGCACCAGGCGGTGGGCGTAGGTGATCGGCGCGGGCATGAGCACGTCGGTCTCGTTGCAGGCGTAGCCGAACATCATCCCCTGATCGCCCGCGCCCTGGCTCTCGTCACGCTCGCGGTCCACGCCCTGGGCGATGTCCGGGCTCTGCTTGCCGATGGCGTTGAGCACCGCGCAGGTGGCCCCGTCGAAGCCCACGTCCGCGCTGTCGTAGCCGATCTCCGAGACCGTGCGCCGGGTGAGCTCCTCGAGATCGATCCAGGCGCTGGTGGTGATCTCCCCGGCGATGATCACCATGCCGGTCTTCACCAGCGTCTCGCAGGCCACCCGCGCGTTCGGGTCCTCGGCAATGATCGCATCCAGCACGGCGTCCGAGATCTGATCGGCCACCTTGTCCGGATGACCCTCGGATACCGACTCCGAGGTGAATAGCTGTGTCGTACTCATCGACTCCCCTCAGTCCTGATGAATGATCGGGCGCAACGGCAGTGCCACCGTCACGCCTCCTCCGGCTTGCGGAACAGAAAGATGCCCCAGCGCAGGTGGCCGGCGCGGCCGCCGTCCACCCAGTGCTGGAGCCCGCGCTTCATGCGCTCGATGTAGCCCTCGCTGACGGTGCCGGCAAGGTTGTCCTCCTCGTTCACCAGCACCTCGCGGATCCGGCCATAGTGGCGCGCGATCATCTCGGAATGATCCTCGAAGCCGAGGTCCTCGAGCCCGAGCTCGGTGAGGGTCCGCTGGTAGAACCCCGGCGAGCCGAGGGTCGAGAGATGAATGCGCTCGAGGATCGGCGCCAGCGCCTCCTGCGGGCAGCGGTCGTCCTGCATCGGGTCGGTGAACACGAAATACCCGCCCGGGCGCAGCACCCGCACCGCCTCCTCCAGCACGCGGCGGCGGTCGCCGCTGTGCAGGATGGCGTCCTGGGACCAGACCACGTCGTAGCTCGCATCCTCGAACGGCAGATCCTCAAAGCTGCCGTCGATGATCTCGACCAGATGATTCACACCCTGGTCCCGGTTCTTCTGCCGGCCGCGCTCGTTCTCGGTCTCGCTGATGTTGAGCGCGGTCACCGGGCAGCCGTACTCGTGGGCGAGATAGCGCCCGGAACCGCCGTAGCCGGAGCCGATGTCCAGCACCCGGGTCCCGGGCCCGAGCCCGGGCACCCGCTTCGCCATCTCGGCCACCGTGCGGCGGCTGGCATCGTAGACGCGCTCCTGCGCGTCCCGGTAGAGCCCGACGTGGATGTCCTCGCCGCCCCAGACCTCGAAGTAGAAGTTGTCGGCGTCGGGGCTGTTGTAGTACTCGCGGGCCGTCTCCTCGGCCGACGCGTAACGGCTCTTCACTACGCTACTCATGATCGTCCGCCTCCCGATAGCGCTTCTCGGCGACGTGGATGAAGAAGTCCGGCTCCGTGTCCCGGTAGGTCTCCTGGAAGTCGCCGTAGGTATCCACGCGCTGGAAACCCACGTCCCGCAGCAGGCCGCGGGTGTAGTCCTTGCGCAGCGGGTACATGTTCAGGTGGTAAACGGAGTTGTCCGGGAAGCTGTAGCGGAACCGGGCAAGGCCCTCGTCCATGTGCTCCGGGTACACGGAGACGTTGTCGCCGCAGTAGTAGTAGGTGTGCGCGCTGGAGTAGCCGACGTCGAGGATGGCGTCGTAGTTGCGCTGGTCGAGGATGAGCACGCCATCGTGCTTGAGGGTGGCGTAGAACTCGGCCAGCGCCTTGCGGCGGTCGTGTTCCGAGAAGAGGTGGGTAAAGGAGTTGCCGAGACAGATGATGGCGTCGTAGTGGTTGTGGATGTCCCGGTTCAGCCAGCGCCAGTCCACCTGCACCGTGCGCAGGATCAGATCGCGCTGGCGGCCGTTCTCGAAGGCCTTGGCGAGCATCTGCGGGCTGCCGTCGCAGCTCACGACCTCGAAGCCGGCCTCGATCAGGCGTACCGAGTGGAAGCCGGTGCCGGTGGCGACGTCCAGTACGCGCCGCGCGCCGTGCTGGCGGAGGACGTCGATAAAGAAGTCCCCCTCGCTCTCGGCCCGGCTCTTCCAGTCGATGAGCTCGTCCCACTTGTCGACGAAGCCTTCGATGTACTCGAACTGATAGTGATCGGTTTCCCGGCACTCGACCGGGTCGGAACCGAAGTCCTGCCTTTGGCGTGATCGAATCGCATCCATCAATGCATCCCCTCTTGCCTCTTTGAACCCACGGCGGACGCCCTGCGCCCGCCTGCCGCCGACACCGGCGGCGCGGCGCCGAACCCGACGGCCGGCACTACTTCGTTGCCGTGCCCGGGCAAGCCCTCGCCTCCTCCATCGTTCGGGTGCCGACGTGATGCGCGGAAGCCCGGCCCATGCGCCGGCCCCCTCGCGAACTGCACGGTGCCCTGGACACCCTGAGGAAGCCGGCCCCGTGCACCGCCGTCCCTTGAGGTTGGTTCAGAATGTCGTATTTTGCAAAGTACAGGTCGCTTTCAAATAAGCGCAGGAAGCTGGCACTGTGAGCCGGGATCAGCTGCAGATCCCGCTTGCAGGGCCCTCCCGTGCTATCCTGCAAGGCTTCGCACGACCCGATCAGTGGTGTTATGACCGAGCGCATCGACCGTTTCCGGGCCGCCCTCGCCGAGCGAATTCTGGTGCTCGACTGCGGCATGGGAACGATGATCCAGAACCAGGAGCTGGAGGAGGCGGACTTCCGGGGCGAGCGCTTTGCGGACCATCCGAAGGATCTGCAGGGCAACAACGATCTGCTCGTGCTCACGCGCCCCGAGGTGATCCGCCAGATCCATCGCGAAAACCTCGCGGCGGGCGCCGACGTGGTGGAAACCAACACCTTCAGCGCCACCACCATCGCCCAGGCGGACTACGGCCTCGAGGCCTGCGCCCGGGAGATCAACGTCGCCGCCGCGCAGCTCGCGCGGGAGGCCTGCGACGAGTTCGAGGCGGAAGACCCATCGCGGCCGCGGCTCGTGGCCGGCGCCATCGGCCCCACCAACCGCACGGCCTCCATCTCCCCGGACGTCAACGACCCGGGCAAGCGCAACGTCACCTTCGACGAGCTGGTCACCGCCTATCGCGAAGCGGCGGAGGGCCTGGTGGAGGGCGGTGCCGATCTGCTGCTGATCGAGACCATCTTCGACACGCTCAACGCCAAGGCCGCCATCTACGCCCTGGAGCGGCTGTTCGAGGACCGCGGCCAGCGCTGGCCGGTGATGATCTCCGGCACCATCACCGACAACTCCGGGCGCACCCTCTCGGGGCAGACAACCGAGGCCTTCTGGAACTCGGTGCGCCATGCGCGGCCATTCACGGTGGGGCTCAACTGCGCCCTCGGCGCCGACCTCATGCGGCCCTTCGTCAAGGAGATCAGCCGGGTCGCGGACACCTTCGTCACCGTCTACCCCAACGCCGGCCTGCCCAACGAGTTCGGCGAGTACGACCACTCGCCGGAGTTCATGGCGAAGATCGTGCGCGAGTTCGCCGAAAGCGGGTTCGTCAACATCGTCGGCGGCTGCTGCGGCACCACGCCGGAGCACGTTGCGGCCCTGCGCGAGGCCGTCGCCGGGCTGCCGCCGCGGGAGATCCCCGAACCCGAGCCGGCACTGCGTCTCTCCGGGCTGGAGCCCTGCAACGTCGGCGCCGACGCGCTGTTCCTCAACATCGGCGAGCGCACCAACGTCACCGGCTCGGCGCGCTTCAAGCGCCTGATCAAGGAGGGCGACTACGACACCGCCCTGGAGGTGGCCAAGGAGCAGGTGGAGGGCGGCGCCCAGGTCATCGACGTCAACATGGACGAGGGCATGCTTGACGCCGAGGAGGCCATGGTGACCTTTCTCAACCTGGTCGCCTCCGAGCCGGACATCGCCCGCGTGCCGGTGATGGTGGACTCATCCAAGTGGCCGGCCATGGAGGCAGGGCTGAAGTGCCTGCAGGGCAAGTCGGTGGTGAACTCCATCTCGCTCAAGGAGGGCGAGGCGGCATTTCTCGAGCAGGCCCGGGACCTGCGGCGCCACGGCGCCGCGGTGGTGGTCATGGCCTTCGACGAGCAGGGCCAGGCGGACACCTACGAGCGGCGCATCGAGATCTGCGAGCGCGCCTACCGGCTGCTGGTGGACAAGGCCGGCTACCCGGCCGAGGACATCATCTTCGACCCCAACATCTTCCCGGTGGCCACCGGCATCCCGGAGCACGACCGCTATGCGGTGGACTTCATCGCCGCCACCCGCTGGATCAAGGAGAACCTGCCCCAGGCCAAGGTCAGCGGCGGGCTGTCCAACCTCTCTTTCTCCTTCCGCGGCAACAACGCCGTGCGCGAGGCCATGCACTCGGTGTTCCTCTACCACGCCATCAAGGCGGGGCTGGACATGGCCATCGTCAACGCCGGCCAGCTCGAGGTCTACGACGACATCGACCCGGAGCTGCGCGAGCACGTGGAGGACGTCATCCTCGCCCGCCGCGAGGACGCCACCGAGCGCCTGCTGGACCTCGCCGAGCGCTACAAGGGCCAGGGCGGCCGGAAGAAGGAGGAGGACCTCGCCTGGCGCGAGCAGCCGGTGGCGAAGCGCCTGGAACACGCGCTGGTGAAAGGCATCACCGACTACGTCGAGGAGGACGTCGAGGAGGCGCGGCAGCAGTTCGACCGCCCCATCGAGGTGATCGAGGGGCCGCTCATGGACGGCATG
Source organism: Spiribacter halobius (assembly GCF_020883455.1). Classification (NCBI taxonomy): domain Bacteria; kingdom Pseudomonadati; phylum Pseudomonadota; class Gammaproteobacteria; order Chromatiales; family Ectothiorhodospiraceae; genus Sediminicurvatus; species Sediminicurvatus halobius. The sequence continues at coordinate 759,557 of NZ_CP086615.1, read as the reverse complement.
AACGTCGTCGGCGACCTCTTCGGCGAGGGCAAGATGTTCCTGCCCCAGGTGGTGAAATCCGCCCGGGTGATGAAGAAGGCCGTGGCCTACCTGCTGCCCTACATCGAGGAGGAGAAGGCGGCCCGCGGTGGCGGGGACGACGAGCCGGCCGGGCGCATCCTGCTCGCCACGGTGAAGGGCGACGTCCACGACATCGGCAAGAACATCGTCGGCGTCGTCCTCCAGTGCAACAACTTCCAGGTCACCGACCTCGGCGTCATGGTGCCCGCCGAGCAGATCCTGGACACCGCCGAGGAGAAGGGCGTCGACATCATCGGCCTCTCCGGGCTCATCACCCCCTCGCTGGACGAGATGGTGAACGTCGCCAAGGAGATGCAGCGCCGGGGGATGAAGACTCCGCTGCTCATCGGCGGCGCCACCACCTCCCGCGTGCACACCGCGGTCAAGATCGCCCCCCAGTACGAAGGCGACTGCATGTACGTCAAGGACGCCTCCCGCGCCGTGGGGGTGGCTTCCAACCTGGTGAGCGAGACCCGCTACGAGGACTTCGCTGCCGGCATCCGCGAGGAGTACGAGCGCGTCCGCCGCCAGCACGCCGGGCGCCAGAAGCGGCAGAAGTGGATCAGCATCGACGCCGCCCGCGAGAACCGCACCCCCATCGACTGGTCAGGCTACGAGCCGGTGCGCCCACGGGAGCCGGGCGTCCACCTGATCGAGCCGGAGCTCGAGGAGCTGGTGCCCTATCTCGACTGGACGCCGTTCTTCCATGCCTGGGAGCTCGCCGGCTCCTACCCGAAAATCCTCGACGACGAGGTCGTCGGCGAGGAGGCGCGCAAGCTGCTGGCCGATGCCGAGGCCATGCTCGCCCGGCTGGTGGAGGAGAAGTGGCTCACCGCCCGGGGCGTCTACGGCCTGTTCCCGGCGAATGCCGTGGGCGACGATACCGAGCTCTATGCCGACGAGGACCGCGACCGGCCGCTGCTGACCCTGCACCACCTGCGCCAGCAGAACGAGAAGCCGGCCGGGCGACCCAACCAGTCCCTCGCCGACTTCGTCGCGCCGAAGGACACCGGCCTGGAGGACTGGATGGGTGCGTTCGCGGTGACCACCGGCATCGGCATCGACGAGCACGTCGCCCACTTCGAGGCGGACAACGACGACTACAACAGCATCATGGTCAAGGCCCTGGCCGACCGCCTCGCCGAGGCCTTCGCCGAGATGCTGCATCAGCGCGTGCGCCGGGAATACTGGGGCTATCAGCCGGACGAGGACCTCAGCAACGCGGACCTCATCGCCGAGCGTTACACCGGCATCCGCCCGGCCCCCGGCTACCCGGCCTGCCCCGACCACACCGAGAAGGACCTCCTCTGGGAGCTGCTGGACGTGGACGAGCGTATCGGCCTGCGACTCACCGAGAGCCGCGCCATGTTCCCCACCGCCGCCGTCTCCGGCTGGTACTTCGGCCACCCGGAAAGCCGCTACTTCGGCATCGGTCGGATCTACCAGGATCAGGTCGAGGACTATGCCAGGCGCAAGGGCATGAAGCGCCGCGAGGTGGAACGCTGGCTCGCCCCCAACCTCGGCTACGAGCCGGAGGATTGAGGGCGCCGGGACGGCGCCAGTTTCGAGTTCAAGGTTTGAAGTTCAAGGTTGAGATGAACTAGCGCAGCGGTGGAAGAAGGTAGGTCGTGCACGGCTGAGCCGTGTGCGACGTCCCAGGCGCGTTCCGTTTTTCGGGTTGAAGGTTTCGGGCTGGCAAACGCCGTCGCGGCGGCGGGTTCAGCGCCCGGTTTGGCGGTGTGTGGGCCTGGCATCCTGCGGCCCCGGCATCGCGGATTCGAGGGACTGGCGTTTCAACACAACGACACAACGGGCACAACGGGCACAACGGGCACAACGAAGAGAAACGCAGAGGGCAGGCCCTGCGGCAAACTGCCCTGTCGCGGAAGCTGGCACCGGCCGCCGCAGAGCGAGCCGGTTCTCCACCTGCCTCGTCCTCAGGCGCACTCGCGAGCCTCCGGTGAAGGATTGCCGGCGGGGGCGGCGCGGCGGTTGAGGCTTTGCTCCAGCTTGCCGCGGGCGATGCGGAAGTTCAGGCGGTAGTCCAGGGCGCGGGCCAGGTCGCCGGTGCTCTGGGCGAGGAAGCCCAGCACCGAGAGCACGCCCACCACCGCGCCGGCGCCGAGGGCCGGATCCGCAGCCGCCACCGCCAGCACCGCCGGTGCCGCCAGCGCCGCGGCGAGCTGCGGGGCCGCGCGCACCGCCTCCGAGAAGCGCGCGCGCCGCGCCGCCGCGTCGCGGAGGAACCGGCTGCGCCGGTTCAGGCGTCGCCGTTCCTTCGCCTCAATGTGCGCTTCCCAGTCCGGCAACGACTCCAGCACCTCGCCGACGTGGGCGGCCACCCGCCCCCGGCGGCGGCGCATCTCGGCCACGGCGCCGGCAAGCCGGGGGCGGAGCACGGCCACCGCCACACCGGCCAGCGCGAACGGCCCCAGCACCGCCAGGGCGAGACGGGGGTCGATCAGCGCCGCGGCCAGCAGCGCCCCGGTGGCGGCCACGCTGCCCGTGACGAGCCGGGCGATGCCCTGGCTCACCCACAGCCGCACGGCGGACAGGTCGCTGACGAAGCGCGCCATCATCAGGCCACGCCGGCGCGGCGAGAGGCCGGCCGCTTCCGGGTCGGCGAGGCGATCGTACATCCACAGTCGGCAGCTGGCGACGTAGCGCTGCCCGAGGCGCTCCGCATCCGTGCGCTCCAGCACCCGCAGGCCGAAGGCCCCCAGCGCCACCGCAAGCAGCACGGCCACGGCAGTCACCGGTCGCCCACCCGACTCGAAGCCACTGAACACCCGCTCCATGAGCAGGGCCGTCGCCACCGCGGCACCGGCCTGACCGAGCCCCCAGAGCAGGAGCCGGGCCATCAGCCAGCGCCGCCGCCCCGAGAGCAATGGCGGCAGGCGGATCATCAGACGCCCACCGCCGCCATTGCCGACACCACAGGCGCCGGAGACGTCAGGCCGGCGTGAGCCTGACCCTGCGCAGGCCCCGCAACGGCACCGGCCCCGTGCAGCAGCGACAGGGCGCGCCCCGGCTCGGCCAGGGTGTCGGTATGCAGCACCGGCACCGAGGCGCGGGCGCTTGCCTCGCGCACCGCGAGCACGGACTGGGTGAACACGCCGCTCAGCGCCACCAGGGGCATCCCGGCCACGGTCAGGGTGCGATCGCCAAGCACCGCGCCGAGGCTGTCCTGTGCCGCGAAGACCACCCGATCCACGTGCCGGCGGAACACCGGCTCCGACAGCAGCGCCTCGGTCTCCGGCTGAAACACGCCGTCGGCGATCTCGAGCACGATGCTGTCCACCGCCCGCAGGGCGAGCTCGGCGACCAGGCTCTGGAAACCCTGCAGCACAGCCGGCAGTCCGGCGAGATAGGTAGTGCCGAGTCCGGCATCGGTGAAGTCGAGCACCTCGGCGGCTCCGGCGTCGCGGAAGTGAAAGACGTCCGCCGCCGCGCCGGTGCCGGTCACCTTCGCGGCGCCGACCCGATGACCGGAGCGCACCAGCCCGTGCACCAGCCGCGCCGCCACGGTGGTCTTGCCCGAGTTCATGCTCGAGCCGAACACCGCGATTACCGGCGGGCGGCGGCTGATCACGCGCCGCGGCAGGGCATAGTCGGCGAGGTTCATCACCTCGCCGTTCGCACGCTGCAGCAGCCCCCGCGCCCGAATGCGGGTGGGCGGCGCCATGCGGGCATGGCAGCTGCGCATCTCGCCGGCGATGCCGCCGGCGGCGATCAGGTGGCAGTCCCCCAGCTCGGCCGGCACCTCCGCCTCGAACTGGTCCGGCGCGTAGCGGTTGCCGAAGGCCACGACGATGAGGTCTCCGCCGTAGAGATCCATGCGGCGGCCGTCGTGGCTGTGCAGCGTCTTGTGCTGGCCTACGGCCTGCACCTCGCAGAGCACCAGGTCTCCGGCCCGCGGCGTCGCCGTGTCCAGCAGCGACGCCACCTCGCGGAAATCGACCCGGCGGGTGGTGAAGGCGTGCTTGGCCTGATGCACGCGGTCGACCGGCTGCAGCTCGTTGCTCATCGTCTATCCCTCCGCTGATGGCGATTCTGCCGGGCGCCCCGGCCCGGCTTTCACGGGGGATAACGACGGCGGCAACCAATCTATTCCGGTGTCATCGACCATTCACCGCACTGGCAACGAGGCTCAGCCGCACTGCCAGCCATGATCTTCGCGGCGGCGGGCAACCGAGTCGCCTGAGCGAGGCGGGCACGGCCGGTACAACCCCCTGGCCTCGCGGGTCCCTGACGCGGGGGTAGCTGAACGCCTTCGCGGGAATCATCCATCGGCCAGACAGGACAGCCGCCAGCCCAGCAGGCCGGCGCCGTAGGTCTCGTCCGGCCCGGGCGGGCCGAGATCCCGCGCGCTTGCGCGCAAGGCCCGGCGGCCGGCCTGCAGACCACCCTCCCGCGCCTGCGCATCGGCCAGTGCCGCGGCCACGAAGACCGAGGCGAACGAGGTGCCGCTCACGCGGGCACCATCGACCGTGGGCAGATCGACGCCCGGCGCGGCCAGCGCCACATAAGGTCCCCGATTCGCCCGCGGAAAGACCTGCAGGCGCTCGTCCACCGCCGTGGCGGCCAGGACCGGCGGATAGGCGCCGGGATAGGCCGGCGGCGCCAGCGGGCCGCCGTTACCGGCCGCGGCCACCACGCCGATCCCCTGCGCCTCCAGCGCGCCGATCCCCGCCCGCAGCGCCTCGTTGGGCGGCCCGGCCAGGCTCATGTTGACGACATCCACCGCTGCGCCAGCGAGCCAGTCCATGGCGTCCAGCAGATCGTCGGTCAGCGCCAGGCTGCGGCCATCCACGTCCACGCGATAGACATCTGCCGCGAGGACGCGCGCGGCAGGCAGCACTCCGGCACCGGCGCCGGCCAGCAGGGCCGCCACCCGGGTGCCATGCGCGTCACCATGGGCGGGGCCATCCGCGAGGCGCCGCTGCTGCAGGCGGGATCCCGGAATGCCGGCCGCGGCGCCGTCCACGGGGCCATCCACGATTCCGAGGCGCAGGCCACCGCCACAGGCCGCGGGCCGGCCCGCCCAGCCGAGGCGGCCCAGGGCATCACAGCCCGGACCACTGCAGGCGGCCGGACGGTAGGCATGATTGAAGTCGAACCGACCCTGGTCGAGGTCATTGAGCGCCGACTTCAGGCGCGCCAGCGATGCCGACGGCGGCACCCGGAGACGCGCGACCCGCAGGCCGAGCCGCGCCAGCTCGCGCTCCTCGAGCACCTCGGCCCCCAGCCGACGCGCGGCGGCGAGGGCGCCGGGCGACGCCTCCAGAGCGAGGAGCTCGCGCTCGAGATGCTCGATGCCGCCCTGACGGATAAGACGGTCCGTTACCGCCTCGGCATTGCCTTGCGCAGATGCTTCCTCGCTCTCGGCGGCGTCGTCCCTTTCCCCCTCGTCGTCATCGTCATCGTCATCGCCGTCGCGGTCCTCTTCGCGACCCGTCGGGTCACTGTCGCCGCCGCGCCCACCATCGCTGTCGCCACCGCCGTCACCGCCGCCGTTGTCACCACCACCATCGTTCCCGTCCCCACCGTCACCGTCGCTGTCCCCGCCGTCGTCGTCGGCCTGGGCGAGGGCCAGCCAGGAGGAGCGGCTGCCGTCGTCCAGCGGCAACAAGGCCAGCGCCACGGCCAGGGCTGCGGCCATGAGCCGTCGCGACCAGCGCGCCCACGGTGGGCGGTGGCCCGTTTCGCCTGGGGACTGGTACAAGGTCGATCTCCTTTCAACCCGGTGGCCACGGCGGATGATCCGGTTCCCGGATCCGTCGGACACGCTGCAGAGCGATTCGAGGGAATAGGATGCCCAGCGCAAGCGTTAGTGTAGACAGGGAGTCCATGAACGCCACCGGTCAAGAGGCCTTGCAAGAGCAACTGGTCGCCCTGCTGCCACGGCTGCGCCGCTTTGCCTGTGCCCTGACGGGCTCCGTGGACGAGGGCGACGACCTGCTCCAGGCCGCGTGCGAACGCGCCTTGAGCCGGGCCGAGCGCTGGCAGCCGGGAACGCGGCTCGACCACTGGATGATGGCGCTGACGCGCAATCTCTGGATCGACGGGCTGCGCAGCCGACGCCGGCGCGCCGAAGTGGCCTACGACCCGGACAGCGACGACCGGGGCTTCGACGGCAGTGCGGCGCTGGAGGCCTCCGCCACCCTGGAGCGGGTGCGCGCGCTGGTGGCGCAGCTGCCGCCTGAGCAGCGCGAGGTGGTGGCCCTGGTGACCATCTCCGGGCTGAGCTACCGCGAGGCCGGAGAGCAGATCGGAGTGCCCACGGGCACCGTCATGAGCCGGCTGGCCCGGGCCCGGGCGCGGCTCGCCGAGGCCATCGCGGATCCCGGGGCATGAATGGCGGAGTGCCCGCCGGGTCCGGCGAAGACGGGGCGGGTGAGGGGGTAGCACGATGACGGGGATCGATGACGAAATGCTGAGCGCCTATCTGGACGGCGAGCTGGACGCCGGCACGCGTGAACGCGTGGAGGCGGCACTGGCGGACGATGCCGGCCTGCGCCGGCGCCTCGAACAGCTGCGCCGCAACGACGATCTGCTATGCGCGGCCTTCGACGAGGTGGAGAACACCCCGGTACCGGAGCGGCTGCAGGCCGCAGCCAGGCCACCCGCGGCGGTGATCCCGCTATGGCGCCGTGTCCAGGCACCCGCGCTCGCCGCCGCCGCGGCGCTGGTGCTCGGGCTCGCCCTCGGACGCCTGCTCGCCCCGTCTGCCCCCGAGGCGTCGCCCCTCGCCGCGGGGCCGGTCCCCGTCGACAGCGCCCTGGCGGCTGCGCTCGCGGCCACGCCGAGCGGGGAGGTCGCTCGGGCGGGCACGCTGGAGATTGCGCCGCTGGTCACCTTCCGCACGGATGACGGCCGACTTTGCCGGGAATACCAGGCCCGGGAGGCCGGCGAGGCGGTGACCGTGGCCGTAGCCTGCAGTGAGTCCGGGCAGTGGCGGAACATCGCCCTGGCCGGCGGTGCGGCCGGCACGAGCTATCGCCAGGCCAGCGCCGGCGACGGGCTGCGCGCGCTGATCGGCGCCGGCGACGCACGGACCCTGAACGCCGCCGAGGAGCAGGCGGCACTCGACAACCTGGGCCACGGCGGGCACGACTGATCCCGCTGCGCTGATCGTCGCGGGTCAGGGCGTCGACAAGGCGGGCAACGAGCGTCAGCTGCGCAGCCCGACGGTATCGGTGCGGCGGCCGAGGGAGGCGGCTTACCGCCGAAACCTGTCCGTCTGTGGGGGCGCGCCGGCGCAGGCCATGCCCCCGGCCAGGCGCCCCGGTGTACCCTGATGCGTCGACTCGGCGCGCACAGGAGCGGGCATGCGCACAGTGGCGACGACGCTAGCCAGCGTACTGCTCGCGATGGCGGGCATGGCGGCCGCGGCCTCTCCGGCAGAGCAGTACCGGGCCGGCGTGCGGGCCCTGGAGGCCGGCGACACGGCCGCCGTCGACGCCGCCCGGAAGGCCCTGGCGGGCGAGCCCATCCGGGCGTATCTGGATTACGCCGTGCTGCGGGCGGAGCTGGAGGAGGCCTCGCCGGCACGCGTGAACGCGTTCCTGGATCGCCACGCGGATCTCGCCGTGACGCAGCGCCTTCGGGTGGCCTGGCTGCGCGAGCTCGCGCGTCGCGAAGACTGGGCGGCGCTGCGCAGCCGCTACGCCGGCGAGCGCGATGTCCACGTGCGCTGCGCCCTGGTGGAGGCCCACCGCCAGGCGGACGATCACGATTCGGCGGCCCGCGTCGCCCTCGCCCTGTGGCACGTGGGCTACCGTCAGCCGGGCGCCTGCAATGACGCCTTCGACTATCTCCACGACCGCGGCGAGCTCACCGCCGAGCGTCTGCGGGCGCGCATGCTGCTGGCCCTGGAGGCCGGAAACCCCGGCCTCGCCCGTGCCTACCGCGACCGGCTGCCGACGGAGCAGCAGCGCTGGCTGGACCACTGGCTCACGGTATGGTCACAGCCGGCCAAGGCCCGGGGGCTGGAGCCAAAGGCCCTGGGCCCGGCCGCGGAGCGCAGCCGCGTGCTGGTGGCCGCCCTGGAGCGCCTCGCCCGCAGCGACCCCGAGGCGGCCCGCGATCTGCTGCCCGTGGCCGAGCGGCATGGGCTCAAGCCCCGGGCACGCGGCCGTATCGAGCGCACCGCGGCGCTCTGGGCGGCCTACCGGGACCACCCCGACGGACTCACCTGGCTGCGTGCCCTGAGCGATGCCGACAGCGACGAGGTGGCTCGCGCATGGCGCGTGCGCGCGGCTCTGCGCGCCGGCCACTGGCCGGCGGTACGCAGCGCCATCGGCCGCATGCCACCGGAACAGGGGCAGCGCGCCAGGTGGCAGTACTGGCTTGGTCGTGCGCTGGCCGCCGAGGACCGCACCGCGGCCGCGAGCCGTGCCTACGAGGGCGCCGCCAGCGAGTTCGGCTACTACGGGTTTCTCGCCGCGGACGCCCTGGGCCGGCCCTACCGCTGGGGTCAGAAGGGCCCGGAGGCCGCGTCGGAGCTACCGGCACTGCCGGCGCTGGTCCGCGCGCAGCAGCTGCATGCCGCCGGCGAGACGGCGTACGCCCGCCTGGAATGGCGTGCGGCCATGGCTCTGCTCACGCCGGCGGAGCGACTCGCCGCGGCCCGCAGGGCCCAGGCCGAAGACTGGCCCTGGGCCGTCATGCACGCCAGTGGCCGAGCCGGAACGAGCAACGCCTCGCGGCTGCGCTTCCCCTTCGGTTTCCGGGACAGTGTCGAGGCGGCGGCGAGGCAGGCGGACGTTGACGCCGATTGGCTGTACGCGCTGATCCGCCAGGAAAGCGCCTTTGGCCTGGGCCGCTGCTCCCATCGCGGGGCCTGCGGCCCCGCCCAGCTCATGCCTGCGACCGCCCGCTGGCTGCTGGACCGGGACGGCGCGGACAGCGAGCCCCTGCCCCGGGTGCTGGAGCGCCCCGAGATGAACATCGGCCTCGGCGCCCGCTACCTTGCCCACCTCCTCGGACGCTTCGACGATCCCGTCCTCGCCATCGCCGCCTACAACGCCGGCCCGGGCAGCGTCGCCGGCTGGCTCGAGGCCGGGAGCGGCCCGCCACCGGGCAGCGCCCGCTGGATCGAGACCCTGCCCTTCGGCGAGACCCGCGACTACGTCCAGGCCATTCTCTTCAACCGCACCGTCTACCGCCTCCGCCTCACCGGCGACACCCAGCGCCTGAGCGAGGTGCTGCGGGCGGATCGCTAGCAATCGTTTGAGTTGACAACCGGATTAACCGCAAAGGCGCGAAGGGCGCGAAGACGAAGAGTTGTGAACGCCCCGCTCCGCACCGGGCACACGGCCGCTCCCGCCCGCTGAGGTCGCCGCGGACCGGCTGCATCAGGTACGAAAACACCTCCGTCTTCGCGCCCTTTGCGCCTTTGCGGTCAATCCCCTCAGCGCTCAGCCGCGCCCACCCGGATTCACAGGCTGCTCGGGACGGCAGCCGGCGCTGAGCAGGCAGACGTCGAGGCGCTCCTCGGCGCGCTCGATGCGGCGCTGGGCATCGGCCAGGCGCTCGCGGGCGGCCTCGGTGTCACGCCGGTCGCTGGAGAGGCCGTTGTAGGCGCGGATGTCTTCCAGTGCCTGCTTCCAGACGTCGTCACGCACCGCCACGAGATAGTCCCGGAGCACGCCGAGGCGCGTTTCCCGGATTTCGCCGGCGATGCGGTCCGCCACCTCGGGCAGCACCTCGCTCTGCACCGGCCACGCCGGGCGGTAACCTTCCGGCGGCCGCACCGGCCAGTCCTCGAGACGCCCGACCACCGCTTCCAGGCGCTCCGGGTTGTCGAGGGTCGCCGGATGGATGGCCTGGCCGAGCTGATGGCTGAGCTGACGCACGGTGGCCGCCGGCGACCCGGGGTCCGGGCCTTCGCTGCGATAGGCGTCAAGCTCGTAACGGGCACGCATCTCGCCGCCGTAGTAGAGCACGCCGGCATCCTCCACCCGTCCAAGCTGCACCGCCCGTGCCGCCGCGACCAGCATCTCCAGGGACGTCCTTGGCGCCGGCTCGGCGAGCACAAAATCCACCGCCGCCGCTCGATGGGCGCGGTCGCCATCCAGGGCGGCCCCGAGCTCGTCCGCCTCCAGCTGCCCACCATGCCCGGCCAGTGCGGGCCCCGCCAGGGCGAGACAGAGCAGCAGGGCGGGCCAGCGTGGCGTGGTCATTGAGCCCCCTGTTCGTTAGCCAACTCGCCGGCAACCGTGCCGGAGTGCGCCCCATCCGGCAACCCCGCCGCCGGCCCCAATCGGCCCAGCCCCGGCAGCACCAGCGCCGGGCCGTCCGGCCGCAACCCGAACACCAGGCCCAGCAGGTTCAGCTCCAGCCCCTCGCGCCGCGCCACCGTGGCGCCCAGCAGCCCGAACAGCGACACCTGATAGCCACTGCCGCTCGGCGCCGGCGCCAGCACGCCACCCGCGAGGTAGTCCTTGCCGATGGCCGTCCCCGGCAGGGTCACCCCGAGCTCAGGGATGCGCCGCGCCAGCCAGGCGGTGAAGGTGTTGCTGTTGGGTCCGGGCCAGATGCGATAGCGCTGCCGGAACGGATATTCCGCCAGCGCCGCCTCGATACGGGGGATCACCGCCGCCGCATCGGCCCCGGCCAGCTGCGCCAGCAGCGAGGGCGGATTGCCGAACCACTGCCGATCCGGGCGCCCGATGCGGGAGGTCAGGGCGGGACGGCCCCAGCCGGTGACCTGATGCACGGTGTAGTGACTCGCCCCCGCCGGCTTCGTGGCCACCCAGCTGTGGACGGCGAATACCCCGCGCCACTCGAAGGCGCGCGCCGCATAAACCTGCACCAGCGCCTCTGGATGCTCGGCGGGGGCCGGCGCCAGCCCTACTGGAGAGCGATCCGCCGTCGCCCAGTTCCCCTCCAGCTCGAACCCGCCTCGCGCAAACATCGTCGCCGGCCCCGCCAGCATGACGAGCAACACGATCAGCATCCGACGCAACCAGTGCATGGCTTCCCATCCTGCCCTTTAAGAACTGGCAGTCTAACCCCGCCGCAACCCAGACACGGCCGACGCTCTGGTGCAGCCTCCGCGGTGCTGCGATTGGGCTCCCGCCTCAGGCCGCACCGGGCACGGCCGCGAATCCATTACCGGCACCGCGGGGCCACGCAGTGCAGCCAACCATCTAGCTAGCCGGCCAGCCGGGGAATTTTCCCTGCACCTACGGGAACACCCGAAGCTGGGAGAGTGTCCAGGGCGCGACGGCTTGCGACCTGCGCCTGCCGGCCTACACTGATCGCCCGCAGCTCGCCCGCAGCGACGCCGCCGCCCACAGACGCCGAAAAGGATCCGACCCATGCGACGCATCACACCTCTGGCATTGCTCCTCGCCCTGCTGCTGGCGGTAACGCCCGCGATTGCCCAGCAGCTCGGCGACGGCGATGGCAACACCGAAGGCCCGGCCGGCACCGACCAGAGTGAGGCCGAGGTCGCCGATCAGTACGAAGACTGGGTAGTGCGCTGCCAGCCGCCGCCGGAAGACGAGTTCGGCGCCGCCGAGCTGTGCGAGATGTACCAGCAGGTCACCCATCAGGAGAGCGGCCAGAGCGTCATGGAGGTGGTCATCGGCTACCCCCAGGGTGAAGACCAGCCGGTGGCGCTCTTCAACCTGCCCCTTGGCATGCGCCTGCCCCCCGGGGTTCAGCTCCAGGTGGACGACAACGAGCCTATCCGGTTTCCCGTACAGCTCTGCATCCGCAACGGCTGCCGCGCTGACGTCCAGCTGGAGTCCGGGCTGGTGGAGCAGATGAAGGCCGGCACCCAGGCCACCATCACCATCGCCGATCCGCAGGGCCGGGGCGTGCAGCTGCCGATCTCGCTGCTCGGCTTCACCGCCGCCCTCGACCACGTCTCGCGCTGATGGCCCGGGCCGGCGCACGCCGACCCTTGCGGCGGGCCGGCGTCGTCACCATCTGTTACAGCAGCAAGGCACGCAGGAGAAAGGCGAACCCATGCAGATCGAGGTGAATCCCGGCGAAGGGGTCCACGTATCAGAGGCCCTGGAGCAGCACGTGCACGCCAAACTTGCGACGGTGGCCCGCAAGCACGGTGACGACATCACCCGCCTCGAGGTCCACTTCAAGGACGTGAACGCCGGCAAGGGTGGACCCGACACCACCTGCACCATGGAGGCGCATCCCCGCGGCATGCCACCGGTGGCCGTGGAGGCGCTGGCCGAGGACGCCTACAGCGCGGCCCACGCCGCCGCCGGCAAGCTGGAGCGCGCCCTGGATCACCGCATCGGCCGCCGTAACGACCGCTGACCCTAACCCGCACGCTCAGGAGCCGGGGGATGACCAGCTCCGCTTCACCGTGAGCGAGTTGGTCGCCGTAACAGGGCCCACATCGTGTCCGGGGCGGCACGCGCGGTGGCCGGGCCGCGATTCCGCTGAAACCGGGAACGTCGCACGCGGCTTCGCCGCGCACGACCTACCGCGCTAAACGGCTGCGGCGCCCCCGGCCCTCTTCATGGCCCGCGGAGGCGGCCACCTGGCGTGTGCCGGCAGCCATCGTAGGTCGGGAACCGCCGCGAGGCGGTACCCGACCCGCCGGCAGGCGAACGGCAGGGGTCCCGCCGAGGCGCAATTGTCGGCGAGCGCTGCGCGCTTGCCGACCTACACGTCTACGGGTGCGCCTCTAACACCGAGCCGCGTTGTGCCCTCGGGTCTCGGCGTCGCCGGCGACGGTGCTGTCACCGCGTCGTCACATCCGTGCAAGGCGCGTGTCGCAGTGCCCTGCCACCGTGTGGGGGTAGTGAGCACACGCACCCGCCAGGATCAGACCGCCGCCGAGCCATCCCTGGGCGCTGCACGCCTTGCTGGCTGGGGCCGAGCGCTGGATTTGCTTGTGAGCGCCCTGCTGCCGCCGCGTGACGGCATTGCCCGGCTCACGCTCCGGCATGCGCTCTCTACCCTGGCGCTGCTGGTGCTGCTGCCGATCGGCCTCGCCTACCACTGGCTTGGCTTCGCCCTGGACGAGATCCTGTTTCGTGGCTACCGGCGCCTGCCCGTGCGGGCGCCGCTGTTTATCCTCGGGGTGCCCCGCAGTGGCACGACGGCGCTGCACCATCTGCTCGCCCACGACCCACGCCTCACCACCATGCGCACCTGGGAGTGCCTGTTCGCGCCGGCCATCAGCTGGCGTTACCTATGGCGTGGCATCGCCCGACTCGATGCCCGGCTCGGATCGCCCGGGGCGTGGCTCGTCAACCGGGCTGCGAGCCGCCTCTCCAGAGGCCTCGAGGGCGTCCACCCCATCGGCCTCGACGCCCCCGAGGAAGACTACCTGGCGCTGCTGCCGCGGCTCTCGTGCTTCATCCTCGTGGTGGCCTTTCCGGATGCCCCGGGCCTCTGGCGTCTCGGCCGCGGAGACCACGGCCTCACCGGTCCGGAGCGACGCCGCCTGATGGCGGCCTACCGGCGCTGCATCCAGCGCCATCTGTACTTCCACGGCGGCCACCGGCGCTACCTCGCCAAGAATGCGGCCTTCGCCCCGCTGGCTGGCAGCCTGCTGGAGGCCTTTCCGGACGCTCGCGTCATCGCCTGCCTGCGCGAGCCCGCCGGCGCCCTCTCCTCCCAGCTGGCCAGCCTCGACCCTGCGCTCAGCAGCCTGCATGGCCCCTACCGCCGCGACGTGCTGCGGGAGCGGATGATCAGCCAGCTTGGCCTCGGCTACGACACCCTGCTCGAGCAGCTGCCGCGCCTGCCGGCCGGTCGCGCCGTGCTGCTGCCCCTGCCGGCACAGCGACGCGGACTCGCCGCGGCGGTCCGCGCCTGCTACCGGGAACTCGGGCTGCCGCTCGCGCCACCCCTGAAGAACCGGCTGGCCGCAGCCGACGCGGCCGCCCGGCACCACCGCTCCGGACACCGGCACCAGCTGGCGCACTGGAACCTGGACGCGGCCAGCGTGCGCCATCGCTTCGCCGACGTGACCGCCCTGCTCGACCTCACGGGCGAGTATGCGGTCCCGGCCCATCGGCTCCCGTCCCGTCCACCGCAGCCCCCGAGGGACCACCATGGCATCGCCGTCATCACGCCTGCCCCTGCGCGTCGCCATCGTCTCGGATGCCGCGCCGGAGCGTAACGGCGTCGGCACCTATTACCGGGATCTCGCGGCACACCTGGAACCGCGTGTGCAGGCACTGACCCTTCTCTGCCCCGGCAGCGGCCAGCCGCTGCCGCACTGGCTGGAGATGCCACTGCCTGGCGACGCTACCCAGCGCCTCGGCCTGCCCTCGCCGCGCCGACTGCAGCAGCGCCTCGCCGCCTTCGCCCCGGATGTGATCATCGTCGCCACGCCAGGCCCCTACGGCCTGCTGGGGGCGCGCGCGGCGCGGCGCCTCGGCGCGCGGCTGCTGTTCGGCCTGCATACCCATTACGAGGCCCTCACCGGGCTCTACTGGGGCCGCGTCCTGGCGCCGCTGAACCGGTGGTGGCTCGCCGGCACCAATCGCCGGCTGTTCCGCCAGGCCGATGCGGTCATTACCAACGCACCTGGCATGCACCGGCTGGCCCAGGAGCTCGGAGCGCGCCGCGCCCACCTGCTGGGTACGCCGTTGCCGCGGCCGTTCCTCGAGCGGCCGCCGGCGGCGCTGCAGAGCCCGCCACGCAGCGTGCTGTTCGTCGGCCGTCTGGCTGCGGAGAAGCGCGTGCATGCCGTCATCGAGGCCGCGGAGCGGCTGCCGGGGTTGCAGTTCCGCATCGCCGGAGACGGCCCGGAACGGCCCTGGGTCGATGCCGCCGCTGCGCGGCTGCCCAATCTCGAGGCCCTGGGCTGGCTCGACCGGGACGCCATTCTCGATGCCCTGGATAGCAGCGACCTCCTGGTGCTGCCCTCGGTGGTGGAGGCGTTCGGCACCGTGGCCCTGGAGGCCCTGGCCCGGGGGCGGATCACGCTGGCCGCCCGCGGCTGCGGCATCCTCGACTGGCCCGAGCTGGCGCGCGGACTGCACCGCATCGGCGCGGGCGAGAACGTTGCCGACGCCCTCGCCCGGGTGACGGCCCTCGACCCGGCCGTGCTCGCCCACAAGGCCGGGCAGGGTCGCGCGGCGGTGCTTGCCTGCGCCGAGTCCGGCATCACGCCGTGGCTCGACGTCCTCGCCGGGCAGGCTGCCGGGGAGCGCCGCCATGCCTGAGGCGGCGGGCTGGCTCAGCATCCACGACGTCATGCCCGAGACGCTGACCCGGGTCACGCGGCTGCTGGCGCTGGCGGAGGCCGCGGACTGGCGGCGGGTGACGCTGCTGGTGGTCCCGGGGCGGGCCTGGCCGCCGGCGGCGCTGGACCGCCTGCGCGCCTGGCAGCAGGCCGGCCACCGGCTCGCGGGGCACGGCTGGCGACATCGCGTCGACGCGGTGCGCGGGCTGCGCCATCGCCTGCACAGCCGCCTGATCTCCCGCGACGTTGCCGAGCACCTTGCGCGGGACGCCGACGGCATTCTCACGCTCATGCGGGACTGTCATGGCTGGTTCGAAGAGGTCGGCCTGCGCGCGCCGCGGCTGTACGTGCCGCCGGCCTGGGCCCTCGGCCCGGTACCACGGCGGCGGCTGGCCGAGCAGCCGTTCCGCTTCGTGGAGACGCTCGCCGGCGTGTACGACACCCGCCGGAGCCGCTGCACGCCCCTGCCCCTGCTCGGCTACGAGGCGGACACACCGGGTCGGGCCCGGGCGCTGCGGCTCGGCAACGCCGCCGCTCGCCTGCTGGCGCGGCGGCGCCGGCCACGGCTTGCGCTGCATCCGTTTGATGACCGGTTGGCACTGGCCGGTGACCTGGCGGCCGATATGGCGCGCTTCGCCCCTTCCCGCCCCCGCGTTACCATGATGCGTGCGCGCCGGGAGGGCAGCCATGACCCTACATTCCGCAAGCGGGCCCAAGAGTCCGCGGGCAACGTTCGCTCCGCCGACGCCGTCCGGTGATGTCGACCGGGTTGCGGCCCTGCATGATCTCCACGTCCTCGACACTGCGGCGGATGAGCGCTTCGACCGCCTGACCCGGCTCGCCACCGAGCTTTTCGAAGTGCCCATCGCCCTGGTGAGCCTGGTGGACGAGCACCGCCAGTGGTTCAAGTCAGTGTGCGGCCTCGAGGTCCGCGAGACCTCGAGGGAGGTCTCGTTCTGCGCTCATGCGCTGAACGAGCCGAATCTCATGATGATCGAGGACACCCTCCAGCATCCGCGCTTCGCGGAGCACCCGCTGGTGATCGGCGAGCCGTATATCCGCTTCTATGCCGGGGCCATCATCCGCGGCCCCGAGGGTCAGGCCCTCGGCACCCTGTGCATCGCCGACCGCCGCCCGCGGCGTCTGGACGCCCGGGAGCGCGCCAGCCTCCGCCGGCTGGCCGAGCTCGCCGAGGCCGAGATCGAGCGTGAGGCGGAGCTCAACCAGCGCTTTCGCCGCCTGGCCGAGGACGCGCTGTTCGACCCGGCGACGGGGCTGCCCGGCGAGGAGCTGTTCAGGCACCGTCTGGCGGGCCGGGCGGCCGCGACCGGCGCACTGGCCATTCTCCTGCTGGCGGAGATGTCCGATCTCTCGCGGGGCGCGCTCGCCGGCGAGCAGGCCACCCTGCGCCAGGCACTGGCCGAACGCCTCGGCCGAGAGGCGCGGGAGGAAGATCTCATCGGCGTGGCCGCCGACGGCGCGCTCATGCTGGCACGCCAGGCCGAGCACCTCGCCGACGGCTGGGCCGAGACGGTGCGCGGCCGCCTTTCCGCACCGATCCAGGTCGCCGCCGGCCGCCATGCTCCGGCTCTGGTGCTGCAGCGGATCGACGCCGAGCCCGGCGAGGCGGCCGCGGAGCGCCTCGATGCCGGGCTCAGGGCCCTGCGCACGGAGGTTGCTGCCCGCCGGGAGGCCGTGCAGCAGGCGCGCGTGGAGCAGGCGGCGCGGGAGCGCACCGCTGCCCTCGAGCGGGAGGTGGGCGAACGCACCCGGGCGCTGGAGGAGTTCCTGCAGGCGGTCACCCACGACCTGCGCGAGCCACTCAACCAGATGGACACCTACGCGGAGCTGATCGAGGCCGAGGGCGCCGAGCGGTTCTCGCCCCAGGCGCTGGAGGACCTGCGGAGCATCCGCGAGGCCGCCGGGCGAATGGGCGAGCTGATCGGCGCGCTGCGCGAGCTCTCGCGCGTCGGCCGCAGTGAGCTGGCGGTGGAGCCGGTCGCGCTGGCCGAGTGCGTGCGGCAGGTGCTGGCCGACCTCGACCGGACGCTGCGCGACAGCGGGGCACAGCTGTCGCCGCCACCGGAGGCCACCGTGCGGGCCGATCCGACCCTGCTGCGGGCGGTCTACCAGAACCTGATCAGCAATGCCCTGCGGCACGCAGGGCAGGCTCCGCGGATCCGCTTCAGCCACGAGCGCCGCGAGGCGGGTGACGTGCTCGGGGTCGCCGACAGCGGCCCCGGCATCGATGTGCCGGATCGTGACTCCGTGTTCCGCCCCTTCGTGCGGCTCCGGGGCAGAGGGGCCGGCTCGGGTCTGGGCCTCACGCTGGTTGCGCGCATCATCGCCCGCCACGGCGGGCACGCCTGGGTCGAGACGGCGCCGGAAGGGGGGGCCCACGTGCGCTGGCTGCTGCCGGCGGATCCGGGGAAACCGGGCGGCTGAAATACTTCCGAAACGACTAATAACGACGCCCGGCCGGAGGCCGGCCGGGCGTCGCCCGCGAACCGCGGGTCGCGGCGTCTACCTGGCCGCCTGGTAGAGCCGGTTCACCTCATCCCAGTTGACCACGTCCCAGAACGCCTCAACGTAGTCCGGGCGGCGGTTCTGATAGCGCAGATAGTAGGCGTGCTCCCAGACGTCCAGCCCGAGCACGGGCGTGCCGCGATCCTCCACCACATCCATGATCGGGTTGTCCTGATTCGGGGTGGAGGTGATCTTCAGGCCCTGAGGCGTGACGATCAGCCAGGCCCAGCCCGAGCCGAAGCGACCCAGAGCGGCATTGGTGAAAGCCTTGCGGAATTCCTCGTAGGAGCCGAAGGCCTGTCGGATGCCATCGGCCACGGCGCCGTCCGGCTCACCGCCGCCGTCCGGCGACATCATCCGCCAGAACAGCGAATGGTTGTAATGGCCGCCGCCGTTGTTACGCACTGCCACCGGCAGCGCCGAGACGCCCGCCAGCAGCTCTTCCAGCGACTTGCCCTCATGCGCGGTCCCCGACACGGCGTCATTAAGCTTGGTGACGTAGGTGTTGTGATGCTTGGTGTGATGGATCTCCATCGTCTGCGCGTCGATGGCGCGATCCAGCGCGTTGTAGTCGTAGGGCAGATCCGGCAGCGTGAACGCCATGTGCGGTCTCCTCTGGTTTCTTCGGGTAAGCGGCGAGCGCACGCCAGCCAGCGCCGGCGCCCGCGTCATCCTCCGTGATGGGGCCGCCAACGCCTGGGATCAACCGCCCGCCGACGGATTCCGGCTTCGCGGCACCGGCAGGGCCGCACGCGGGTGGCCAGGGGGCCGCCTCATCGGCAATACTCGCGCCCTGTACCCAATCCGTGGCTGAGGAGACCCCATGAGCGTCCGATCCCTGTTCGCCGGCACCGCCGCCACCCTGCTGCTCGGCGGCTGCAGCCTCCTAGGTGGCGGCAGCGGCGATGCCGACGGGCCTGTCGAGGCTACGCCGCTGACGGAGCTCGAGGTAGGCGCCGGCGCCCCTCCCCGCGGCTCGGAGCAGCTCGGCCGCTACACGCGCACGGTCAATGCGCGCTGCACGTCCCAGAACGAGCGCAACCAGGCCTTCGAGGAGGCGCTGGAGCGCCTGCGCCGGGCGGCGAGCGAGGACGGCGCCACCTATCTGCGGGTCCTCGGCACCGGGCCCCTGGAGACGCGCGGCTTCTGCGACGAGGATATCTTCCGTCTCACGGGGCTCGGCTACCGCCCCGGGCTGCGCGCAGATTCCGGCGGCGGCGCCAGCAGCGAACCGGCCGACGACACGTCTTCGTCGGAGGGAGCCGGCCGCACCACCACGCAGCGG
Organism: Spiribacter halobius; assembly: GCF_020883455.1. Lineage (NCBI taxonomy): Bacteria > Pseudomonadati > Pseudomonadota > Gammaproteobacteria > Chromatiales > Ectothiorhodospiraceae > Sediminicurvatus > Sediminicurvatus halobius. The sequence goes on along the minus strand of NZ_CP086615.1, from coordinate 740,502 downwards.
GACAGCCTTACGGCCCGGCTGGAAGAGATCGAGGCCCTGCGCGAGCGCGGCCTGATCACCGCCGACGAGTATGAGCAGCTGCGCGAGCGGGTGCTCGACCAGGCTTACTAGGAGTCTGCGCCGTAGAAATCTTCCGAGCGAGGCGGTCCCACTGCGAGGCGATTGGGCCGCTCGTGCGAGGCGCATAGTGGTAACTATGTAACGAGCGCGAGCGGTCAAAGCGGCCGCAGTGGGGCCGCCGCAGCCGGGAGACGTTCTACGGCGCAGACTCCTAGTGTCCCGATTCGCGAAGTGAGGGCGTGGAGATGGCGGGCGAGCCGATTAAGCGGGCGTTCAGCCCCGCTGCGGGAGACTCAGGGCGTCTTCCCAGCCACTGGAGCCCGAACCATGTGCAAGCTGATCCTCGCCCTCACCCTGCTGCTCGCTGCCGGCACCGCTGCCGCCGGCGACCGTGATCGCGGCGATGCCGTGCTCGGCGGTGCCCTGGGCGGCGCCCTCGGCGCCTATGTCGGACAGGAGCTCGACGGCCGCAACGGCGCCATCCTCGGCAGCGCCCTGGGGGCCGGCCTTGGCACCGCGGCGCTGACCGAGAGCCATTACGAGCGCCGGCACAAGCCCCGGCACCACCGCGAGCGCCGCTACAGCCGGCGCTACCACGGCGGACTGCCGCCCCACGCCCGTGCCCACGGCTATCATCGCCAGCACCCGCGCTGGCATCGAGGCGGCCACCGCTGGCACGGCCCGCGCCACCACTATGGCCGGCACGACGAGCGCCGGTACCGACGTCACGGTGGCGACTGGGACGACCGCTGGGACGACTGAGCCGCCGGCACCTTGCACGGCGATGCCAGCGCCGCCGTCGCCGGCAGCGTGAATACCTCCCCATTGGCGGGCGCGGGGAAGCAGGCGGCGGGGACGCCCGCCGCCTGGCGTGCCCGTGCCAGCGCCTGCCGGGGGGCATCATAGGCCTCGTCCGCGAGCCGGAAGGTCCCCTGGTGGATGCCCAGGCTCCGTGGTGCAGCCAGGTCCCGATGGGCCTGCACCGCCTCCGCCGGTGTCATGTGCACCGGGCGCATGAACCAGCGCGGCTCGTAGGCCCCGATCGGCAGCAGCGCCAGCCGGATCGGCGCGAATGCCTGCCGCGCCTCGCGGAACATGGCCGCGTCGTAGCCGCTGTCGCCGACGAAATAGATCGTGCCCTCGGGCGTGGAGATGGCGAACGCCGCCCATAGCGCGGCGTTGCGGTCGAACGGCCCGCGCGCCGACCAGTGCCGCATGGGCGCCGCGGTCACCGCAACCGACCTGGAGAGCGCCACGCGGTCCCCCCAATCCAGCGCGTCGGCGGCGATGGGCGGGTCGTGCCGGGCGAGGATGGCGTCATTGCCGAGGGGTACCAGCACTCGGGGGGCGTCGCGCGCCTGCAGCCGGGCCAGGGTGGCCAGGTCCAGATGGTCGTAGTGGTTGTGGCTGACCAGCACCACGTCGATGGGCGGCAGATCATCGAAGGCGATGCCCGGCGGCTGCACCCGGCGCGGCCCGGCCCAGCTCACCGGGCTGGCCCGCTCGGACCAGACGGGATCGGTGAGGATGTTCAGCCCCCGGGTCTGGAGCAGCAGCGTCGCGTGGTTCACGAAACTCACCCGCAGCATGCCGCCCTCGACCCGCCGCGGCGGCCGGTCGGCCTGGGCGAGCGGCACGTGCTCCGGCCAGGCTCCCGGGTCGCGGGTCAGAAGCCAGCGCAGGAACGCGAAGGGCGGGCGCTCGATGCGCGGCTCGGGATTGTGGAAGCGGCGGCCGTCGAAGTGATCCGAGGGCGGCCCCTGGTAATAGCTGGCGCAGCCGGCAAGGCCCAGGGTCACGAGTACGAGCAGTAGACGCATGCCGATTCCCTCTACGACGAGCCCGCTGGCCGGAGCGAGCGGCCGGGCCGCCGGCCCGCTCCGGGGCGAGGTCGGCCATAGGCCACCTGATTACGCATCTTCCTCAGCCGTAGCTGCCTGGCGCGTATCCGCGGTGCCGCGAGCGGTTTCAAGGCCGTGCCGGGGGTGACGCGGGCGGTGATGCCGCAACAGTGGCTGAGGCAGATACGTACTCACCATAGGCTGCGGTTGCCTGTCCGCGGTTCCCCGGTATCCTGTGCGCCCCGTACGCACCGGAGACCTCCGTGGCCGAGCGCACAACCGCCGCTGCCAGCACGCTGCTCCTGCCGGCCCTGTTCGTGCTGCTCTGGAGCACCGGCTTCATCGGTGCCCGGCTCGGTCTGCCTCACGCCGAGCCGATGACCTTCCTCGGGCTGCGCATGGTGCTCGCGGCCGCGCTGCTGTTCGCCGTCGCGCTGCTTACCCGGGCGCCTTGGCCCCGCGGCGCACGGGCGCTGTGCCATGTCGCCGTCGCCGGGCTGCTGGTGCATGGCGTCTATCTGGGCGGCGTGTTCTGGGCTATCGACCGCGGCCAGGGCGCGGGCGTGACCGCCATCATCGTCTCGGTGCAGCCGCTGCTCACCGCCGCCCTCGCGGGGGCGACGCTGGGCGAGCGGGTGAGCCTCCGCCAGTGGCTCGGCCTGCTCGCGGGGTTCGCCGGGGTCGCGCTCGTGATCTCCGGGCGACTGCAGGCCGGCGACGCCACGCCGGCGACGGTGGCGAGTGCATTGCTGGCGCTGCTCGGCATCACCCTGGGCACGCTCTACCAGAAGCGTTTCTGCCCGGTGACGGACCTGCGCACCGGCGGCACGGTACAGTTCGCCGTCACCGGCGTGGCCCTGCTGGTGCTGGCGGGTGCCACCGAGAGCATGCATATCCAGTGGACCGGAGAGTTCCTGTTCGCCCTCGCCTGGCTGGTGCTGGTGCTGTCGGTGGGAGCAATCGGCCTGCTGTTCGCGCTGATCCGGCGCGGTGCCGCCTACCGGGTGGCGAGCCTGTTTTATCTGGCGCCGCCGTTCACTGTGATCTTCGCCTACCTGCTGTTCGACGAGCGCCTCGGGGTATCGGCGCTGACCGGCCTGGCAGTGGTGGTCGCCGGCGTCGCACTGGTCAACATCCGGCCCCGCGATGCCATGCGCTGACCGCTACTGCCCGCCCAGCGACGGCAGCCAGAGCGAGATCTGCGGGAAGGTGATCAGGATCAGCGTCGCCAGCAGCAGGATGAGGATGAACGGCGGCGTGCCCCGGATCACCTCCAGATAAGGCCGCCGGAACACCGCCATGGCGGTGAACAGGTCACAGCCGAAGGGCGGCGTCGCGGAGCCGATGGCGGCCTGCAGCACCACGATCACGCCGACGTGGGTCGGATCCAGGTTGGCCTGGTCCACCAGCGGCTTGAACAGCGGGACCAGCACCAGGATCACCACGATCGGGTCGACGAACATGCAGCCGATGAAGAACGCCGCCGCGATCACCAGCAGGGCGAGGAACTGCGAATCCCCCAGGCCGTCGATGATGGGCCCGAGCACCTCCCGCGGCACCCCGGCGGTGGTCAGGGTCTGGGAGAAGGCCGCGCCGATGGCCACCAGGATGAACACCACCGCGGTGATGAGGCCGGTGGACAGGGCGATGTCCCACAGGTCACGGATCCGGACCTGGCGGTAGATGATCATCTCCAGAATCAGGGCGTAGGCGACGGCAATGGCCGAGGCCTCCACGGCGCTGAAGGTGCCGGTGTAGATGCCGCCCACCACGATCACCGGGAACCCCAGCGGCAGCACTGCGCCGCGCAGTGCCAGCAGCCGCTCGCGCCAGGGCGTGCGCGTTTCCACCGGGACGCCCTTGATCCGCGAGTAGATCCAGCAGTAGACCGCGAACATCAGCAGGATCATCAGCCCGGGCAGGATGCCGGCGAGGAACAGATCGCCGATGGAGGAATTCGGCATGATCACGCCATAGACGATGAAGCCGATGCTCGGCGGAATGAGCAGGGCGATGTCGCTGGCGTTGACGATCAGGCCCAGGGTAAAGCCGTCGGAGTAGCCCTTCTCGAGCAGGCGCGGGCGCATGGGCCCGCCCATGGCGACGACCGTGGCCTGGGTGGAGCCCGACACCGCGCCGAACAGGGCGCAGCTCGCCGCCGTGGTGATGGGCAGCCCGCCGCGGAGATGGCCAGTGAACGCGGAAACCAGGTCCAGCAGGCGGTTGGCCGTGTGGCCCTTGGTCATGATGTCCGCGGCGAAGATGAACATGGGCACCGCGGCGAGCACCCAGGTGCCGATGCCGGAGAACATCCAGCTGATGCTCATGTCGGGGCCGAAGAAGGTCATCCCCGTGAGCATCATGAACAGCGTCCCCGCCGCCAGCGGCACCATCATGGGGAAGCCCATGAGCAGCAGGACGATCATCAGCAGGGCCATCAGCGTCAGCATGGGGCGAGCTCCTGGTGTTCTTCTTGCCTTCGGGGCGTGGAATCAGCCCTGCTGGCCGGTACCGGTGCCGGCTTCCCCGTTCCCCTCCACGGGGACCTCGGCGTACTGTTCCTTCTCGGTGAACGAGCGGTAGATTTCGCGGCTGGTCAGGTTGCGCACCGCCGTCAGCACGTACTGGATGCCGGCCAGGGTAAAGCCGATGGGCGCGGAGGCGTAGACCGTCCACAGGGGAATGGTGAGTGCCCCGCTGACGCGCCCCCGCTCGTAGATCGTGGTGGTATAGTCCAGCGCCAGGTAAGCGAAATAGAACATGAGCATGGCAGTGGCCAGGCAGATGGTGACCAGCAGCGCCTTCCGCGCCGTGCCCTGGAGCTGGTCGTAGATCGCCGACATGCTGATGTGGCGCGCGCAGCGTACGCCGTAGCTGACGCCGATAAACGTCATGATGATGATCAGCAGCTCGGCGATTTCGGTGGTGCCCGGTATGCCCTGGCCGAGGAACGTGCGGCCCAGCACGTGGCCGGTCATGACCGCGGCCATGAGCAGAACCGCCCCGCCGATGACGCCTTTCTCGATGGCGCCGATGGCCCAGTCCAGCGCCGCCAGTGCGCGCAGCAGGCCATGCCTTCCCGCCCCGCCACCTGCTTCCGATGCCGTCATGAGGTCCCCCACCGTGTCATGCGCCGTTCACGGACCTTAACCCACGCCCGACGCTTTGCCTACTCGTCGCCCGCTCGCGTAGACGCCCGCAAACGCTGTGTTAGGGTTAAAGATGATCGGTTCCCGATGACATCAAACGAGCCTAAGAAGGAGGTTCCGATGCGGTTGCAGTACACCTACCCCGTGGCGCTGGGTCTCGGTCTGGCGCTTGCAGGCACGGCGACGGCCCAGGAGACCTGGCGCTTCGGCCTCGAGGAGATCGAGGGCAGTGTCCAGTACGAGTATGCGGCGGAGTTCGCCGAGCTGGTCAACGAGAAGACCGACGGTGACGTCAACGTCCAGCTGTTCCCCTACGGCGAGCTCGGCGGCCTGACCGACATCTACGACGCGGTACAGGCGGGCGCCATCCAGCTGGCCTTCGGTTCCGGCTTCCTCGGCGGCACCGTACCCGAGAGCCAGCTCTTCTCGCTGAACTTCATCCTGCCCCAGGATGAGTGGGTCACCACGCGCAAGCTGAACTCCGACACCTTCATCGAGAGCGACGCCTGGCAGAACAGCTTCCGTGACCGCGGCCTGGTGCCGCTGGCCATCGTGCCCGAGGGCTTCCAGGTCTGGACCTTCAACGAGCCGATCCGCACGCCCGAGGACATGGAGGGCGTCCAGATCCGCGTGATGGACAACCTCCTGTTGCGCGAGACCTATCGCGCCTACGGCGCGCAGCCCACCAGCATCGAGTATGGGGAGCTCTACAGCGCGCTCCAGCAGGGCCAGGCCGAGGGCAACATCCAGCCGGTGTTCGCCCATGAGGAGATGGGCTTCTACGAGGTCCAGGACTACATGGTCTTCGCCAACCAGGCGCAGTTCATCGCCACGGTGATGGCGAACCAGGACTGGTACGAGGGGCTTCCGGACACTTACCGGGAGGTCATCGACGAGACCACCGACGAGCTGGTGCGCTACATCCATGACGTTCAGCAGGAGCTCAACAACGAGCGTCTGGACACCATCACCAGCGAGAGTGACATCGAGATCATCCGCCTGAGCAACGAGGAGCGCGCCGCATTCGAGGAGCTCGCCCAGCCGGTGCGCCAGGTGTTCGTCGACGAGGTCGGCGAGCGCGGGCAGGAGCTTCTGGATCTGATCGATCAGCTGTTCGAAGAGGACCGCATGTAACGGCGTCGCAAGCGGCCCCGCGCCGCTGACGACCACCCCCGGCACGCCCTGCGGCGGCCGGGGGTTTTTCGTGGCGAACCCACCGTCCATCGGCACTTGATTGGCCGTTCGTCGGACTGTGAGGCAGTTTGCGTTCCGGACGCATGTTGCAGCGCGTCACCCCCTAGGCAGGGCACCAGCTCCCTCGCTACAATTCTCACGTCTTGAAACGGGGTGTCCTTCCCCGACCCCGTGCAGCGGCCCGCTGCGCGGGGTAAAGACCACCCGCTCGGCGGGGCTTGAGTAGAGCGATTTTCCCGCATTGCGGTAAAAGGTCACCGCGTGCGGCAAGGTGTCGTAGCGTCGTTATCGTGGAGGTGGATCATGCGTGGGAACAACGGAATCGGTGTCGGTGGCGACGTCCGGTTGCGCAATCTGGGGGAGGTCCGGCTCGAGGCCGAGATGATGCGCGGCGAGGTGCTCGCCGAGTGCATCCGCGGCTGCAGCCGGCTGATGGACCGCGTGCGCCGGCGTCGGGCCGGTCTGCCCGCAGCAGCCTGAGCCTTGACTGAGCCTGCCTGACAGGGTGCCCGCCGAAGGCCACGGGCACCCTGCTGTGGCATCGTCTTCCCTCATCCCCGCTCGCGCATTACCCTCTGCCTGACGGCATCGGTCCGAGGACCGACCGCTATCCATACCCATCCGCCGGCAGCCACGACGGTATCCCCATGAGCGACAGCCTGCGCGACCAGCTGGTCAAGAGCGGACTCGCCCGCGAGCAGGACGCGCGCCGCGCGACCACCGAGAAGCGCCAGAAGCGGCGCGGCGGCAAAAAGGGCCGGCAAAAGGCCGCTGACGGGCCCGAGGACGAGGCCGCACGCCTGGCCGCACAGCGCGAGGCGGACAAGCGGGCACGGGACCGCACGCTCAACCGCCGCCGGGAGGAAGAACGCCGGCGCCAGGCCGACGAGCACGCCGCCCGGGAAATGGTGATCGCCCGCGAGGTGCCCCACGACGGCGAGGTGCCATTCAACTTCCAGCACGGCGAGCGTGTGCGCAAGATCCAGGTGAGCGAGGCCCAGCGCCGGGAGCTCGCTGCCGGACGGCTCGCCATCGCCCGCACCCGGGGCCGTTACCGCCTGATTCCGGCGGAGATCGTGGACAGGGTCCGGGCCCGGGCCCCCTTCCTGATCGCCTGGACCGCCGCCGATGCCGCCGCCGGCGAGCCGGAGGATCCCGCCTACGCGGACTTCCCCATCCCCGACGACCTCATGTGGTAGCGCTGCCGCCCGCGGAGCGGCGGTCGCCGGTGAGCGCATGCACGGAGGCGACGAAGTCGCTGAAGCGCTCGCCCTGAACCAGAACGTGGGCCTTGAGCGCGGCCTCGGCGGCGGACCCGTCGCCATCCAGGATGGCCGCTACTACCGCCTCGTGCTCGGCGTAGGAGCGGGCCACCCGGTTGCGCAGGCGCAGCTGCAGGCGCCGGTAGGGCTTCAGCCGGGCGTGCAGCCGCCGCGCCTCCCGCTCCAGGAAGCCGTTGTGGCTCGCGGCGTAGATCAGATGATGAAAGCGCTCGTTCTCGTAGTAGTAGGCGTCGGCATCGTCGCTCGCGGCCGCCGCCCCGCAGGCCTCCAGCGCCTGCTGCAGCGCTGCCGCCTCGGCCGGTGAGATGCGCCGCGCGGCGAGCCGCCCGCACATCCCCTCCAGCTCCGCCATCACCTCGAACCGCTCCACCAGCTCGGTGATGCCAAGCTCGGCGACGAAGGTCCCGCGCTTGGGCACCACCGTCACCAGGCCGCTGGCGGCGAGCTGCTGGATGGCCTCGCGTATGGGTGTGCGCGAGCAGCCGTAACGGCTCGCCAGGGCCTCCGGGTCGAGCCGGGCGCCCGGGAGCAGCTCGCCGTTGATGATCGCCTCTTCGAGCCCGTCGCGCAGGCGCTGCGCGCGCGAGCGGCCATCCTGACCCATACTGACTCCAGTGCCGCGGAGGGTTGCATCGCAACACAAGACGTTGTTGACAGGAAGTATAGCCACGCCTATACCGATGTATACATCAGCGATGCAGATGTATACGAGCAGACAGAAGAGCAGAACCATCCCAGGAGGAGAGAGATGATGAAGCGTTCCAACCTCGCTTTTGCCGGGGCCCTTGCCCTCGCCGCCGCCATCGGCAGCACCGCCGCCGCCCAGACCACCCTGCGCGCCTCCCATCAGTGGCCAGGCGGCCAGGGCGACGTGCGCGACGAGATGGTCCAGATCCTCGCCGAGGAAGTGGCCGCGGCCGATGTGGGCCTGGAGATCCAGGTCTACCCCGGGGCGTCCCTGTTCAGCCCGCGCGAGCAATGGGGTGCCATGGCCCAGGGGCGTCTCGACATCAGCGCCTTCCCGCTGGACTACGCCAGCGGCCGTCACCCGGAGTTCTCGGCCACGCTCATGCCGGGCCTGGTGCGTAACCACGAGCGCGCCCAGCGCCTGAATGACTCCGAGTTCATGGACATGATCAAGGACGTCATCCAGGAAGGCGGCGTGCGCGTGCTCTCCGACGCCTGGCTCGCCGGCGGCTTCGCCTCCAAGGAGCGCTGCATCACCTCGCCGGATACCGTCGAGGGGCAGACCATGCGCGCCGCGGGCCCCGCCTTCGACCAGCTCCTGGCCGAGGCCGGTGCCTCCATCGCGTCCATGCCGAGCTCTGAGATCTACTCGGCGATGCAGACCGGCGTGCTGGACGGTGCCAACACGTCCTCGGGCTCGTTCGTCTCCTATCGCATCTACGAGCAGGTGACCTGCCTCACGGCCCCCGGGGAGAACGCGCTCTGGTTCATGTACGAGCCGATCCTGATCTCCGAGCGCACCTGGGACGGCCTCAACGCGGAGCAGCAGGAGGCCCTGATGGCCGCGGGCCAGGCCGCAGAGGAGTACTTCGCCGAGCAGGCCGCCCAGCTCGACGAGACCATGGTCGAGGTCTTCCGCGAGAACGGCGTCGAGGTCGTCACCATGTCCCCCGACGACTACCAGGCCTGGCTCGAGCTCGCCCAGGAGAGCTCGTACAAGACCTTCGCCGAGGAAGTGCCGAACGGCCAGGAGCTGATCGATGCGGCCCTCGCAGTCGAGTAGCCGCGACGACGAGGCCACGGCCGCCCCTTCGGGGGCGGCCACCGGCTCCGCCGGGCTCGCCGCCACCGGCATGCCCGAGCCGGAGATCGAGGTGCGCCGGGGCGGGTTCGCCGGCGCCTACATCCGGACCATCGACCGCGTCTCGGCTGCCGTCGCCGTGCTGGCCACCGCGCTGCTGATCTCCGGGGTCTTCAGCGTCTGCCACATGATCTTCGTGCGCTACATCCTCAACCAGAGCACGGTCTGGCAGACGGAGTACACGGTGTACGCGGTAACGGCGGCGATGCTGCTGGGCGCCCCGTATGTACTGCTCACGGGGGGCCACGTGGCGGTGACGGCGCTGCCGGACGCCCTCGGCGGCCGCGCCCGCTGGCTGATGCTGCGCCTCGGCGCGCTCGTGAGCCTCGTATTCTGCGCCGCGCTCACCTACGCCGCCTGGCACTACATCATTGAGGCCTACACCCTCGGCTGGGGCACGGGCACGGTCTGGAATCCGCCGCTGTGGATCCCGGTGCTGCCGCTCGGCATCAGTGCGACGCTGCTCTGCCTGCAGTACGTGGCCGAATTCCTGCGGGGAGACTTCTGATGAACCCTCTCACCAGTGGCCTGCTGGTGGTCATCGCCCTGTTCGCGCTGATGGCCATCGGCACCCCCATCGCCTTCGCCCTGGGCGCAGTCTCTCTGGCCGCCCTGGTCATCAACCGCGGCATGCCGGAGCTCACCTACTTCGGCGAGACCTTCTACGACAGCATCGCCGAGTTCGGCTTCGTCGCCATCCCGATGTTCATCATGATGGGCGCGGCGGTGGCGTCGTCCCCCACCGGGCGCGATCTCTACCGCTCGCTGGACGTCTGGCTGGCGCGGGTGCCGGCGGGGCTCGCAGTCTCCAACATCGGCGCCTGCTCGATCTTCGCGGCGCTCTCGGGCTCCTCGCCGGCCACCTGTGCGGCCATCGGCAAGATGGGCATCCCCGAGATGCGCGCCCGGGGCTATCCCGATGGGGTGGCCGCCGGCTGCATCGCCGCCGGCGGGACGCTCGGCATTCTCATCCCGCCGTCGGTGACCATGATCGTCTACGGCATCGCCACCGAGACCTCCATCGGGCGGCTGTTCATCGCCGGCATCATCCCGGGCTTCATGCTGGCGGGGCTGTTCATCATCTGGACGATCATCGCCTGCAAGATCGCCGGCGGCTACGGTGACGAGGCTGCCCGCGCGGCCAGCCAGGTCAAGCGCACGCTGCGCCAGAACATCGACTCGATGGTCCGTGTGCTGCCCTTCCTGGCCGTGGTGGTGGGTATCCTGTACACGCTCTACGGCGGCGTGGCGACCCCCTCCGAGGCCGCCGGTGCCGGCGCCTTCCTGTGCATCGCCCTGGCGGTGATCATCTACCGCATGTGGCAGTGGAAGCCGCTGAAGCTGATCTTCCGCGACACCCTGCGCGAGAGCGTGATGATCATGCTCATCATCGCCGCCGCGGAGATCTTCGCCTTCGCGCTGTCGTCGATGTTCATCACCCAGACCCTGGCCAACGCCATCGCCGACATGGACGTCAACCGCTGGGTGCTGATGGCGGTGATCAACCTGTTCCTGCTGCTGGCCGGGTTCTTCCTGCCGCCGGTGGCGGTGATCGTGATGACGGCGCCGATCCTCATGCCGATCATCCTCAACGCCGGGTTCGACCCCTACTGGTTCGCGGTGATCCTCACCATCAACCTCGAGATCGGGCTGATCACCCCGCCGGTGGGCCTGAATCTGTTCATCATCAACGGCATCGCCCCGGAGATCTCGCTGCGCGACGTGCTGCTGGGCAGCCTGCCCTACGCCCTCTGCATGGTCCTCGCCATCGTGATCCTCTGCTTCTTCCCGGGGCTCGCCACCTGGCTGCCCAGCGCCATGATGGGCTGAGGCAGCCGCCACGGAGACCCGAATGAACGTCAGCTTCCTGCAGGACCTGATCCAGACCATTACCCAGCGGGACGCCCTCTCCCGCCGCCAGGCAGCGGCCCGGCTGCCGAAGGACCACCAGGGCATGGTCGAGGCCTGCACCGAGCTCATGGAGAGCGACGGCGAGGCCTCCAGCATCGCCCTCGCCCAGCGTGCACTGGATCTCTACGAGCTGCTGCCGGCGGCGGAGCGGGAGCGGTTCTTCCAGGTGCTGGCGGAGGACTTCTCCGCCGACCCGGCCGCCATCGATGCCGCCTACCAGGCCTACCGCGAGCGTGGCGACGGCCGGTCCCTGAGCGCGCTGTTCCAGGCCTGCGAGCCGCGCCGTCAGGAGCTGCTGCGCCGGCTCAACCTGCCCGCCGGCGGCACCTTCGAGCTGGTGCGCATGCGTGAGGACCTGCTCCGGCTGCTCCCCGAGCACCCGGAGTTCGAGGCCGTGGACGCGGACTTCGCGCATCTGTTCGGGTCCTGGTTCAACCGCGGCTTCCTGGTGCTGCGGCGGATCGACTGGCATACCCCGGCGGCGATTCTGGAGAAGATCATCGACTACGAGGCGGTGCACGCCATCAGCGACTGGAGCGACCTGCGCCGGCGGCTGGACCCGAAGGACCGCCGGTGCTTCGCGTTCTTCCACCCGGCCATCGGGGACGAGCCGCTGATCTTCCTGGAAGTGGCCCTGCACAAGGGCATCCCCGATCAGGTCCAGGGCATCCTCAACCAGCAGCACAAGGCGGTGGACGCCCCGGAGCGGGCCGATACCGCGGCCTTCTACGGCATCAGCAACTGCCAGCGGGGGCTGCGCGGGATCTCCTTCGGCAACTTCCTGATCAAGCAGGTGGTGCTGGAGCTCGCCCAGGAGCTGCCCAACCTGCGGAACTTCGTCACCCTCTCGCCGGTACCAGGCTTCCGGCGCTGGCTGCAGGAGCTCGTCGACGACCCGTCCGAGCCCCTCGACGACGATACCCGGACCCTCCTCGCGGGCCTCGAGACGCCGGACTGGCACCGTGACGAGACCCTCTCCGGCAAGCTCAAGGCGGTCATGCTGCCGCTGGCCGCCCATTACCTGACGGCCGCCCGCAACGAGGAGGGCCAGCCGCTGAACCCGGTGGCGCGCTTCCATCTCGGCAACGGCGCCCGCCTGCACCGCATCAACTGGCTCGGCGACACCTCGGGGAAGGGTCTGCAGCAGGGCGCGGGGCTGATGGTCAACTACCTCTACGTGCTCGACGAGATCGAGCGCAACCACGAGCAGTTCACCGCGCGCGGCACCATCGCCACCTCCAGCGAGGTACGCGACCTCGCGCGCCGGGCGCGCAAGATCCTGAAGGAGGCAGCGCGGGGATGAGCGACAACCTCTTTGAGCGCTTCGCCGGGCGCATGCAGGAACGCGGCGATGCGGACTTCATCGTCACCCCCGAGGGGCAGCATTACCGCTACCGCGACGCCCTCGCGGAGAGCGCCCGGCTCGCCGGCACCCTGCGTGATCTCGGCGTTCGCCCCGGCGACCGCGTCGCCGCCCAGGTGGACAAGAGCCCCGAGGCGATCCTGCTCTACCTCGCCTGCCTGCGCATGGGCGGGGTCTGGCTGCCGCTCAACACCGCCTACACCGGGGAGGAGATCCGCTACTTCCTCGGCGACGCCGAGCCGGCCCTGTTCGTCTGCCGCCCGCCGGACGCCCGCGTCGCCGAGCGCATCGCCCGCGAGACCGGCAGCACCCGCGTGGTCACCCTCGGCACCAAGCGCGACGGCAGCGTCATGGAGGCCGCGGCGGCGGCCAGCCCCTTCGAGGCCGTGGAGCCCCGGGCGGCGGAGGACCTCGCCGCCATCCTGTACACCTCGGGCACCACCGGCCGCGCCAAGGGAGCGATGCTGACCCACGGCAACCTCGCCTCCAACGCCGAGGCGCTCACCGAGTGCTGGCGCTTCACCGCCGCCGACCGGCTGATACACGCCCTGCCCATCTTCCACACCCATGGGCTGTTCGTGGCCTGCAACGTGGTCCTGATGAGCGGGGCCTCCATGCTGTTCCTGCCGCGCTTCGACGCCGACACCGTGCTCGAGGCGATGCGCGAGGGCACCACGATGATGGGCGTGCCCACCTTCTACACCCGCCTGCTGCAGGACGAACGCCTGAATCGCGAGCGCGTGGCCAACATGCGACTGTTCACGTCGGGCTCCGCACCGCTCACCGCCGAGACCCACGAGGCCTTCCGCGAGCGCACCGGCCACGCCATCCTCGAGCGCTACGGCATGACCGAGACCAACATGAACACCTCCAACCCCTACGACGGCGAACGCCGCGCGGGCACCGTCGGCTTCCCGCTGCCGGGGGTGGCGCTGCGGGTCACCGATCGGGAAACCGGCCGCGAGCTGCCCCGGGGCGAGGTGGGGCAGCTGGAGGTGCGCGGCCCCAATGTCTTCCCCGGCTACTGGCGCATGCCGGAGAAGACCCGCGAGGAGTTCCGGGAGGACGGCTTCTTCATCACCGGCGACCTCGGCATGATCGACGAGCGCGGCTACGTGCACATCGTCGGCCGCGACAAGGACCTGGTCATCTCCGGCGGCTATAACGTCTACCCCAAGGAGGTCGAGCAGGTGATCGACGAGATCGACGCCGTCGAGGAGTCCGCCGTCATCGGCCTGCCCCATCCCGACTTCGGCGAGGGCGTCACCGCTGTCGTCGTGCGCCGCCCGGGGGCGAGCCTGGAGGAGGCCGACGTCATTGAGGCCCTGCAGGGACGGCTCGCCCGCTACAAGCAGCCCAAGCGCGTGTTCTTCGTCGACAGCCTGCCGCGCAACGCCATGGGGAAGGTGCAGAAGAACGAGCTCCGGGAGCGTTTTCGGGACGCTTACGCGTCCTGAAAACGCTCCCGGAGTTCAAAGTTCGAAGCTCAAAGTTCAAAGACACCCGCCCAACGGGGTGTGATGACACGCACCGTGCTGAGACGGTCTTTGAACTTTGAACTTTGAACTTCGAACTGCTTACGAACGATCCTCGACCGGCCTAGGGCCGGTCGAGGATCGTCCGTAAGCGTCTCAGCAGCTCCGCCCGCCCGAACGGTTTCTGCAGCAGATCCACCCCCGGATCCAGGCGGCCGTGGTGGACGATGGCGTTTTCCGTATAGCCGGACATGTAGAGCACGCGCAGGCCGGGGAAGCGGTCGGTGAGGCGGTCCGCCAGGGCCGGGCCGTTCATGCCGCCGCCGAGGACCACATCGGTGAGCAGCAGCTCCGGCGGCCGGGGCAGGGCCGCGGCCTGCTCCAGCGCGGTGGTGGCATCGGCGGCCTCGATTACCCGGAAGTCGTGGCCGGCCAGGGCGTTGACCACGAATCGGCGTACCATCGGGTCGTCCTCCACCACCAGCAGGCACTCGCCGCGGCCGGCGTTGCCCTCCGGCACCGGCGGGGCCAGCGGCTTCGGCCCGCCACTGGCCGTCTGCCCGTGCCAGCGGGGCAGGTAGACCTTGACGGTGGTGCCCTCGCCCGGCTCGCTGTAGAGGGTCACGTTGCCCTGGGACTGCTTGGCGAAGCCGTAGACCATGCTCAGGCCGAGCCCGGAGCCGTGGTGCTTGCCCTTGGTGGTAAAGAAGGGCTCGAAGGCCCGCTCGCGGGTGTCGTCATCCATGCCGGCACCGGTATCGCTGACCGCCACTACCACGTATTGCCCCGGCTCCAGCTCCGGTATGGCCGCGGCGTAACGCTCGTTGATATGCGCGTTGGCGGCCTCGATGGTCAGGCGGCCTCCCTCCGGCATGGCGTCGCGGGCGTTGACCGCGAGGTTGAGCAGCGCCGCCTCCAGCTGCCCGGCATCGGCAAAGGCCTGCCAGAGGCCGGCGGCGGATACCGTCTCCAGCATCACCGTCTCGCCCAGGCTGCGTCGCACCAGCGGCTCCATCTCCCGCAGCAGCCTGGCCACATCCAGCGCCTCCGGCGCCAGCGGCTGCCGCCGTGCGAAGGCCAGCAGACGCTGGGTCAGCCCCTGGGCGCGCTCCGCGGCGCGCTGGGTCAGCCGCGCCGCATCCTGTGCCGCGCTGCCCGCCGACGTCTCCTCCAGCAGGATCTCCGTGTTGCCGAGGATGACCGTCAGCAGGTTGTTGAAATCGTGGGCCACGCCACCGGTCAGCTGGCCGATGACCTCCATCTTCTGCGCCTGCTGCAGCTGCTGCTGCATGGCGACCCGCTCGCTCACGTCCTGGAAGTACACCGACAGGCCGTCGGCAAAGGGGTACGCCCGCACCGAGAACCACCGCTCCAGCGGCGGGTAGTAGAACTCGAAACTCACCGTCTCGCCACTCGCCATGGCGTGGTGATAGTGGCGGTACGCTTCCGTGTCCCGAGCCTCGGGGAAGGCCTCCCAGACGTTCTCGCCCTCCAGGTCATCGCGCTCGAGCAGCTGGCAGGCCCGCTCATTGAGGTAGGTGAAGCGCCAGTCGCGATCAAGGACGAACAGCGCGTCGGAGATGCTCTCGAGGATGCGCTCCTTCTCCCGCGCGGCCGCGACGTTCGCCTCCAGCGCCCGGCGCTCCGCGGCGCGTGCCCGCTGGTTCTCCAGCACGGCGCCGGCGACGGCCACCAGCTGCTGCAGCAGGTGCGACTCGTCGTCCCGAAACGCGCTGCCGCCGCCGCGGTAGAGCTCCAGCGCACCGATGCAGGCCCGGTCCGGCGTCAGCACGGGCACGCCCAGCCAGTGCCCGTCCGCCAGCATGCGCTGGCGCGGGCTGCCCTCGGCGAGCACGCTGGCGACGAACCCCCCTTCCGGGAGCGCCGCGGCATCGAGCCGCCGGCCGTCGCCATCGACACAACGCCGGTACTCATGCCCCTCCGCGCCCAGCCCGCGCAGCCGCAGGCAGGCGTGGTCCGCCGTCACCAGGCGCAGCGCCAGGGCCAGCACGCCGCCGGCCAGCGTGTCCGCGTCCGGCGCCGCCACCAGCTCGCGGGACTCGCCGGCGAGCGTCTCCAGACGCTCCCCATAGGCCGCCTCCAGCGCACGCTCCGAGGCCTCGGCACGGGCACTGCGCAGGAACAGCCAGCCGAGCAGGGCAAGCACCAGCACCAGCGCGCCGCCGCTGATCGCCGTGCGCTGCCGCCAGCTCGCCATCACGCTCGCGGCATCCAGCCCAACGAAGGCCACCAGGGGCTCGCCGCTCGCCCGCCGGTAGGCGCTGTAGCGGTAGCGGCCATCGCTGTAGTACGACCGATAGTAGGTGCCGCGGGGGGCAGCCGGCAGGTGCTCCTGAAACAGCGGGACGTCCGAGAAATCCCGGCCGATGATCTCGGGCCGCGGCGGGCTGCGGGCGAGTAGCACTCCGTCGTCGCGGAACAATCCGACCGCGCCGTAGGGGCCAAGCTCGAGGGCGGCGTAGAACGCCTCCAGGGCCGAGAGCGAGATGGCGGCGGCAACCACGCCTACCGGTTCGCCGTCGCTATACAGCGGCCGGCTGACATTGAGTATGGGCTCGCCCTCGGCGTAGCCAACGGCCCCGGTGATCGGGCGACTGATGATTAGACCCTGCTCGCCGGCGATAGCGCGCTGGTAGATCTCGCGGCTGGAGAGGTCGACGGGCTCCGGCGAGGGGGTGCGCGAGCTATAGAGCACCCGCCCTTCACCGTCCAGCACGAAGAACGCGAACACATCCTCGGTGAGCGCGCGCCGCGCGCTCAGCAGGGCGTGGGCCGGGCCGGCGTAGCTCGGCTCGCCGAGCCGGCTCATGTCCAGGGATTCCGCGAGGCCCACCAGGCCGTAGTCGATGCCGCGAAACAGCTGCCCGGTGTACTCGGCCAGCAGATCGGCGAGATTGAGGGCGCGAGTGTAGGCGGCGTCCGCCTCGGAGCGGCGATCCAGGGAGAAGGTCGCAAAGCCCCAGGCTGCGATCGCCGCGCCCGCCAGCAGGAACACCAGCGCATTGCGCCGGTAGATGCGCCGCCAGGACCATTGGGTGGCGCTCACGAAGGCAAGTGCTCCGGCAGGGCCAGGATGTCGGCCGCGGGCATGGGCCGCGCCAGCGCATAGCCCTGGGCCAGATGGCAGCCGCAGTCCCGCAGCAGGGGCAGCAGGGCCAGGTTCTCGACGCCCTCCGCCACCACCCGGATGCCGAGGCTGCGGCCGAGGGCGGCCACCGAGCGCAGGATGGCGGCATCGGCCGGCTCCTCGTTGGCGGCACGCACGAAGCTGCGGTCGATCTTGAGCTCGCTGATGGGCAGCGACTGCAGCCGCGCCAGGGACGAGAAGCCGACGCCGAAGTCGTCCACGGCGATCTCCACGCCATGCAGCCGCAAGCGGGCGGCGAGCTCGCCGCCCAGCAGCTCGTCGTCCATGGATTCGGTCTCGGTGATCTCGAGGACCAGCGGCGCGGTCTCGCTGTCGGCGCGTCGCCGGTCCGCGAGCAGGCCGAACAGGATCGGGTCCATGACCTGGTCTGCGCCGACGTTGACGGCGACGCTCAGCGGCCGTCCGGCGGTGCGCCAGCGCTCGGCGTCGCGTATCGCCTGCTGCACCACCAGCCAGCTCAGGTTGCTCATCTGCCGTGGCGAGAAGGCGTGCAGGAACTGCCCCGGCATGAGCAGCCCCCGGCGCCTGTTCTGCCACCGCACCAGCGCCTCGACGGCCTTGAAGGTGCCGCTGTTGAGATCGTATTCGGGCTGGTAGTGCAGCACGAACTCGCCCTCGTCGAGCGCGAGATCGATCTCGGCGAGACTGACCGCGGCGCTGCCCTGCCCCTCCGTGCTCAGCACCGGCTCCGAGGCGGCGCTGGAGAGGTGCTCCTGCAGCGCGGCGGCACGGTAGGGTTTCGCAAGCGGCGGCAGCATGCGCAGGCCGAGCGTCTGGCCCACGCGCATGGCGATGCGGATAATCTTCGGCTCCATGCCGCTCAGCAGCAGCACGTAGCCGGGATAGTCACGGTCCGCGAGCTGGCGCAGGACCTGAATGCCGTCGTGGCGGCCGAGCATCAGATCGATGACCACCGCCCGCGGGCGGACCGTCTCCAGCTCGGAGAGCAGCGCCTGCGGGCCGTCGTAGACCGCGACCTCCGCGCCCAGGCGCCGCAGCTGCAGACCGAGGGTCTGCCGCACCTCGGCGTCATCGTCGACCACGGCGTAGACCTGGCCCCGCCAGATGTCGCGCTCCATGCGCCGCTCCTTGCTCTAGCCTAGTCCCCTCGGGAAACAGCGATCCCCGCGGGCATTAGAGCAGAGGGACGGCGGGTATCAAAGCCGTTCCCGTTCAGGCGCCTCCAGCCCATCGATGAAGCGGCCCATCGCCTCCAGCACCGGGGTGTGAAAGCGCAACGGCCGCGCCAGGCTCGCCACCAGGCTGACGTGGCCGCGGTTGTCGAACAGGCGCAGCCGCGCGCTGCCGCCCGCCTCCGTCACTGCCTGCGCCAGACGGCGACTGTTGCCGGGCTCCACCAGGCGATCATCGCGGCCGTGCAGCAGGAGCATCGGCGGGGCCTGCGGGTCGACGTGGTTGATCGGCTGGCTGCGCGGGCGCTCGGCGGACGGGCCGAAGATGATCTTGAGATCCTCGGCGCGCAGGGGCAGGAAGTCGTACGGCCCGGCGAGACCGATGAAGGCGCGGACCACGCCGCGCCCGGGCCCGGCCGACTCCAGATACTGCGGATCCAGCGCCAGCAGGGCGGCAATGTGAGCACCCGCCGAGTGCCCGGCGAGCACCAGTCGCCCCGGATCGCCGCCATAGTCCGCCGCCCGTGCGTGAATCCAGGCCACCGCCGCGGCGGCGTCCTCGACAAAGGCGGGGAAGCGCACCTCCGGGTAGAGGCGGTAGTCCGGCACGGCGACCACGTAGCCACGGCTCGCCAGCGCCTGGGCAGCGAAGCGGTAATCCGCACGCTCGCCCTCCTGCCAGCGCCCGCCATAGAAGAAAACCACCACGGGTGCATCCGCCGCCCCCTCCGGCACATACAGATCGAGGCGCTGGCGCTCATGGGCGCCGTAATCCAGGCCAACATGGCGCTGATAGCCGGACTCGGGCGTCAGCGCATTGAGCACCGCCGTACCCGAGCACCCGCCGAGCAGCAGCGAGGTCGCCGCCAGCGCCGAGAGCCGCAGGCCGCGCCACAGGGCTGTTGCCTTGCCAAGCCCGGACGCCATCAGTGATCTTTCCTGCACCATCGCCCCGTTTGCCTCACCCGCGGGCCAACGCCCTGGCCCGCGGGCTGAGACCGCGGGCGGCGGCCCAGGTTGCAGCACCCCGCCCAAGCCGACGCGCCGACGGCCGGCGCGCGCCTCACTCGAGCCCGTAGGCCTGAAGCAGGAAGGCGTAGCGGAAGGCCACTTCCTCGAGATACTGGAAGCGTCCGCCGGGGCCACCGTGGCCGGCGCTCATGTTGGTGCGCAGCAGCAGCCGGCCGGGGGGCTCGCCCTCTGCCCGCAGCCGTGCCACCCACTTCGCCGGCTCCCAGTAAGTGACCCGCGGATCCGAGACCCCGGCGGTGACCAGCAGGTGCGGGTAGGGCCGCGGCGCGACGTTGTCGTAGGGCGAGTAGGCGAGGATATCGAAGTAGGCGTCGGCATCCTCGATGGGATTGCCCCACTCCGGCCACTCCGGCGGCGTCAGCGGCAGGCTCGGGTCGAGCATGGTGTTGAGCACGTCCACGAACGGCACGTCCGCCACAGCCGCATGGAACAGCTCCGGGCGCCGGTTGAGCACCGCCCCCACCAGCAGCCCGCCGGCGCTGCCGCCGTGCAGGGCAAGCCGCCCCGCGCTGCTGTAGCCCTCGGCCACCAGCGCCTCGGCACAGGCGACGGTGTCGGTGAAGGTGTTCATCTTCCGTCGCAGCTTGCCGTCCCGGTACCAGCGATAGCCGCGCTCCTTGCCGCCGCGCACGTGGGCGATGGCGTACACGAACCCCCGATCCACCAGCGACAGGCGATGCGGGCTGAATGCCGGCAGGTCGCTCATGCCGTAAGCGCCGTAGCCGTAGAGCAGCAGCGGCGTCTCCGGGCCGGGTGCGAGGTCGCGGCGGTGGAACAGCGAGATCGGCACCCGCTCCCCGTCCGGGGCCGTGGCGGCGAGCCGGCGGCTGACGTAGGCCGACGGATCGTGCCCCGAGGGGATCTCCTGCTCCTTGCGCAGGGTCCGCTGACGGCTCGCCATGTCGTAGTCATACACCCGCGCCGGCGTGGTGAAGCTGCTGTAGGCAAAGCGCAGGGTGTCGGTGGCGTACTCGTAGCCGGGTACGATGCCGAGGCTGAGGCAGGGCTCGTCCTGGGCAATGACGTGCTCATCGCCGTCGGCCAGGTGGCGCACCACCAGGCGGGTCTCGGCGTCCTCCAGCTCCTGGCGTACCAGCCAGTCCCGGAACACCAGGAAACCCTCGATCAGGCAGCCGGGGCGATGGGCGACCAGATCCCGCCAGTGCGCCCGGCCGGGGGTCTCCAGTGACGCCTCGCAGAGCCGGAAGTCCTCGGCGCCGCCGGCGTTGGTGAGGATCAGCCAGCGCTCGCCGTGGTCGCTGACTTCGTACTCCACGTCCCGCTCCCGGGGCGCGATCAGGCGCGGCTCGGCCGCGATGTTGGAGGCCGGCAGGTAGCGCACCTCGGAGGTGGTGTGGTCGTGGCTGTCGATGAGCAGAAAGCGTCCGCTCTCGGTGCGATCGACGCCGAGGAAGAAGCCCGGATCCGCCTCCTCGTAGACCAGCACGTCCCGCGCCGGATCGTCGCCGAGGCGGTGACGGTAGACCCAGCGCGGGCGGTGCTCGTCGTCGAGCACGGTATAGATCAGGCTGCGCCCGTCACTGGCCCAGGCGGTATCCCCGCGGGCATTGTCGATACGCTCCGCCAGGTCCGCGCCGCTCGCCAGGTCCCGGAAGCAGAGGCTGTAGGCCTCGGCCCCGGTGCGATCGACGGCGTAGGCCAGAAACCGGTGATCGGGGCTGTGGTCGGCACCGCCGAGCCGGAAGTACTCGCTGCCCTCGGCCTCGGCGTCGCCGTCCAGCAGCACGGTCTCCACCCCACCATCCCGCGGCCGCCGGCAGAGCACCGGATGCTGCCCGCCCTCCCGGTAGCGCGTGTAGTACGCCCACGGGCCATCCGGCGCCGGCACGCTGCTGTCGTCCTCCCGGATCCGCCCGCGCAGCTCCGTGTAGAGGCGCTCCTGCAGGGGCCCCGTGGGCGCCATCATCGCGTCGGTGTAGCGGTTCTCGGCCTCCAGGTAGGCGCGAATCGCGGGATCAAGCTGCTGCGGATCCCGCATCGCCTCCCGCCAGCCCGCGTCCCGAAGCCAGGCATAGGGGTCCTCGCGCCGGTGGCCGTGGTGTTCGGAGACGATGGGGCGACGAGGGGCGAGCGGAGGGGTCGGTGCGTGCGAATCGTTCACGGGCAGCCTTCGGTTGCGTTCAAAGTCCAAGGTTCAAAGTTCAAAGGCGGATCGGGCGGCGCCGTTATCCGCCGGGCTGCCCGTTACTTTGAACCTTGAACTTGCAACTTTGAACTGGCGCGCGCAGCGCGCCAAAAGGAAGGCCCGGTCGATTGACCGGGCCAAAAGCTACTCGCAGCAACGGTTGCATCGTCTGACCGCCGTCGGCGGTCGACTGGAACGCTACCCAGGGTGCCGGCGAAGGACTGCGATTCGCTTCACAAAACGCTGAGCCGGGTCAGGCCTCATCCCGCAAAGCCAGCCAGGAATGGATGGCAACGGTCGCGAGGACCACGGCGCCACCGTAGAGAGTCAGCAGCGGGATACCCTCGTCCAGGACGAGCCACACCCAGACCGGCCCGAGCACCGTCTCCAGCAGCAGGAACAGGCTGACCTCCGGCGAGGGCAGGTAGCGGGTGGCGGTGGCCATCAGCACCATGGCGAGCGGCATCTGCAGCAGACCCATGACGCCGAGGGCGGCATAGCTCTGCAGCCCGAGCCCCAGCGGCTCGGCAAAGGGCCAGGCAAGCAGTCCCGCCACCGCCCCACTGGCGCAGACCACCGGGATGCGCCCCACCCCGGGGTAGCGCCGCAGCAGGGTCAGCGCACCGCCGAGGCAGATGGCGAGCAGGACCGCGTAGAAATCGCCGAGCCAGGTGCCGACCTGCAGCCCCCCGGCGCAGACGACCACCACCCCGGTCATGGCCGCGACGATGGCGATCCAGGTGCGCCGCCGCACCGCCTCCCGCAGCAGAAGCCAGGAGAACAGCGCCGCAAAGAAAGGTGCCGCGGCGAGGATCACCACCGTATTGGCCGCCGCGGTATTGGACACCGAGAGCACGAACAGCGCCGTATTGCCCCCCATCAGCAGCACCGCCACGGCGATGGCGAGCCGGCCACGGCGGCTCGCCGGCAGCGAGACGGCCTCGCCGCGCACCACGGAAACCACGGCGAGCGCGGCGAAGATGAGCCAGCCGCGCCAGAACACGACCTCCCACTGCCCGGCGTCGGCGAGCCGCACCAGCAGCGCATCGAAGCTGATCGCGAGCACGCCGCAGAAGGCGATGGTCATGCCGCGGGCGTGGTCGGTAGGTCGGGTCCCGGGGATTGCTGTGGTGCGTGTGCTCAAGGCTACGCTCTGGGCGAGTTTCGGGTTTAAGGTCCGGACCATCCGATGCCGGGACTCGAGGCAACTTCTCGTCAACTGCCGGCGCTGCAGCCTCACTCGAGCAGCCCGCTGGTCACGACGGGCCAGGCGCGCGATGAGCCGAACTTTAAACCTTGAACCTGAAACCCGAAACTCGCCCGAAGGGCGCTGAAGGAAGCGCTGATCGATCAGCGCTTCCTTAACCCCCCACCGCCCGCTCGATCCGCTCCGCGTCGGCCTCGTCGATCTCGCAGATCCGGAAGCCGGCGCCGTATTCGGAGGAATGCGTAGAGGGCCGGCACCACACCGCCTCGGCCACCAGGGCAATGGGCTCCCCCTCTCCGGGCCCGAGCTCCAGCCACAAGGCCAGGCGTTGATGGGGGGTTACCGCCGCCGGACCGAGGGTGAGAAAACCATGGCGCGAGAGATTGATGATGCGTCCGAGCGGCTCGCCGCCAGGACGCCGCCGCACCTCGACCACCGCATCCGGGGCCGTCCGCGCCCGCCGCCTTCGCTCCGTCACCGCTCCGCCCCCCGTGCCGGGCGCCCCGCGTCACGCGGCCGCCGGTTCGCGACCGCGGGGCTCCACCCGCCTCCCAGAGCATAACCGCAGGGCGACGGCGACGAGCGCCCTGCCGCCGGACGGTGGCCGATATGGACAAACCCCGGACGGCCGACCATAGTGTCCGAGCAAGCACGAGATGCAGTAACGGCGCGCCTCTGGGGGCGTTGTTACGGTCGAGACGTTGGGTACCTGAGCTGGCGGGAGAGGCAATGAAGGACGCAAGGCGCCGTCACAGAGAGGTCGTGGACCACTACATGCCGGTCATCGACCGCAGCAGCGGCAATCTCATCGGCTACCTCACGGACATCACCATCGACGGCGGCATGATCCAGACGGACGCGCCGCTCGAGGAGGGACAGACCCTCGCGCTACGCATCGAGGCCGCCGAGCCGATCGAAGGCGATGCCTACATCGACGTCGACGGCCGCTGCGTCTGGAGCCGAAAGGGGCGTAACGCGGTGTTCCACCATGCCGGGCTCCAGTTCCTGAAGGTGGATGACAACCTGCGCGACCGCATCGCGGAGCTCGCCGAGCGCTACCGCCTGGCGGTCTCCGGCTGACGGACGGAATCGGCAGCGGTGTTGGTCGTGACCCGAGGCGGGGGTTAAACTGCTCGATCAATTCATTTCCCGGTTTGAGGTCAGCATGCAGATTGCCAAGAACGCGGTGGTCGCCATCGACTACACGCTGCGCGACACCGACGGCGAGGTGCTGGACGCCTCCCCCGAGGGCCAGCCGCTGCAGTACCTGCACGGCGCCGGCAACATCATCCCCGGTCTGGAAAAGGCGCTGGAAGGCAAGGCGCCCGGCGAGGACGTGGAAGTCACCATTCCGCCGGAAGAGGCCTACGGCGAGCGTGACGACCGCCTGCAGCAGGACGTTCCGCTCAGCATGTTCCAGGGCGTGGACAAGGTCGAGGCGGGCATGCGCTTCCAGGCCCAGACCCAGGCCGGCGCCCAGGTGGTCACCGTGGCCGCGGTGAGCGGCGACACCGTGACCGTGGATGCCAACCATCCACTGGCGGGGCAGACGCTCAATTTCGAGGTCAAGGTGGCCGACGTGCGCGAGGCTTCGGAGGAGGAGCTCGAGCACGGCCACGTGCACGACGGCGAGACGCAGGGCTAGCCCGGCTCCCCGGTGCGGGTGCCGGCCACCGCCGGCACCCGCACCACCGTCACCGCCCCGCCACCAGCACCTTCAGCAGATCGCTGCGGGTGACGATCCCCACCAGCCGCTCAGCCTCGCAGACCGGCAGACAGCCCACCCGTGCCACGATCATCCGATCCGCGGCGGCGGCCAGCGTATCCTGCGGCGAGGCCGTGATCACTTTGCGTGTCATCACCATATGCAGCGCGCGACGCAGCGTATAGCGGTCGCGGTCGCGCTCGGAGCCCGTTTCGAGGAACGGGCTGACGGCCCGCAGCACGTCGCGGTCGCTCACGACCCCCACCAGTCTCTGCCCGTCGACCACCGGCAGATGGTGGAAGTGCTCGCGCTCGAACAGGCGGTAGGCGGTCTCCACCGTATCGTCCGGCGCCAGCGCCACCGGCCGGCGGGTCATGACCTCTGCGATGTGCCCCATTAGCGCAGCAGTGCCCGGCTGACCCGACGGAAGCTCTCGGTACCGGCCCGGTGCAGCCACTCGAAGGCCACCATCTCCCGGCTCACCACGTCCACGCCGGCCTCTCTCAGCCGTGCCAGCGCCAGCTCCCGGTCGCCGCTGCGCCTTGAGCCCACGGCATCCGCCACCACCGCAACCTGGTAGCCCGCCTCACCCAGACCGATGGCCGTCTGCAACACGCACACGTGGGCCTCGATACCGGCGATGACGAAGCAATCCCGGCCGGTCTCGGCCAGGGCCTGGCGCAGGGACGGCTCGGCGGCACAGGAGAAGTGCTCCTTCTCGAGCACCCGCGCGTCCGGCGCCAGCGCTGCCTTGAGCGCCGGGTCGGTATGCCCGAGCCCACGCGGGTACTGCTCAGAGACCGTCACCGGCACCGACAGCTCGGCGGCAAGCCGCAGCAGCCAGGCCACGGCATCCCGCACGCCGTCGGGGTCGCTCATCACGGGCAGCAGCCGCTCCTGCACGTCCACGACCAGCAGCTCGCTGCGTTCACGCTCGAGCAGTCGACTCATGATCACACTCCTCACCGCATCCAGCGCCATGGTACCTGGGGATCACGCAACGGTGTCCGTCACCGGCGCAAGCTAGATCGTCGCGGAAGCGGATACCGCCTCGCACACTGCACGGACACAGACTCGCCGACGGCGCCGCGGATCCAAACTCGTCAACGCCCGCGCACTCAGGTAGGCCACCGAGTGTTACCTTGCACCCAGTGCCCAAGGCCCCCCTGCATTGCACTCCGCCGCGCATCCGATAGAATTGCGGGCTTTTGCACGGGCCGGGTAATCCGGACAGCGCCGGCTGCCCTTCGAGAACACGACCGGCATGCGGGGGAAACGGGCTTGATCGAGATCGACGGCGTTTCCAAGGCCTTCGGCGGCCTGCAGGCGGTGCACAACGTCTCCTTCACCGTGGAGCGGGGCAGCATCACCGGGCTCATCGGGCCCAACGGGGCCGGCAAATCCACCCTGTTCAACATCGTCGCAGGCGTGATCCCGCCGGACGAAGGCCGTATTGCGCTGGATGGGCAGGACATCACCGGTCTGCCGCCCCATCAGCTGTTTCACCGCGGGCTCGTGCGCACCTTCCAGATCCCGCACGAGTTCTCGCGCATGACCGTGCGTGAGAACCTGATGATCGTCCCCGCCGGTCAGCAGGGCGAGAGCCTGTTGCAGAGCTGGCTGCGCTGGGCACGAATCGTGCGCCAGGACCGGGAGATCCTGCGCCGCGCCGATGAGGTGCTGGACTTCCTCGAGATCGGCCATCTGGCCGACGAGCTCGCCGGCAATCTCTCGGGGGGGCAGAAAAAGCTGCTGGACCTGGGCCGCACCATGATGACCGACGCCCGGGCCGTGCTCCTCGACGAGCCCGGCGCCGGCGTCAACCGTACTCTGCTCGGCAAGCTCGCCGAGGCCATCGAGCGCCTTAACCGCGAGCGCGGCTACACCTTCTGCGTCATCGAGCACGACATGGACCTCATCGCCCGCCTCTGCGACCCGGTCATGGTGATGGCCAACGGCGAGCTGATCGCCTCCGGCAGCATGGAGACCCTGCGCCAGGACGAGCGCGTGCTGGAGGCCTATCTCGGCAGCGGCAGCAGCGGCCAGGCGGGGGCCTCGGCATGAGCCTGCTGCGGGCCGACGACCTCTACGCCGGCTACGGCGGCGTCGACATCCTGCGGGGCCTGCACCTGCGGGTGGAGGCCGACGAGGTGGTGGTCATCGTCGGCCCCAACGGCGCCGGCAAGTCCACCGCCATGAAGGCCGTGTTCGGGCTCGTCCCGGTGCGCGCCGGCAGAGTCACCTACCAGGGCGAGGACATCACCAACGCCGCGCCGGAGCAGATGGTCACCCGAGGCATCGCCTACGTGCCGCAGGAGGGCAATGTCTTCCCCTCGCTCACCGTGCTGGAGAATCTTGAGCTCGGCGCCTACGCCCTGAAGGGGGATCTGCGCCCGCGGCTGGAGAAGGTCTACGAGGTCTTCCCGCGGCTGCGCGAGCGCCGGGCGCAGCAGGCCGGGCTCATGTCCGGCGGGGAGCGGCAGATGGTCGCCATGGGTCGGGCCCTGATGGTGGAGCCACAGCTGCTCATGCTCGACGAGCCCACCGCCGGGCTGTCACCGAAGCTGATCGACGAAACCTTCAGGCGGATCCGGGGCATCAACGCCCTCGGCATCGGCGTGCTCATGGTGGAGCAGAACGCCAAGCAGGCCCTCGGCATCGCCGATCGCGGCTACGTCCTCGCCACCGGCGAGAACCGTTACGAGGATACCGGTTCCAACCTGCTCGCCAACCGCGAGGTGGCGGAGATGTTCCTCGGCGGCTGAGGCCGAGACAGCGGAGCGCGAACGCGACCATGATGAGCGAAACCCTGCAGCTGCTGATCAACGGCCTTCTGCTCGGCAGCATTCTGGCCCTGGGCGCCGTCGGCGCGACCATGATCTTCGGGATCCTGCGCTTCGCCCACTTCGCCCATGGCGATTTCATGACGGTAGGCGCCTACAGCGCGCTGCTCTTCGTCAGCGCCCTCGGGCTGCCGGTGCTCGCCGCGCTGCCGGTGGCCATGCTGATGACCGCCGGCGTGGCGGTTGCCGTGGATCAGGTGGTGTACCGGCGCATCCGCCGCGTCGCGCCGGTGATTCTGCTCATCTCCTCCTTCGCCACGGCGCTGATCCTGCGGTCCCTGGTGCAGATGATCTGGGGCAGCAGCAACCAGGTGTATGTCTCCGGCATTCAGCTGCCCTGGCGCTTCGGCCCCATCACCCTCAAGCCCGATCACCTGATCATCTTCGCCGCCGCCGTGGTCCTGGTGGTGCTGACCCACCTCTTCCTCACCCGCACCCGCATGGGCAAGGCCATGCGGGCCATGAGCGACAACATGGACCTGGCCCTGGTGACCGGGATCCCCGCAGAACGCGTGATCATGTGGACCTGGGCCGTGGGCGGGGCGCTCGCCGCTGCCGCCGGCGTGTTCCTCGCCATGGACACGCGGCTGCACCCGAACATGGGCTGGACCCTGCTGCTGCCGATCTTTGCCGCCACTATCCTCGGCGGCATCGGCCGGCCCTACGGGGCTATCCTCGGCGGCTTCGTGATCGGCTGCGCGATGGAGCTCTCGACCCTGATCATCCCGGGGGCCTACAAGCCGGGGGTCGCCTTCGCCATCATGGTGCTGACGCTCATCGTGCGCCCGCAGGGCATCATCCGGGGGACGCTCTGATGGAACTGCTCGGCCTTCTCTCCTACGCGCTGTTCTTCCTCAACCTCGTGGGCATCTATGCCATCCTGGCCCTCGGGCTGAACATGCAGTGGGGCTTCACCGGCCAGTTCAACATCGGCATCGCCGGCTTCTTCGCCGTCGGCGCCTACAGCGCGGCCATTCTCACCACCGGCCCCTCGGAGGACTGGCTCGGCGGCTTCGGTCTGCCCTTCTTCGTCGGCATCATCGGCGCGGTGCTCATCACCATCCCGGTGGCCCTCCTGGTGGGCCGCATCACCGCCCGGCTGCGTGCCGACTACCTCGCCATCGCCACCATCGGCATCGCCGAGATCATCCGTCTGATCTTCCAGAACGAGGACTGGCTGTCCAACGGCGTGCGCGGCATCCCCGGCGTCGCCAAGCCCTTTGGCGTCGGCAACGGTGGTTATCTCGTGATCGTCGGTGCATTCGTGGCGCTGATCTACGTGCTCGTGGAGCTCGCCCGCCGCTCGCCCTGGGGCCGCGTGCTGCGGGCCATCCGCGACAACGAGGCGGCCACCGCCGCCGCCGGCAAGGATATCGCTCGCTTCCGGCTCGAGGCCTTCGTCGTCGGCTCCTGCATCATGAGCGTCGGCGGTGCCCTCTACGCCCACTTCCTCGGCTTCGTCGGCCCGGAATCCTTCCGCCCGCTCTACGGCACCTTTCTCGTCTGGGTGATGCTCATTGCCGGCGGCAGCGGCAACAACAACGGCGCCCTCCTCGGCGCGCTTATCGTCTGGATGATCTGGTCCGCCACCGAGATGCTGGCCGGCCTCATCCCGCAGGCCCTCATCGGCAGCCCCAGCGCCTTCCGCGTGCTGCTCATCGGCGTCCTGCTGCAGGTGATCCTGGTCACCCGCCCCGCCGGCCTGCTGCCGGAGAAGCGCCCGCCGCTGCCGGGCGCCAGCCGATAGGGCGCCCCTTCCAGGGCGCAGTTTCTAGCCTAACCCGCATATCTCACCGGTTCGCCCGATTACGTACGCGACTCCGCCACACCTACACCCCTCCCGTCGCGGAAGAGGACACCGACGTCCGCGATGCGGGACGGGGTGCGAGGGTCCGAGACCGTAGGCAAGAGGGACCTCGCCTACGAGCCCCCAGGGATGGGTTCACGGCGTGTCCCGGGCGCTCGGACCCCGTCCCGCTTGGGCACGGCGTGCGCACTGCCCGCGACGCCGCGGCGAATGCTCCCGCATGCGTCGTAAAGCAGACGCCCCGACCGAAGCCGGGGCGCCCTGATCAGACTGGCGCTGGCGAGGCCACACGCGGCCCCACCAGTCACCCTGCCTACATCGACGGCTCGAAGATCTTCACCGTCACGATCTCACCATCCTGGATGGCCCAGTGGGCGAAGGTGCCGGGGACGTCGCCGTTGGCATCGTAGTTGATGCTGCCGGAAGCGCCCTGGTAGTCAATATCTTCCCCGCGGCTCAGAAGGTCACGCGCACGCTCGAACTCGCCCGGGCCCACCGGCTCGCCACCGGGTCTCGCCACCTCGCGCAGGTGGTCGCGGATCAGCTCCGGATCGGTCGTGCCCGCGGCCTCGGCGGCGAGGGCAATGGTGTACACGGCATCGTAGGCGGTATCGATGTACGGCACCGGCGGCAGCTCGCCATATTCCGCCTCGTAGGCGCTGGCGAAGTGCTGAGCGGCGTCGGTGTCGTCGCGGGCCTGGGCGGCGGTGCCGAAGCTGCCGTTCAGGTACTGGGCACCGAGGTTCTCGATGATCTCGGGGGACTTCATGCCGTCGGTGAAGACGAACTCGGTGAAATGGCCGCCCTCGAGGGCCTGACGCAGGATGGTCTGGCCGTTCTCGGGGTAGCCGATCAGTAGCAGTGCAGCATCCCCGTCGGACACCTGGCCGAGCTCGCCGCGGTAGGACGACTGCCCCGGGGCATAGCCGCTGCGGCCGACCACCTCGCCGCCCTGGCTCTCGAAGGCGGACTCGAAGGCGTCTGCCAGGCCTTCGCCGTAATCGTTGTTGATGTAGAGGATACCGACGCTGTCGACCCCCTCCTCCATCGCCACCTGCGCCAGCGCGGTGCCCTGGAAGGCGTCCGACGGCACGGAGCGGAACAGGAAGTCGTTGTCGTCGAGGTCCGTGATCACCGGCGAAGTGGAGGCGTTGGAGATCTGCACCACGCCCTCGCTGCTGGTGACGCTGCTCGCCACGGGGATGGTCACGCCGCTGGACAGCGCGCCGACGATGGCATGCACGCCCTGCACGGACACCAGCCGCTGGGCGGCGTCGACACCGGCCTGTGGTTCGGTCTGCGTATCCGAGATCTGCAGCTCGATGGGCTCGCCGAGCACGCCGCCGGCGGCGTTGATCTCCTTCACGGCAAGCTGGACGCCGTTACGCGAGCTCTCGCCGTAGGCCTGCAGGTCGCCGGTCAGCGGCATCAGCGCGCCGATGCGCAGTGGCTGTGCCTCGGCGACGCCCGTGGCGGCCACCATCAGGGACAGGGCCCCGAGGGCCCCCGTGAGCTTTCCGGTTCTTGTCATGTCAACTCCCCCCGCGGGTTGTCTGTGGGTTCCGACTGGAGCATACGCAGAGGCCGGTGGCAGCGCAAAGCACTCGAGTGTCCCGTTTCGCAGGTTCCTTCTCGCTCTGAGGCCCGCATATCTGACCTATTCACGGCTCATCCGCCTCGCCGCTCCGGAAGGGGCGCGTCTCGCTCACCCGGCGGGCAAGCCCCGGCGCCGGTGCGAACCGCGCCCCGTGGTTGGCCTCCAGGTCCTGCAGCCGCCCGGCCACGGTGGCGACGCCGCGCTCGTCGAGATAGCGGAACGGCCCGCCGCGGAACGGCGGAAAGCCGATGCCGAACACCGCTGCCAGGTCACCGTCCCGGGCGCTCCGGAGTATGCCCTCGTCGAGGCAGCGCACGGCCTCGCTCGCCATCGGCAGCACCGTACGATCGACGATGGCCTCCTCCCCCATGGTCCGCCCCGGGCGCACGCCGAGCACGCCGTAGACCGAATCATCCACCTCGCGGCCCGCCTTGCGCCCCTGCCAGCGATAGAAGCCGCGGCCGCTCTTGCGCCCGAGCCGGCCGGCCTCGACCATCCGCGCCGCCTGGGCGGGCGGCGCCATGCGCTCGCCGAATGCCTCGTGCAGAATCGGGGCGACGTGGGCGCAGATGTCGATGCCCACCTCGTCGAGCAGCTTGAACGGGCCCACGGGGAAGCCGAAGTCCAGCAGCACGCCGTCGATGCGGTCAATGGCCACGCCTTCCGCCGCCAGGCGCATGGCCTCGTTGAGATAGGGCGCGAGGATGCGATTGACGTAGAAGCCGGCACCGTCGCCCACCACGATGGGCGTCTTGCCCTGGGCGCGGCCGAAGGCGACCGCCGTCGCCACCACCTCGGGCGCCGTGCCCGCATGCGGGATGACCTCGAGCAAGGGCATGCGCTCCACCGGCGAGAAGTAATGCATGCCCACCACCCGCTCCGGGTGGGCCGCCCCCTCCGCGATACGCGCAATGGGCAGTGACGAGGTGTTGCTCGCGAAGATCGTCTCCGCCCCGCCGTTGGCCTCGACCTCGGCCACCATGCGGTGCTTGAGCTCCGGGTCCTCGAAAACGGCCTCGATCACCACGTCCAGCCGGCGGAAGCCGCTCCAGTCGAGCGTGGTGGTCAGCCGCCGCTCCGTGAGCCGGGCCTCGAAGTCGGTCAGCGAACGCCGCCGGCGCCGGCCCGCCACGTGCTCCCTGAGATGGCGCACCGCGTTGCCGAGCCCTTCCGGGCGCACGTCCTTCAGGCGTACCGACACCCCGGCGCGGTCCGCGCTGACCGTGGCGATACCGGCCCCCATCAGCCCGCCGCCGAGCACGCCGATGCGCTGCACCGGCTTGGGCTCGCGGACGCCGGTCGCGCCGGTGTCCTTCTTGGCGGCAGTGGAGTCGAAATAGAGCCCGATGAGCGCGCGCGCCGCCGGTGTCATGGCGAGCTCGCCGAAGGTCTCGGCCTCGGCGGCGAGCCCCGTCTCGATCCCCTGGGCGAGGCCGGTCTCCACACACTCGAGGATGCGCGGCGGCGCCGGGTAGTTGCCGCGGGTCTTCGCCAGCGTCCGCTTGCGTGCCTGACCGAGCACGAGCCGACGCCCCAGCCGATTGCCGGTGGTGGCCCAGCGGACCAGCTGCGTGCGCAACTCGCGCCGCCGGGGCGGCGCATCTCCCAGGGCAATGCGCGCCGCCGCCTCCTCCAGGATCGATGCCGGCACCCGCTCATCCACCAGGCCGAGACGCAGCGCCCGGCGGCTGTCCACCTGCCGCCCGGTGAGCATCAGATCCAGCGCCGCCGGCAGGCCGATGAGCCGCGGCAGACGCTGGGTGCCGCCGGTTCCGGGCAGCAGCCCGAGCTGCACCTCCGGCAGACCGAGCCGCGTGGCGGGCTCGTCACTCGCCACGCGCGCCCGGCAGGCAAGCGCGAGCTCCAGCCCGCCGCCCAGGCAGGTGCCACGGATCGCCGCCACCACCGGCACCCGGAAGGCCGCGATGCGCGCAAGGATGCGCTGGCCCGTGCGGGCCAGCTCGCTCACGGCCGCAGCGTCAGGGCATTCGCGGATCATGTCGATATCAGCACCGGCGATGAAGGAGCCGGGCTTGCCGCTCGCGAACACGAGGCCGCGTACGCCGCGGTCGGCATCCAGCTCATCCAGCAGCCGCGACGCTGCGTCGATCAGCGCCCGGTCCAGCGTGTTCTGGCGGTGCCCCGGGGTGTCGATGCGGATCACCGCGACGCCGTCGTGGCGACGCTCCAGGGTGAGCGGTGCCTGGGCTCCGGTCCGGTCAGTCATCTCGCCCATCAGGACACCTCCAGCACCATCGCCGCGCCGAGACCGCCGGCGGCACAGGCGGTCACCAGCCCGGTGCCGCCGCCACGGCGGCGCAGCTCGTTCAGGGTCTGCACGATCATCCGCGCGCCGGTGGCGGCGAAGGGGTGGCCGTAGGCGATGGAGCCGCCGTTGACGTTCAGCCG
This sequence comes from Spiribacter halobius, assembly GCF_020883455.1. Lineage (NCBI taxonomy): Bacteria > Pseudomonadati > Pseudomonadota > Gammaproteobacteria > Chromatiales > Ectothiorhodospiraceae > Sediminicurvatus > Sediminicurvatus halobius. The sequence continues at coordinate 707,350 of NZ_CP086615.1, read as the reverse complement.
CGCCTCGTCCGCCTCGCCGATGGCGTCATCAAGCCCGAGCCGCTCCCGGCAGAAGCGCCGGTCCGGCCACAGGCGCAGGTTCGCCAGCGTCTGCGACGCAAACGCCTCGTGGATGTCGATCAGCGTCAGGTCGGCGAGTCGCAGACCGGCCCGGGACAGGGCCATCGGGGTTACCCAGGTCGGCCCGATGAGCCCGTCGTGGAAGGGGTCCACGGCGCGGAATGCCCAGGAACGGAGATAGCCCAGCGGCTCGAGGCCGAGGCTGCGGGCGCGGCTTTCCGTGGTGATCGCGAGTGCCGCGGCGCCGTCGGTGAGCGGGGTGGCGTTGCCGGCGGTCACGGTGCCGTGACGGCGGTCGAAGGCGGGCTTCAGCCTGGCGAGGCTCTCCAGGCTCGCATCCGCGCGGATGTTGTTGTCCCGGTGCAGGGGCTCGGCCTTTGGCCCCGGGAAGACGTGCATCACCTCGCCGTCCAGCTTCTCCGCCTCCCACGCCGCATGGGCCATGCGATGCGAGCGCAGGGCGAAGGCGTCCTGGTCCTCCCGGGAAATGCCATGGCTCTTCGCCATCTGCTCGCCGATGTCGCCCATGCCAAGACCGGTGGAGTAGTCCCGCACCGCCGGCGGCCGCGGCACCAGATCTCCGGCCCGCACGCCGCGGAACGCCCGCAGCCGCTCAACCAGGGATTTCGCCTTCGAGGCCCGCAGCAGGGCCCCGCCGAGGCGCCGGGAGACGCCGATGGGCAGCACCGAGGTGGAGTCCGCGCCGCCGGCGATGCCAAGCTCGATCTCCCCGCGGTGCACCGCGGCGGCCACGTCGGCGGCGGTCTGGAAGCTGGTCGCGCAGGCGCGGGAAACGCTGTAGGCGTCGGTGGCCGGGTCCAGCCCTGCCCCCAGCACCACCTCCCGGGCGATGTTCGGCGCCTCGGGCCGGATCACCACCTGCCCGAACACCAGCCGCTCCACCAGCGCCGGGTCGAGATCAAGCCGCGCCACCAGCTCGCTCACCACCAGCGTGCCGAGCTCGATGGCGTCCATGTCCCGGTAGGCAGTGAGCTGGCGCGCAAACGGCGTGCGCAACCCCCCGACCACCGCGAGCCGCTCGCCTGGGCCAGTCGCCATGACGCCTCCCCTCTTCCACGTTCATGCCCTACGCGCCGTACGGTAGCGTATTGGGCCGCGCTCTGCGCGCAGTTTCAAGCCGCGGCGCCGCCAAGGCAAAGCGGCACCCAGCCGCCTCTCGTTGTCTGCGCCTCAGGAGCCCGGCTGCGCCGGGCGAATTCTTCGCAGTGCGGAAACCGGTGGCTGCTCGGGCCGCCGAGGCAGGGCCGGGTGTGGTGGCTTCTTCCGGGACACGCCGTGAACCCGTCCATGGGGGCTCGAATGCGGCATCCATGCCGCATACGGTCCCGGAAGAGGCCACCACACCCGACCATTCGACCGCCGGGGCTTGTCACGCGTCGATGCGCCCCGGCGGTCCGAGGGCGGGAGCCGGCAGCCCCTCCCGGGACCGTAGGCGACAGGGATGTCGCCTTCGAGCCTACACGGACGTATTCACGGCGTGTCCCGGGAGGGGCTGCCGGCTCCCGCCTTGCCCCGGCGCGTGAAGCTGCGGCCTCATCTCAAGCTACCGAACAGCATTCGCCCCGCGCCGCCGAACTCCTGCGGCGGGGTGTGTGCGCATTTGTCACACCAGCGCCTGCACTGGCGGGGCCTCCGCCAGCACCCGGCGGACGATATCGAGCCCGCGGGTGACGGCCTCCCGCGAGGCCGGCGCGCTCAAGCTGAGGCGTACCGCCTGAGGCGCGGGCAGGCTGCCCACCGTGAAGGGCTCGGCACTGCGCAGCAACAGACCCTCCGCCTCGCAGCGGCGCACGAAGGCGCTGGCCCGCCAGGGTTCGGGCAGCGGCAGCCAGAGATTGAAGCCGTAGGGCTGCCCGCGGGCGCCACTGCCCGCCAGCTTCTCGGCAGCCAGAGCCTGCCGGCCACCCAGCTCGTCACGCTGGGCCGCAGCCAGCTCATCGGCCACACCGCTGCCGATCCAGCGGCAGGCCACCTCGGCGTTGAGCGGCGGCGCCATCCAGCAGTGGCTGCGCAGCACCTCGGCCAGCCGGGCAAGGAGCGCCGCCGGCGCGTGCACCATCCCCACCCGCAGCCCCCCGGCGAGCACCTTGGAGCAGCCGGTGACGTAGACCACCCGCTCCGGGTCCAGCTCCAGCAGGTTCGGCGGGCGCTCGTTGGCGGCGACCAAATGCACGTCGTCCTCGATCACGGTGACGCCCTCGCGACGCGCCACCGTAAGCAGGGCCTGGCGCCGGGCCTCGGACATCACCGCCGTGGTCGGGTTGTTCTGATTGGGCATGCAGTAGACCGCACGCACACCCTGCTGCCGGCAGGCCGCCTCGAGGGCCTCCGGGATCAGGCCCTCGTCGTCCATGGCGAGGCCCACGTGGCGCAGCCCGAGCTGCCGGGCGGCGGCGATCAGCCCCGGGTAGGTGAGCGCCTCGCTCGCCAGCGTCTCGCCCGGGCGCAGCAGCGCCTGCAGGGCGAGGTAGACGCCGTGCATGCCGCCAAGGCTCAGCAGCAGCGAGTCCGCCGCCACCGGCACGCCCCAGGCCTCGCGCAGCCAGCCCGCCAGCATCTCCCGGTGGCGCGCGATGCCAGCCTCCGGGTGATAGCCGAGGGCGTCGGCGAGCGCCGCCCGGTCGCCGGCGATCTCCCGCAGCGCCTGGGCCAGCAGGCCCTCCCGGGCAATCGGTGCGGGCAGGCTCAGCCCCATCGGGATCAGGCTGGAGGCCGCCTCATCCCCGGCAATCGCAAACTCCGGCGGGTCCGCCTCGCCACCACGCACGTAGGTGCCGCTGCCCACCCGGGCACGGACCAGTCCCTGGCGCTCGGCCTCGGCATAGCCACGGGTCACGGTGCCCACGGTCACTCCCAGCGCCTCGGCCAGAGCGCGGTGGGTAGGCAGGCGCTCACCAGGAGCCAGCCGGCCGTCCTCGATGGCCTCGGCGATGGCGGCGGCGATCGCCCGGTAGCGCGGGCCGGACCGCGCGGCAAGCTCAGGGCACCATATTGTATTCATTACAATAAAACACTTGACGCGGAAATTTGGCCGCTGGAAGCTGGCTTGACCGCAATATCGTACCAATATCTCTCAATTTGTATCGATACAAAAGGGCGCTGCCATGACCGAGCTGCTCTACTACCGGGATCCCTACGCACGTGAGACCGCGGCGCGGGTGCTGGCGGCGGACGAGCACGGCCTCGTCCTCGACCGCACCGTCTGCTACGTGCGAGGCGGCGGCCAGCCCGGGGACCGGGCACGCCTGCGCATGGCGGCCGGGGAGGTCGCCGTCACCGACACCCTGCGCGGCCCCGACGGCCGGCCGCGCCATGTGCTCCCGGCAGACGCGGGGATGCCTGCGCCAGGGGAGCGCGTGACGGTCAGCCTGGACTGGCCGCGCCGCCACCGGCACATGCGCGTGCACACGGCGCTGCACCTGCTGGTTTCGCTCATTCCCGCCGGCGTCACCGGTGGCGCCATCGGCGAGGCCGAGGGCCGGCTGGACTTCGACGCCGCGGACCTTGCGCTCGATGTCGAAGCGCTCACCGCCGGCCTGCGGGCCCTTGTGGCCGCCGACCACCCGGTGCGCGTGGAGTACGTGGACGAGACGCTGCTCGACCAGCGCCCGGAGCTGGTGCGAACCATGTCCGTGCAGCCACCCCGGGGCACCGGGCAGCTGCGCATGGTGCGGATCGGCGAGGACGTGGACTACCAGCCCTGCGGCGGCACCCACGTCGCCCGCACCGGCGAGATCGGCCCGGTTCGCGTTACCGCCATCCGCAGCAAGGGCCGGCGCAACCGCCGGGTGACCCTCGCCCTCGAGGCCCCGTGACATGACCGGGCTCACCGTGCAGGGCTTCCTGCTGCCGCTCGCGCTGTTCGCCTTCACCATGTCGGTGACGCCGGGGCCGAACAACATCATGCTCACCGCCTCGGGGGCCAACTACGGCTTCCGCCGCACGCTGCCCCACATGCTCGGGGTGAGCCTCGGCTTCTGCAGCCTGATCCTGATCGTGGCCGCGGGCCTCGGCGCCCTGTTCATCCGCTACCCGGAGCTGCAGACCGCGCTGCGGATGGCGGGGAGCGCCTACCTGCTCTATCTCGCCTGGCGCATTGCCCGCGCAGCGCCGCCTTCGGAGCGGGCCCCCGGCGAGGGCCGGCCGCTGCGCTTTCACGAGGCGGCGGCATTCCAGTACGTGAACCCGAAGGCATGGGTGATGGCGATCACGGCGGTGGGCACCTTTACCCTCGCCGGCGACGGCTACGTCGCTTCCGCCGCCGCGGTCGCGGTGGTCTGCACCCTGGTCAACCTGCCCTCGGTGAGTCTCTGGGCGGGTTTCGGCGTCGCCATCGCGCGCCTCCTGCGCACTCCGGCCGCCTGGCGGGCCTTCAACGTCACCATGGGCCTGCTCACCGCCAGCTGCGTTTGGCTCATCGCCGCCCGCTAGCCCGCATATCTCACCGCTTCACGCCTATGGGGGTGGAGATATGCGGGCTAGATGGGCAACACCGCGCTGGGAGCCCGGTTATGCCGAGCAAATCCCTTGCGGGCATGAAGGCCAGGCTTCACGCGCCGAGGCTTGGCAGGAACCGGCAGCGCCTCCCGGGACACGCCGTGGAGACATCCCTGTGTCGCCCGGAAAGCGGCGGCTGCTCGGGCCGCCGAGGCAGGTCCGGGCGTGGTGTCTTCTGCCGGGACACGCCGTGAACCCATCCCTGGGGGCTCGAAGGCGACATCCCTGTCGCCTACGGTCCCGGCAGAAGACACCACGCCCGGACCTTCACCCGCCGGGGCTTATCAGGCGTCAATGTGCCACGGCGGTTGAAGGGCCGGAGCCGGTAGCGCCTCCCGGGACCGTAGGCGAGAGGGACCTCGCCTACGAGCCTACAGGGACGTATTCACGGCGTGTCCCGGGAGGCGCTGCCGGCTCCGGCCCTGCCCCGGCGCGTGAAGGCGCCTGCAATTTCCGGCATTCGCCTGGTGCAGCCGAGCTCGCACGGATACTAGTTGGAGAAAATGACGCCCACGCCGAAGCGGACCCTGGGCGGGGTTGGTGTGTCCCGGCGGCGGGGCCAGAGCTCCAGCTGCTCGGCGGCCACCACCGGGTAGGTGTAGGCATGCTCACCGACACGGCCGTCCCGGGTACCGGTGACCGGGCCGACCACGCTGACCTCCCGGCCCGGGGCGTAATCCGCCGGGTCGAGGAAGCCCTCCTCCACGATCAGGAAACGACCCGTGGCGCTGCGGTCGGTGTCCGGGCGCTGGTCCCGCGCCAGGGGATAACCCAGCACCTCCAGCAGGGTCTCCTCGGCCTCGTTGGTCACCCCTACCACGGTGCCGCCCCATAGCACCCGCCGGCCCTCGGCGCCGTCGCCCAGCACCGCGTCCCGGGGCTGCAGGTCGCGGTCGGCGTTCGACGCATCCAGCGGCGGCGTGGCGCAGCCGACAAGGGCGATGGCGGCCAGCACGGCGAGGAGGGCTCGAGTCACGGGTGCCATTCCTCTCCCGACATCAGTAATACCAGGGGTAGCGATGAGGGTAGAAGGGACTGTAGTACGGCCCGTACCAGGGGTCATAGTACCGCGGCGGCGGCGCCGGCGCCGGCTCTGCCCAGAGGACGTGGCGCTCCACCGCCACCACCGGATAGCGATAGGGGTAGTCGCCGATCCGCCGGGTCTCGGCGCCTACGACCTCGCCCACCACGGTGATCTCGCGGCCGGCGGCATACTCCGCCGGATCCACGAACCCCTCGAAGCGCGCGAGAAAACGCCCGCCGGCGGTCGTGTCGCCGGGCCGCCCGCCGCCCTGCAGGGCACGGGCGAGAACGGCGATGCGGGTCTCTCCGGAGGTGTTCTCCACCTCGACGATGCGCCCGCCCCAGCGCACCCGCTCGCCCGCGAAGGCATCGGGGTCGGCACGCACCGCGGCAGGCATCGGCGCCGACTCCGGCACGCCCTGGAGCGCCTCGGGCATGTTGGCGCAACCGGCGAGCAGGAGTGTGGTGATCAGGGCAACGAAGACACGCATAGCATCCCGCTCCAGCCTGGCCTCATCGGGCGCGGTGACGCGCCAGTGCCGCAAGCGCGGCGCCTGTCTGTTCGATCAGCGCAGCCGGGCTCAGTTCAATCTCCAGGCCGCGCCGACCGCCGCTCACGTACACCAGCGCCTGAGCGCGGGCGCTTTGATCCAGCACCGCAGGCAGCCGGCGCTTCTGGCCGAAGGGGCTGATGCCGCCCAGGACGTAGCCGGTGGCACGCTCGGCAGTGGCCGCCTCGGCGAGGGCCGCCCGCTTCCAGCCCAGGGCGGCCGCGGCTGCCTTGAGGTCCACCTCCGCGGTCACCGGCACCATGGCGACGGCCAGCCGAGAGTCCGGCGCGCTGAGCACGAGGGTCTTGAACACGGCCGCCGCGGGCAGGCCCAGCACCTCCACAGCCTCCATGCCGTAGGAGGCGACGGCCGGGTCGTGCCGGTATTCGAGCAGCCGGTGGGCCACGCGCGCCCGGCGCAGAGCGGCCACCGCCGGGGTCATGGCCTCGCCAGCGCCCGGTCGTAGGCGGCCTCGAAGTCGCCAGGGGACTCGGCGGTCACGTCCAGGTCGTGCAGCCGGCCGTCCTCGAGATCATAGACCCAGCCGTGCACCGCGAGCGGCTGGCCGCGGGCCCAGGCGTCCCGCACCACGGGCGTGCGCGCGACGTTGCGCACCTGCTCGAGGACGTTGAGCTCGCAGAGGCGGTGCACCCGCGCCTCCGGCTCGAGGGGGTCGAGCATGTTCCGGTGCAGCCGGTAGACCTGCCTGACGTGGCCAAGCCAGTGCTCCACCAGGCCGGCCGGCGCCGAGTCCAGGGCCGCCCGCACCCCGCCGCAGCCGTAATGCCCACAGACGATGACGTGGCGCACCTTGAGCACGTCCACACCGTAGGCAAGCACCGAGAGCGCGTTCAGGTCGCTCGGCACGATCTGATTGGCGATATTGCGGTGGACGAAGACGTCCCCGGGCGGCAGGTCCACCACGTCGTTCGCCGGCACGCGGCTGTCGGCACAGCCGATCCATAGATATGGAGGGCTCTGCTGCCGGGCCTGGCGGTGGAAGAACTCAGGCTCGCGGGCGCGCAATCGCTCCGACCAGCGCCGGTTGTTGTCGAAGAGCTGGGGCAGCAGCCGCATGACCCTCACCTCGCTGCGGTTTCCTGCGCACGGCACTATAGCCCTAGCCCGGATATCTTACCGATTCGCGAAGCGAGGGCGTGGAGATGGCGGGCAGGACAAGGCGCGGGAGAGTCCGGGCGCGCAGGCGTACTCGACAGTACGTCGAGCACCCGGACCGAGCGAAACGCCGGACTGCCCGCCAGATCCGCGACCGCAGCCGTGAATCGGTAAGATATCCGGGCTGGGGAAGCAACGCTACATGATGTCGATCAGGCGCTCGCCAGTCTCACCGCTGCCGCATCCAGCAGGCCCATCGCCAGGAGCGGTCCGGCGAAGTCCTCCGGTAGCGGCGCCGTCACCCGCCGGCGCAGGCCGGCCTCGCACCAGCTGATGCGCCAGGCGTGCAGGAGCAGACGGTGACTGTCGAAGTGCGCACGCACCAGACGGTTGTGGCGCCCGTCGCCGTGGGTCGTGTCCCCGACCACGGGATGGCTGATGCCGGCCATGTGCCGGCGCAGCTGATGCCGCCGCCCCGTGAGCGGCACCAGGGCCACCAGCGCATAGCGGGCCGTCGGCCATTTCGCCACCGGAATCGGCAGCTGCACCCGGGTCAGCGTACGGAAGCGCGTGCGGGCCAGGCGCGGCTCGCCGCCCTTGTGCCGCGCCAGAGGCCGGGCGATGAGCCCGCTCGCCGGCGGCCAGCCGCGCACCAGGGCCAGGTAGAGCTTGCCCATTCGATGTTCGCGAAAGCGCTCGGCTACCGCGCCGGCGGCCCCGGGGTCGAGGCCGAAGAGCAGCACGCCGGAGGTCGCCCGGTCCAGCCGATGCACCGGGTAGATGCGCTGCCCGAGCTGGTCGCGCACACGCTGAAGCGCGACTTCGCGGGTGCCGTCCAGCCCGGTGCGGTGGACCAGCAGCCCGGAGGGCTTGTGCACCGCGATCAGCCGTTCGTCCCGGTAGAGCACCGGCAAGGGCGGCGGCCGCACTTCAGCCATCCACGCGGGCCTGCTCCAGGGCCTCCTCGGCGGCCATCCACTCCTGCTCCAGCTCGTCGCGGCGCTGTTCCAGCCGGCCCTGGCGGCGCAGCAGATCGTTCAGCTCGCCCTTGCGCTCCGGCGCGTACAGCGCGGGATCGGCCAGCGCCTTCTCCATCTCGGCGAGCTCACCGTGGGTGCGCTCCAGCGCCCGCACTGCATCCTCCACCCGTCGCCGCAGGGGCTGCAGGGCCTGACGGCGCTGTGCCTCGGCGCGGCGATCGTCACGCCGACCGGTGGCACGCGGCCGGGGCGCGGCGCGCGCGGCCGGCGCGGCGGCGCCCTCCCGCCGCTGACGACCCAGCCAGCGGCGGTAGTCCTCGAGATCGCCGTCGAAGGCGCGCACCCGGCCATCCGCCACCAGCCAGTAATCGGCCACCGTGGTCTGCAGCAGGTAGCGGTCGTGGGAGACCACGACCACCGCCCCCTCGAAGCCCTGCAGCGCCACGTTGAGCGCGTGACGCATCTCCAGGTCCAGATGGTTGGTGGGCTCGTCCAGCAGCAGCAGGTTGGGCGCCTGCCAGACCAGCAGCGCCAGCACCAGGCGTGCCTTCTCACCCCCCGAGAGCGGCGCCACCGGCGCCAGCGCCTGCTCGCCGTGGAAGCCGAAACCGCCAAGGAAATCACGCAGCCGTTGCGGCTCCGCCCGCGGCGACAGCCGCGAGAGATGCAGCGCCGGGCTCGCCGCCGGGTCCAGCTGCTCGAGCTGATGCTGGGCGAAGTAGCCGACCGCGAGGTTCCGGGCGCGCTGGATCTCCCCACGCAGAGGCTCGAGCTCGCCGGCGAGGGCCCGCACCAGGGTCGACTTGCCCGCCCCGTTCGGTCCGAGCAGGCCGATGCGGTCGCCCGGCGCCAGGGTGTGGCGAAGGCCCTCCAGCAGCGGCTTGCCGCCGTAGCCGAGGCTCACATTCTCCAGCGCCAGCAGCGGGTTGCCCGCCGGCGGCGCCGGCGGAAACTCGAACCGGAACGGCGAGTCGACGTGCGCGGGGGCAACCGTCTCCATGCGCTCCAGCGCCTTTATCCGGCTCTGGGCCGCTCGCGCCTTGGTGGCCTTGGCCCGGAAGCGCTCGATGAAGCGCTCCATATGGGCGATCTCGCGCTGCTGGCGCTCGAACAGCGCCTGCTGCTGTGCCAGCCGTTCCGCTCGCTGGCGCTCGAAGGCCGTGTACCCGCCGCGGTAGAACGTCAGCCGGCGGTGCTCGATGTGGAGGATGCCGTCCACCACCGCATCCAGGAAGTCACGGTCATGGGCGATGAGCAGCAGGGTGCCGCCGTAGTTGCGCAGCCACTGCTCGAGCCAGAGCACCGCCTCCAGATCCAGATGGTTGGTGGGCTCGTCCAGCAGCAGCAGATCAGAGGGGCACATCAGTGCCCGTGCCAGATTGAGCCGCACCCGCCAGCCGCCGGAGAACTCCGCCACCGGGCGCTGGTGCGTCTCCGGGGCGAAGCCCAGCCCGTGCAGCAGCTCCCCCGCCCGCGCCTCGGCGTCATAGCCGCCGGCGGCCTCGAGGCGGGCATGGGCGTGGGCGATGCGCTCGCCGTCCCCGCCCTCGTGAGCCGCGGCCACCTCCGCCTCCGCGGCCCGCAGCTCGCTGTCGCCATCGAGCACGAACTCCAGCGCCGGCCGTGCCAGCGCCGGGGTCTCCTGGGCCATGTGCGAGATGGTCCAGTGCCCGGGCACGTGCACCGCCCCGGCATCGGCCCCGAGCTCGCCCTGCAGCAGCGCAAACAGGGAGCTCTTGCCGGTGCCGTTGGCGCCCACCAGCCCGACCTTCTGCCCGGCATGGAGGGTCACATCGGCCCCTTCCAGCAACACGTCGGGTCCGCGGCGCAGGGCGAGATTCTCGAATCGGATCATATGGCCGCCAACTCAGGCGCCGTCACTCCGGCGCTTCCGCCCCGCAGTTCCAGCACACCGCGAACTGGCCCTCGACCTGCTCGCCGCAGCGCGGGCAGGTCCAGCCCGTGCCGGGCGCAGGCGCGGACTCCAGCTCGGCGACCAGCCGCTCGGCGGCGAACGCGTCCTCGTCCGCCACCCACACCTGGGGCCAGACCTCGTTCGGCGGCAGCTCGCCGACACCGCCGGCCAGGTGCCGGTTGCGCACCACGCAGTCGATGCCGCGGCCCTCCAGCAGGGCCGCGACGTGGCCAACGAGGAGCGGATCCGCTGCCGTGTAGACACGCTTCATGGCAGCGCGTAGCCCGCCCCCGGTTGCCACGCGGCGAGCCCGCGGAGCAACCGGTCGTGATGGTCGCGACGCTCGGGGTCCGGATCACGGCGCACCGGCATCGCGGCGACCGCCTCCCGATGCGCGGCCGGCAGCCCGTGCCACTCGGCACCGCGCAGCACCAGATCCCGGTACCAGTCGAAAGGACGCCAGCCGGTGACCACATGGCTCGGCAGGGCACGGTACAGGAACACCTCCAGCGCCTCCCCGGCGGTGGTCTCCACCGTCTCCAGGGCGAGCTCGTAGCCACCGGGGCCGAGGCCCTCGACCCGGTCAAGGGCCGCGAAATCCGCCGGATCGAGACGGTATACGGCGCCGGGAAGGCGATGCGTGGGCTCGCCGGTGCCGTGGGCATCCGCCTTCGCGGAGCCATCGGCATCGCTACGCTTGTGGAAGCGCAGCACGTGCCCGGGCAGCTCCGCCACGGCCACGAGCTCCGCGGTAGGCGTACGCAGCCCGAGCCGCAGCGGATGCAGATTGGAGCCATAGGCGAAATAGCAGCAGGGGCGGTCGCTGACCATGGGGCAGGCGCCTCCGGGCTTCGGCCTTCGGGATCGAGAGGCTAACATAGCGCCCATGACAGCCCTCGACGATCTCGCCCGACGCCTGGAAGCCCTCCTCGACCGCGTGGAGCCGCTCATCCCCGACACCGACCCGGCCCCCGACTGGGGCGCCGGCGTCGCCTTCCGCTGGCGGCGGCGGACCGGAGGCAGCCGGCTGGAGCCGCTGCCGCGGACCCACCACATCCGCCTGGCGGACCTGCAGCACATCGACCGCCAGAAGGCGGAGGTGGACCGCAACACCCGGCAGTTCCTCGCCGGTCTGCCGGCGAACAATGTCCTGCTCTCCGGTTCCCGCGGCACGGGCAAGTCGTCGCTGGTGAAGGCACTGCTCACCGAATATGCGGGGCAGGGTCTGCGGCTCATCGAGGTGGAGGCCCACGACCTCATCGATCTGCCCGAGATCGTCGGCCTGGTCCACCAGCGCCCGGAGCGCTTCGTCCTCTTCTGCGACGACCTCTCCTTCGAGGCCGACGACCCGAGCTACAAGGCCCTGAAGGCGGTGCTGGACGGCTCCGTCGCCGCCCCGCCGGACAACCTCATCCTCTACGCCACCTCCAACCGCCGGCACCTGCTGCCGGAGTACATGAGCGACAACGAGCAGGCCCGCAACGTCGACGGCGAGATCCACCACGGCGAGGCCGTGGAGGAGAGGATCTCGCTGTCCGAGCGCTTCGGCCTCTGGCTGTCTTTCTACCCCTTCGACCAGCAGCGATATCTCGACATCTGCTTCGCCTGGCTCGCCCAGCTCGGGGCCGAGGCCCATCCCGAGGACGAGCAGGTCCGCCGCGCCGCCCTCCAGTTCGCCCTCGCCCGCGGCTCCCGCAGCGGTCGCGTGGCCTGGCAGTTCGCCCGCGACTGGGCCGGCCGCCAGGGCCTGACCTGAGCGGTCAGGCGCTGGCGGCCGTGCAAAGCCGTAGGTCGGCATCGGCCGCAGGCGGACGCCGACATCCCGGGTCCGCGGCGCTGGCACAGGATTGCTCCTTCGGTGCCCAGGGCGGAGCGTGGTGGCCGCTTCCGGGACACGCCGTGAACCCATCCATGGGGGCTCGAAGGCGACATCCCTGTCGCCTACGGTCCCGGAAGCGGCCACCACGCTCCGCCCCGAACGCGCCCGGGCTGATCCGCGACCAACGGCATTTGGTCATCGGCACGAGGCAAGTACGGGTCACCAGTAACGCTGAATGCGCCCCGGCGGATGGTGGGCGGGGAGTGGTCCCCTCTTCCGGGACCCTCTGCGGCAGGGATGCCGCAGTGGAGCCTCCAGGGACGGATTCACGGCGTGTCCCGGGAGAGGGGACCGCTCCCCGCCCCATGGCACCATCGCCAGGCCTATGTCGGCGTCCGCCTGCGGCGGATGCCGACCTACGATGCTACGAGCCCCCAGGGATGGGTTCACGGCGTGTCCCGGAAGCGGCCACCACGCTCCGCCCCGGGCACCAGCGCACGACAACCCCCGGCGTCGCGGATGAAGGATGTCGGCGTCCGCCTTTGGCGGATGCCGACCTTGTATGCTGCGCTTGAAGCTTTTCGAGCTTCACGAACCGGTTACCGGGGAAGCCGCGCCGACCTGGAGGCAGTCGCCGACTGACCTCGTACGTAGAGCGGCTCCCCGCCTCATTGCCAACTTCGAGGAGTATCCGGAAGCCAGCCGCGCTGGACTTCGCATCACAAGGTCGAAGCGGCAACAACTGCGAGGTCGGGGAGCCTGGTAGCCAGTCTCTCTCAGTCACCTTCAGGAGGCCAAGAGGATGTGCAACGTCGGGGTCGATATCGCCGCTGCAAGCTTTGAGCTGGTCACACGCAAGGCGGGGCGCAACAGCCCTTCGAAGCGCTTCGAGCAGACCCCACAGGGCCATCGCCGCGCCATCGCCCACCTCCAGCGCCTCGCCCCCGAGCGCATCGTGCTCGAGGCCACCGGCGTGTACTTCCTCGATCTCGCCCTCGCGCTGCACCAGGCGGGGCTGCCCGTGTGCGTGATCAACCCGCGCGCGTTCAAGCACTTCGCCGAGCTCAAGCTCACCGGCTCGAAGACCGATCCCATCGACGCGGCACTGCTCGCCGACTACGCCGAGTGCATGCGCCCGCCCCTGTGGCAGCCCCCGCGCGAGAGCGCCCTCGCCCTGCGCGAGCTCGGCCGCCAGGTCAACCGCCTCGTCGGCGAGCGCACCCAGGCGAAGAACCGCCTCCACGCCCTCGGCGCCAAGCAGGCCACGCCGGCGCTGGTCATCGACGACGAGCGCGAGGGCATCGCCGCGCTCGATCGGCGCATCGAGCGCCTGCGCGCCGCGGCACTCGAGCTGATCAACGCCGATGCCACCCTCCAGGCGCAGTTCCGCGCCCTCACCGCCGCCGTCGGCGTCGGCGAGGTCAGCGCCATCACGCTCATCGCCGAGCTCTGCACGCTCCCCGAGCAGCTCAAGGCCAAGCAGGTCGCCCGCCACGCCGGGCTCGACGTGCGCCTCAACCAATCCGGTACCAGCGTCGCCCGCCCCGGGCGGCTCAGCAAGGCCGGCAACGCCTACCTGCGCGCGGCGCTGTTCATGCCGGCCATGGTCGCCATCCAGAACGATCCCTACGCCAAGGCCTTCTACGAGGCGCTCATCGCCCGCGGCAAAAAGCGCATCCAGGCCATCTGCGCGGTCATGCGCAAGTATCTCACCGGCATCTGGGCGTGCCTTCGCACCCAACAGCCCTTCGACAGTAGCCAGCTGTTCAGCAGCAACCACATGCAGAAGGCTTGACCCGGCAAGGGAGTATCTACGGTGCTGCCGACAACGCCCACACACTCATGAGCGCAGAGCCGGAGCGCCCAGGCTTCGGCGCAGCGGTCCGGCCCGCCGGGCGAGGCGATAGCCGAGCAGGGTGGCGAGGATGCCCGCGTAGATCAGCGGCTCGGTCCAGCGGTTGGCCTTGATCAGCAGGAAGAAATGCGCGACGCCGAGAATGGCTGCCGGGTAGACCAGCCAGTGGAGCTGCTTCCAGCGCCGGCCAAGGCGGCGCATCCAGCCCTGGGTCGAGGTCACGGCCAGCGGCACCAGCAGCAGGAAGGCCGAGAAGCCGACCAGAATGTAGGGACGGTTGGCAATGTCGTCGAGAATGCCTGCAAGCCGCAGGGAATGCTCGAAGACCACGAACACGGACAGGTGCAGCACCACGTAGCTGAAGGCGAACAGCCCCAGCATCCGGCGCAGCCGGATCAGCCAGGCGGCGCCGGTGAGCCAGCGCAACGGCGTGATGGCCAGCGTCACCAGCAGCAGCCGCAGCCCCCAGTCGCCGAGCTCACGCAGCAGCGTCTCCACCGGATTGACACCGAGCCCCCCGGTAAACAGATCCCGCAGCAGCAGGCCCGCCGGCGCCAGGCAGAGGCCGAAGACCACGATGCGCAGCGCGAGCAGCACCCGAGGCGGGAGCTGCGTCGGCACTCGCAGCGAGGCTGCGCCCATCAGTAGTGCTTCTCCAGATCCATGCCGGCGTAGAGGTCCGCCACCTGCTCGCCGTAGCCGTTGAACATCAGCGTATCGCGCTTGAAGAACTCGCCGATGCGCCGCTCCCGGGCCTGGCTCCAGCGCGGATGGTCCACGTTGGGATTGACGTTGGCGTAGAAGCCGTACTCCTCGGGGGCGATGAGATTCCAGGTGGTTTCCGGCTCGGTCTCCTGCAGGTGGATGCGCACCACCGACTTGATGCTCTTGAAACCGTACTTCCAGGGCACCACCAGCCGAATCGGCGCGCCGTTCTGGGACGGCATCTCCTTACCGTAGAGGCCCGTTGCCAGAATGGTCAGCGGATTCATGGCCTCGTCCATGCGCAGGCCCTCGGTATAGGGCCAGTCGATGCTCGCCAGGAAGGAAAAGCCGCTGCTGCTCTGGGCCGGCATCTGCTCGGGATCGAGGAGCGTATAGAACTTGACGTATTTCGCCCGCGAGGTCGGCCGTGCCCGCTCGAGGACACTCGCCAGCGGCACTCCGGCCCAGGGCACGACCATGGACCAGGCCTCGACGCAGCGCAGGCGATAGATTCGCTCCTCGACGGTCAGCCCCCGCAGGAAGTCGTCGAAGTCATAGGTGCCGGTATTCTCGGCCTCGCCGGTGACCTCCACCGTCCAGGGCCGATGCTGGAGCAGCTCCGGCGCCCGGGCCATGGGGTCGGACTTGCCGGTGCCATACTCGTAGAAGTTGTTGTAGCTGGTGATCTCGTCGTAGTCGTTGGCCGGCTCGTCGGTGCTGAAGCGGCTATCCGGCAGCTCCCCCAGCGGCTCCAGGGCGTCCATCGGCTTCGCGGTAACGAAGCCCGGCGCTACCAGGGAACCCGCCGCGGCCAGCGCCGACGTGCGCAGGAACCGCCGGCGATCCCGATACACAGACTCCGGCGTGATTTCGGAAGGTTTGACCTCCCACGATCTGGGAATACGGATCAACATGATGGCAGGCCCCGCTGTCTCGGTGATTCAATGTTTCGGACTGCCCCCGCCCCGCTCTAGTTCGCCGCCATGGGGTTTCTACGGACACGCCCGCCCGATGCCCCGTAGGAGCGGTCTCCGACCGCGAGACCGCGCGCAGCGTGGTAACAGGCACCGGAAGCGCCGCCCGCCCTGAAACAGCCCCGGCGGGTTGCAGGCGGGGAGCGGGCGCCTCTCCCGGGACGCTCTGCGGCAGGGATGCCGCAGTGCAGGCTACATGGATGTATTCACGCCGTGTCCCGGGAGAGGCGCCCGCTCCCCGCCCGGGCACGGCGTCCATCGCTGCCTTCAGGTCCATGTCACCGGGCTGCGCGCGGTCTCGCGGTCGGAGACCGCTTCTCTAAAGCGGCCCCCGGAGTCAACCTCCCGGGTTGTAAAAGGAAGGCTGGCCGAGGCCTCAGGCTTCTCTACGTGGTCGCCCCCGTGGGGGCGCCGACAGGATGGGATGTACGAGAACGCCGTCCGGAATCTCCCAAACACGGGGTCACTGCCCCAAGCGGTCTGCAGGATCGGCGTCCTCGATACCCCGGCCAACCTGTTTGCTCGCTTTGAGCGCTCGCTTTGAGCGCTGTGCTGCGCGTTGCGCTACCTCCCGGCGGTCGTGATCAGGCACCCACCGCCCGCTCGGGCCAGGCCTTGAAGCGCTCACCGCTCACCCAGAGCCGGTGGAGGAGTACCGCCAGTTTGCGCGCCAGCGCCACCTTCGCCTTCGCCTGGCCCTTGCGCTCGGCAAGCCGCAAGCCCCAGCGCCTGAGCGCGCAGTCCCGACCGCGGACCAGCAGCGAATGCGCGGCCTCCACCAGGTGCCAGCGCAGGAGCTTGTCGCCCTCACGGCTGATGCGCCCCTGTACCTGGAGCTCGCCGGACTGGTAGATCCGCGGCGTGAGCCCCGCGTAGTCGGCCACCTCATCACCACTGGCGAACCGCCGCGGGTCATCGATGGTGGCCACGTACGCCTGGCTGACCAGCGGACCCACTCCGGGCACGCTCGCCAGGCGCTCCGCCACCGCATGCTCGCGCGCCTCGCGCTCGATCTCCCGGCGCAGGCGCCGCGCCTCACCGAGCGCATGCTCGTAGGCCGCGAGCAGCGGCTCCAGGTAGGCCGCCAGCCCCGGCACGTGCTCGGCGCACAGCGCACGCACCCGCGGCGCAAACTCGCCCTTGCTCACCCGGCCAACCCGCACCCCGTGCGCGCGCAGCAGCCCCCGCACCCGCGCCGCGAAGCCCTTGTAGGCCTCCACCAGCCCCTGACGCGCCTGCAGCCGCGAGCGCTGCAACCGCGCCTCAGCCGACTTGCGGTGCACCGCCGTGTACCAGCCCGCCTGAGCCATGCGCGCCAGCGTCCGGGCGTCCCGCCGGTCGGTCTTCTTCGAGGCATCCATCAGCCGCTTCGCCGAGCGCGCATCGATCACCACCGCCTCATGGCCAGCATCCTCGACCACCAACGCCACCCACTCCGCTAGCGGCGTGCTCTCGATGACCACCCGCGTCGCCTCAAGGCCCGAGAACGCCTCCATCAGCGCCCCCGCCTCGGTCGCCACCGTGCGCTCGAGGATCACCTCGGCGTTCGCGTCCACCACGCAAACCGTGCTTGCCCGATTCGCCACATCGATGCCAGCGTAGAGCATGGAGACAACCTCCCTTTCCGTTGAGGCGCCTTCGGCGACCTCGTGAATCTGCTCGGGAGGTTGTCTCCTCCTTCCCACTCCACTCAAGCCGCAGGCCGCTTTACTCCATCTCCCACACCCGGCCGATGGCCGCTAGTCGCCGAGGGCGCGACGGGCGTTGCGGAAGAGGCGCATCCAGGGGCCGTCCTCGCCCCACTCGTTTGGGTGCCAGGAGTGCTGGACCGTGCGGAACACGCGCTCCGGGTGCGGCATCATGATGGTGACGCGGCCGTCCCGGCTGCTGAAGCCCGTCACCCCAAGGGGAGACCCGTTGGGGTTGGCCGGATAATGCGCCGCCGGCCGGCCGCGGCCGTCGACGTAGCGCAGGCCCACTGCTCCGGCCGCCATCGCCTTGCGCGGGCCCGTGTCAGCGGCGAACACCGCCTGGCCCTCGCCGTGGGCCACCACGATGGGCAGGCGCGATCCGGTCATGCCCTCCAGCAGCAGCGAGGTGGAGTCCACCACCTCCACCATGGCGAGGCGCGCCTCGTACTGGGCACTGCGGTTGTGGGTGAAGTGCGGCCAGAGCTCGCTGCCGGGAACCAGCTCGCGCAGCTCGGCGAGCATCTGACAGCCGTTGCACACGCCGAGCGCCAGCGTGTCGGGGCGCTCGAAGAACGCCGCGAAGGCCTCGCGCAGGACCGGGTTGAACAGGATCGTGCGCGCCCAGCCGGCACCGGCGCCGAGGACGTCGCCATAGGAGAAGCCGCCGCAGGCCACCAGGGCCTGGCAGTCCGCCAGCTGCCGGCGGCCCGCTATCAGGTCGGTCGTGTGGACGTCCACGGCATCGAATCCGGCGCGCTCGAAGGCTGCCGCCATCTCCGCCTGGCTGTTCACCCCCTGCTCCCGCAGCACCGCCACCCGGGGGCGGGCGCCGCGGGTGACATGGGGCGCCGCCACGTCTTCGGCCGGGTCGAAGGAGAGCGCCGCGTGCAGCCCCGGATCGTCGTCGTCCAGCAATGCCTCGAACGCCTCGCGCGCGCAATCGGGGTCGTCGCGCAGGGACTGCAGGCGATGGCTCGTCTCCGCCCAGGTGCGCTCCAGCCCGGCGCGGGTGTCGTCGAGGAGCAGGTGCTGGCCGTGCCACAGGCGGATGCGCTGATCGTCCCGGGGCGTGCCGATGTCGTGCAGATGCCGGGCGAGCCCGGCCTCCCGGAACACCGCCTGCACCCGCGGAAGCTCCGACTCGTGCACCTGCAGCACCACGCCGAGCTCCTCACTGAAGCCCGCCGCCAGCGCCTCCGCCCCGGCGGGCGCAAGGTCCACCTCGAGACCGCAGCGCCCGGCGAAGGCCATCTCCACCAGGGTCGTGAACAGTCCGCCGTCGGAGCGGTCGTGGCAGGCGAGAATCCGGCCCTCCGCGAGCAGGTCCTGCACGGCGGCGAAGGCCCGGGCGAGCGCCTCCGGGTCTTCCAGGTCCGCGGGCCTGTCGCCGAGCTGTCCATGGACCTGGGCGAGCGCCGAGGCACCGAGCCGGTTGCGCCCGCCGCCCAGGTCCAGCAGCAGCAGCCGCGTCCCGGCGCCGCCGGGCTGCAGCGCCGGCGTCACCGTCCGGCGCACGTCGGCCACCGGGACGAAGGCGGAGATGACCAGCGTTAGCGGCCCCGTGACGGCACGCTCCGCGTCCCCTTCGCGCCAGACCGTCTTCATGGAGAGGGAATCCTTGCCCACCGGGATGGCGAGCCCGAGGCGCGGGCAGAGCTCCATGGCCACGGCGTGCACGGTGTCGTAGAGGCGGGCGTCTTCGCCGGGATGGCCGCAGGCCGCCATCCAGTTGGCGGAGAGGTTCACCCGCCGCAGCGCACCCACCGGCGCCCCCATCAGGTTGGTGATCGCCTCGCCCACGGCGAGTCGGCCCGAGGCTGGGGCATCCAGCAGGGCCACCGGCCCGCGCTCGCCCATGGCCATCGCCTCGCCGGCGTAGCCGTCGTAGTCGGCCAGCGTCAGCGCGCAGTCCGCCACCGGCACCTGCCAGGGGCCGACCATCTGATCGCGGGCGACGAGGCCGGTGACGAAGCGGTCCGCGATGGTGATGAGGAATTCCTTGGAGGCCACCGTGGGCAGGCGCAGCACCCGGGTGGCCGCCTCGGCGAAGTCGATGCCCGCCAGCGCCAGCGGCTCGCGCGCGGGCGCCCGGCGCTTGACCGTGCGCAGCATCTTCGGCGGCTTGCCGAGCAGCAGCTCCATGGGCAGGTCCACCGGCAGGTTGTCGAAGTAGCCATCGCCCACCACCAGCCGCCGCTCGTCGGTGGCCTCGCCGACCACCGCATAGGGGGCACGCTCGCGGGCGCAGAGTGCCTCGAACACCGCCAGCCGCTCCGGATCCAGGGCGATGACGTACCGCTCCTGGGCCTCGTTGCACCAGAGCTCCAGCGGCGAGAGCCCGGGCTCGGCGCTGGGCACGGTGCGCAGCTCGATGCGCCCGCCCCGGCCGGAATCGTCGAGGAGCTCGGGCAGGGCGTTGGAGAGCCCGCCGGCGCCGACGTCGTGGATGGAGACGATGGGGTTGTCGTCGCCGAGCCGCCAGCAGGCGTCGATCACCTCCTGGCAGCGGCGCTCCATCTCGGGATTGCTGCGTTGCACGGAGGCGAAGTCCAGCGCCTCCTCGCTGGCGCCGCTTGCCACCGAGGACGCCGCGCCGCCGCCGAGGCCGATGAGCATCGCCGGCCCGCCCAGCACCACCAGCGGCGCACCGGGGGCCGCCGTGCCCTTGTCCACCTGCCCCGGACGGATGCTGCCCATGCCCCCGGCGATCATCACCGGCTTGTGATAGCCGCGCAGCTCACGGCCGCTGACTCCGGGAACGCTCTGCTCGTAGCTGCGGAAGTAGCCGGCGAGCTGTGGACGGCCGAACTCGTTGCCGTAGCGCGCCGCGCCGATGGGGCCGTCCAGCATGATCTGCAGCGCCGAGGCGATGCGTGCCGGGCGGCCGTGGTCCGCCTCCCAGGGCTGCTCGAAGCCGGGGATGCGCAGACTGGACACGGAGAAGCCGGCAAGACCCGCCTTGCTGCGGGCGCCACGGCCGGTGGCCGCCTCGTCCCGGATCTCCCCGCCGACACCGGTGGCCGCGCCGGCAAAGGGCGAGATGGCGGTGGGATGATTGTGGGTCTCCACCTTCATCACCAGATGCGAGGGCTCGCGCTGGCGCCGGTAGCGGCCGCTGTCGGCATCGGGCAGGAAGCGCTCGGCCATCTCGCCCTCGACCACGGCGGCGTTGTCGCTGTAGGCGGAGAGCACGCCTTCGGGGCGGTTGGCGTGGGTGTGCCGGATCATGGCGAACAGCGACCGCGGCGCCGGCCGGCCGTCGATGACCCAGTCGGCGTTGAAGATCTTGTGCCGGCAATGCTCGGAGTTCGCCTGGGCGAACATCATCAGCTCGATGTCCGTCGGGTTGCGATCGAGCGTCTGGTAGTTCTCCAGCAGGTAATCGATCTCGTCGGCGGCCAGTGCCAGCCCGAGGTCGCGGTCCGCGGCCTCCAGCGCCTCACGCCCGCTCCCGAGCACATCGACGCTGGCAAGCGGGCGCGGCGCCTCGGTACGGAACAGACCCTCGGCCTCGGCGGCATCGAACAGCACGGACTCGGTCATGCGGTCGTGCAGCAGGGGGGCCAGCCGGTTGAGCGCGGCATCGCCCACCGGCCGCCCCTCGGCGTCGGAGAACCGATACAGGATTCCGCGCTCGATCCGGTGCACGGCGCTGAGGCCGCAATTGTGGGCGATGTCGGTGGCCTTGCTCGCCCAGGGCGAGAAGGTGCCGAGGCGCGGCACCACCAGCAGGCTGCCGGGCTCTGCCTCCGGAACGGGCCCGGCATCCGCGCAGCCGAGCAGCGCGCGCAGCTGCCGCGCTCCGGCAGCGTCCAGGCGCTCCTCCGTGTCCACGAAGTAGCACTCCCGCGCCTCGAGGGCGGCGACGGCGGGCGCGGCTTCGCGCGCCTTCTCCAGCAGGCGTTGCCGGCGGAAGCCAGGCAGAGCATCACGGGCGAGCAGGCTGATCATGGCGGTATCCCTGACGAGCACCGCCGGCCCGGAGGCCGGCGGTGAATGGCGCGGATCCGATTCAGGGGCGCAGGCGCTCCGCCAGCACGGACAGCACCTGGCGCGCCACCCCCGGATTGGCCGGGTCGCCGTCGGCGGTACGCAACCGCAGCCGCGAGCCGTCGCCACGCGGTGCCACCTCGAGGCGGTAACGCCCCACCGGTGGCACCGGATCGTCGCGCCAGAACGCGAGGGAGGCGAAAAACCCGTCCTCTTCTTCCGGCCCCTCGGCGGCATCGTAGCGCAACGTGTAGGCCCGCGCCTGGGCATCCCGCGCCTCCACGGCGAAGGCGCTGCGCTGCAGGATGCGCCCGGTCACGCGCCAGGCCACGTCCGGCGGCAGACCGCTGTCCAGCACCGGCTCGCCGCCGGCCCGGTCCAGCAGCTCGGTGGGATCACGGTCGTCGCTTCGGGCTTCCACGCGGACGCGATCGTCGCCGCCATCGCCGCCGGCCACGGGCTCCCCGCCGGCGCCGTCCCCGGAGAGGATATTCGGCGGGCGCAACAGGCGCTCGGCCTCGGTCTCGGGTTCGTCGTCGCCGAAGAACGGCAGGCCGCTGCAGCCGGTGAGCAGCAGCAGGCCGACGAAGACCGCCGGCGGCGCGAGCGGCCGCCGCGTCACAGGATCTCCGCGAGCTTCAGCGCCTGCCGCACGGTCTCATGATGCTGATCGGAGAGCGGCGTCATGGGCAGGCGGATGCCGGGCCCGATCAGCCCCATCTGCTGCAGTGCCCACTTCACCGGAATCGGATTGGTCTCGACGAAGAGCGCCTTGTGCAGGGCCGCGAGCAGGGCGTCGATGCGCTCGGCCTCGGCGCGGTCGCCAGCCAGCGCGGCGGCGCACATCTCGTGCATCAGCCGTGGCGCGACGTTGGCGGTCACCGAGATGCAGCCCTTGGCGCCGGCGAGCATCAGGGCCAGGTTCTTGGCATCCTCGCCGCAGAACACATCGATGCGGTCGCCACAGCGCTCGAGGATGTCCTCGGTGCGCTGGACGTTCCCCGAGGCCTCCTTGATGCCCACGATATTGGACACGCTGGCGAGCCTTTCCACCGTATCCGGCAGCAGGTCCACCGCCGTGCGCCCCGGCACGTTGTAGAGAATCTGCGGGATCGGCACCTCGTCGGCCACCGTGAGAAAATGCCGGTAGAGGCCTTCCTGGGTAGGCTTGTTGTAGTAGGGGGTGACCAGCAGCGCCGCGTCGCAGCCCCCCTCCATCGCGCAGCGGGTGAGCTTGACCGCCTCCCAGGTGGAGTTCGCGCCGGTACCGCCGATCACGGTGATGCGCCCCGCGGCCATCTCCACCACCCGGCGCATGACGTAGCAGTGCTCGTCATAATCGAGGGTCGCGGACTCGCCGGTGGTGCCGACGGCAACGATGGCGTCGGTGCCGTTCTCGATGTGGAACTCGACCAGGCGCGCCAGGGCGGTCTCGTCCAGGGCGCCGTCGTCGAGCATGGGCGTGGCCATCGCCACCATGCTGCCCCGGAACATGCGCTTGCCCTCCGACGACGATGAGATGAGAAGCCGGGATGGTAGCGATGCGGCCCGGGGCTGACAAGCAGCGCCGACGGGCGCTGCCCCGGGCTGCGCGCCGCAGGCGCGTGCTACACTCCCGCGGCTGAAACGGGCACCAGCGGGGCGGGCGACGCCGGCAGGCATGCAGAACAATTTCCTCGTCATCTCGGCGCTCGGCGAAGACCGGGCGGGCATCGTCAACGAGCTCTCGCGCGTGATCTCGGATACCGGCTGCAACATCGAGGACAGCCGGATGACCGTGCTCGGCGGGGACTTCGCCATCATCCTGCTGGTGGAGGGCCGTTGGAACGAGCTCGCCAAGCTCGAGGCCACCCTGCCGGGTGTCGGCCGCCGGCTGGGACTCGCCGTGCACGCCAAGCGCACGACACCGGCCCGCCGCGAGGGCAACCTTCTGCCGTACACGGTGGAGGTGGTCTCCATCGACCATCCGGGGATCGTCAACCAGCTGGCCAACTTCTTCTCCAGCCGCGAGATCAACATCCGCGACATGGCCACCACCAGCTACGCCGCCGCCCACACCGGGACGCCGATGTTCCAGGTACAGATGACGGTGGACGTCCCCGCAGCCATGCACATCGCCCGTCTGCGCGAGGACTTCATGGACTTCTGCGACCAGCTCAACCTGGACGCGATCATCGAGCCGGTGAAAGGCTAGCGGGCTGCGGCCGCTGGCCGCAGCCCGCTAGCCAGTTCAAGGTTCAAAGTTCAAAGTTCAAAGCCCGGACGGGACTTGCGGGCACTTCCGCGCCCTGCGGCACTCTTTGAACTTTGAACTCGGAACTTTGAACTGCGCCCCCGAAGGAGCCCGGATGGCCACCATCGCCACAGACGCCCCCAACGCCGCCCCCGCCAGACCCATCGTCACCCCCCTGGGGGCGCTCCCCTGATGCGGCGGGCCTGGCTGCTGGATACCTCCGTGCTGCTGCACGACCCGGCGGCGCTGTTCCGGTTCGGGGGCGACGACCTCTATCTGCCGCTGGCGGTGCTGCGGGGGCTGGATGCCGCCCGCCACGGCAGCAGTGACGAGGCCCGCAACGCGCTCCAGGCGGCGCGTTTCCTGGACGGGCTGCTGGCCGGCGCCGGACCCCAGGCGCTGGAGCGCGGCCTGCCTCTGGGCGACGGCCTCGGGCGGCTGCACTTCCTCACCGCCGAGACCCGGCACGAGGGCAGCGACGCTGTCCTCGAGGCCGCCGAGACCCTCGCCCACACCCGCCCGGATGTGCGCCTCACCCTGGTCGCCCGGGACATCAACCTGCGCATCCAGGCCACGGTCCTCGGCGTCCACGCCGAGGACCACGAGAGCGAGGCACGCCTGGACGACCCCGAGCTCCTGCCCACCGGCATGCACGAGGTCGCCGCCCTGCCGGGCGACGACGAGCCGCCCTGGCTGCACCCGGCGGAGGGCGTGGCACCGAACGAGTTCCTGATCGACGGCAACGGCCGCCTGGCGCGGGCGGTCGCGGTCGGCGACAACGGCGCCCGGCTGCAGGCGGTGCCCGACACCACGGAGACGGGCGATTCCGTCTGGGGCATCCACGCCCGCAACCGCGAGCAGTGTCTGGCGCTCGACCTGCTGCTCGATCCGGAGGTGGACTTCGTCACCCTGCTCGGGCCGGCCGGCACCGGCAAGACGCTGCTGGCGCTGGCCGCCGGGCTCGCCCAGACCCTGGAGGGCCAGCGCTACCGCGAGATCCTCATGACCCGGGCCACGGTCGCCATCGGCGAGGAGATCGGCTACCTGCCCGGCACCGAGGAGGAGAAGATGACGCCCTGGATGGGCGCGCTCATGGACAACCTGGAAGTGCTCGCCGAGCCGGCCGGCGCCGGCCGCTGGGGCCAGGCCGCCACCCGGGATGTCCTGCAGAGCCGGATCCGGGTGCGCTCGCTGAACTTCATGCGCGGCCGCACCCTGCTGAACCGCTACGTCGTGCTGGACGAGGCGCAGAATCTGACCCCACAGCAGATGCGCACCCTCATCACCCGCGCCGGCCCCGGCACCAAGGTGGTCTGCCTCGGCAACATCGGCCAGATCGACACGCCCTTCCTCACTCCCACCACCTCGGGCCTGACCTACGTGGTCCGCCGCTTCCGCCCCTGGGACCACGCCGGCCACCTGACCCTGACCCGCGGCGAGCGCTCGCGGCTGGCGGACTTCGCCTCGCAGGCGCTGTGACAGCGCCTGCGCGTTCAAAGTTGACAGTTCAAAGTTCAAAGTGATTACGCACTTGCCCCAGCCAGCGTTACGGCATCGCCGCCCGCGGAAGACGGTGCAGGCGCCGGCAGGGTGGCGTGGGGTGGGAGCGGCCGGGACCGTAGGCGAGAGGGATCTCGCCTACGAGCCTCCAGGGACGGATTCACGGCGTGTCCCGGGCGCTCCCGCCCCACGACACACCCGGCACGGCCTCAAACCCGCTAGCGGCACCGCGGATACCGGGCCGGCATTGCCTAGCGCTTGCCCGCCAGGGCCTCGTCGGCCTTGATCTCCCGGGGGCGGAGCGGTGCCTCGTCGTCGCGGGCGGCGGCGCGGCTTTCGTCGGTGGCGCGGGGCCAGGCGTTGAGGACGGCCTGGATCACCGTCGCCAGGGGGATGGCGAAGAACACGCCCCAGAAGCCCCAGATGCCGCCGAAGATCAGGATGGCGACAATGATCGCCACCGGGTGCAGGTTGACCGCCTCGGAGAAGAGCACCGGCACCAGGATGTTGGCGTCGATGGCCTGGATGATGGCGTAGGCCACGAGGACCCATACGAACTCGCTGCTGGTGCCAAACTGGAAGTAGGCGACGATGGCGATGGGCAGGGTGACCACGGTGGCGCCCACGTAGGGGATGATCACCGACAGCCCCACCAGCAGCGCCAGCAGCATGGCGAAATCGAGATTCAGGAACAGGAACGTCACGTAGCTGCCCGCCCAGACGATGGCGATCTCGACGAACTTGCCGCGCACGTAGTTGCCGATCTGCAGATCCACCTCGCGCCAGACGGAGCTCGCCAGGCCATGGTGGCGGGGCATGAAGCGCCCGAGCCAGCCGAGGATCTTGTCCTTGTCCCAGAGGAAGAAAAAGATCAGCACCGGCAGCAGCACCGCGTAGACCACGATCGTCAGCACCATCACCACCGAGGCGAGCGATATGGACGAGGCCACGCCACGGGCGTAGGCCACCGCCTCGCGCCGGATGCCGTCCAGCAGCGCCGAAATCTGCTCGGTCGAGAACAGGTGCGGATAGCGCTCGGGCAGGCGCAGCAGCGCCGCCTGGCCCTGCTCCAGCATCGCCGGCAGATTCTCCACCAGCTGCAGGATCTGGCGCATGATGGTCGGCACCAGGGCGAACAGCACCAGCGTCAGGCAGAACAGGAACACGGTGAATATCAGCAGCACCGCCAGCCGCCGCGGCACCCCGTAGCGGGCCAGCACCCGCACCACGCCCTCCAGCAGATAGGCGAGCACCACCGAGGCGAATACCGGCACCAGCATGCTGCCGAAGAACGTGATGATGCCGAAGCCCACCAGCAGCACCACGGTGAGCGCCACTACCTGTGGGTCGCTCAGGTGGCGATAGATCCAGTCCCGGACGGTGTACATCGGCGATGCCAAGCGCGGAGCCCCCTGCTGCCGTGGCCAGACGGCGCCGGCCGTCGGGCCCAGTCGCTATACTTTCCCACAGGCGACGGCCTCGGGGGAACGTGGCCCGGCCCGCCGGAGTCCATCGCACAGCACCCACGGCACAGCACTTATGCGTATCGTCACTCTGCTACTCGCTGCACTGCTGCTGGCACCGCCGCCCGCGGCGGCCCAGCTCGACCTCTCGCTCCCGGACATGGGCACACCGGCGGCCGACGTGCTCTCGCCGACGGACGAGGCGCGCATCGGGGAGCAGATGATGCGCGAGATCCGGCGTGAGGTGGATCTGGTCGAGGATCCGGCGGTAGCCGCCTACGTGCGCGACCTCGGCCGGCGCATCGCCGGGAGCAGCAGCGCCCCGGCCGGTGAGTACCAGTTCTTCGTCATCGACGACCCGCGCATCAACGCCTTTGCCATGCCCGGCGGCTACATCGGGCTCCACAGCGGCCTGATCACGGCCGCGCGCACGGAAAGCGAGCTCGCCTCGGTCATCGCCCACGAGCTCGCCCACGTCACCCAGCGGCACATCGCCCGGCGCATCGCCGCCGGCCAGCAGTCCAGCCTGCGCACCGCGGCACTGGTCCTCGCGGGGCTGCTGCTCAGCACCCAGGACCCCCAGGCCGGCATGGCCGCCGCCACCTCCGGCATGGCCAGCGGCATCGAGAGCCAGCTCGCCTATTCCCGGGACCACGAACGGGAGGCGGACCGGGTCGGCCTGCGCATGCTCGCGGACGCCGGTTTCGACCCAGAGGGCATGCCGGACTTCTTCGCCACCCTGCTGGAGAGCGGACGCTACCGCAGCGCCCCGCCCCCGTTCCTGAGCACCCACCCCCTTACCGAGGCGCGCATCGCCGATGCCCGTTCCATCGCGCGGGAGATGACGGTGTCCGATCCCTTCGAGAGCCCGGGCTTTGCACTGATGCGCGCCCGGCTCGAGGCCCTGCTCGCCGAGGATCCGGACGAGGCGCTGGCCCGCTTCCGGGCCCGCCTCGAGAAGTCCGGGGACGACCCCGGCGCGCAGTACGGGCTGGCTGTGCTGCAGCGGCGCCTCGGAGAGACCGAGGCCGCCAGCGAGCGCCTGCGGGCACTGCTCGCACAGGACGGCGAGCATGCGGCCTACTACCTGGCGCTGGCGGAGACCGCCAGCGCAGCCGAGCGCAGCGAGGAGGCACTGGACTGGCTCGAGGAGGGGCTCAGCCTGTTCCCCGAGGATCCTGCCCTCGCCTATCGCCGGGTGGAGATCCTGCTCGCGGCCGGCCGCCCCGCCCAGGGGCTGGCCGTGGCGAGCCAGCTGACCCGCGACAATCCCGACGCCCCGGAACTCTGGCGGCTGCGGGCCCGCGCGGCCAGCGCCGCCAACGACGAGGCCGAGTCCGCCCTGTCCATGGCCCAGTACTACGCCGTCCAGGGCGACCTGCGGGCGGGCCTCTCGCAGCTGGACCGGATCAGTCCATCGGCCTCGGGCAGCCAGCGCGCGCGGGCCGATGCCCTGCGCGAGCGCTGGGAGTCGGCCATCGCCCCGCCCGGGTAGCCGGCACCCGGGTGCTGCTGCGCATCGGTGCGGCCACCCGCCCAGTGGTAGGATGTCGGCCTCTCTGGCTGGGGACACTCATGACGGCGCAGAGCGGCGAACGCCTGGGCAGCTGGGCCGAGATGCTGGAGGCGCTGTGGCCGAACACCGCCGACCCGCTCGGGGTATGGCGGCTGTTCGAGGACAGTGCCGAGGCGCTGCGCGCGGGTGACGGCCAGAGCGCGGCCGAGCGGGTGGAAGCGGCGCTGGCAGCCGCGCGCGAGCGCCAGGACGCCGGCGCCGAGACACTGCACACCGGGGTCGCGCGCTGGCTGGAGGCCATGGAGGCCCTGGCGCAGGCCAGCCCCCTCGGACGGGAGGGACTGCCGCCCCTCGGGCCGGGCGGCGCGCGCAGCGAACGCTATGCGCGCCTGCCGGTGCAGCTGCAGGCTTACCGCTCGGCCCTGGCCACCTACCTCGACCGGGTAACCGTGCTCACCGGCGAATGCGTCGGTGCCTACCGGCGCGCGCTGGATGAGGCACCGCCGGACGCCGATGCCCTCACCCTGGCCCGGCTGTGGTGCGACACCGCCGAGCCGCGGTACGAGCGCTGGCTCGCCGAGGACGCAACCCAGTCCGCCATGGCCGCCCTTGTGAACCGCTGGAGCGAGCTGACGGGCACGCTGCGCAGCATTACCGACGACGGCCTCGAGGCCCTGGGCCTGCCCTCGGCGCGTGGCCTGGACGACCTCGCCGCCGAGCTGCAGCGGCAGCGTCGGCGGCACCGCCGCGACATCACCGCGCTGCGCGAGGAGATCCACGCCCTGCGCCGGGAGATGGCCGGGGAACCCCCAGGGCAATGACCGCGGCGGACGCCTCCCTGCAACGCCTGGCCCGGGCGGTCGGCCGGCTAGGTCGCCTGCCGGAACCGGGCGAGGGCGTCACCCCTGCCGTGCGCGCCGGCGAGACCGAGAACGCGGTGCTCCACCGCTACGGCGAGGCAGGCGCCACCCCGCTGCTGGTGGTGTATTCCCTGGTCAACCGGCCGCATCTGCTGGACCTGAGCGCCGAGCGATCAGTGCTGCGCCGGCTGGCTGCCGGGGGCCATAGCGTGTACCTGCTGGACTGGCATCCACCCGGTCCCGCGCGCCGGTTTCTGGGCCTGGAGGACTACATCCTCGGCGACCTGACCGAGGCGGTGGCGCACATTGCCGGCCGCCACGGCGGGCAGCGCCCGCATCTTCTCGGCGTCTGCCAGGGTGGCGTGCTGGCCCTCTGCCATGCCGCCCTGGCACCGGCCAGCGTCCGCAGCCTTACCCTGCTCGCCACGCCCGTGGATACCGGCACGCCGGGGGACCCGCTGGCGCGGCTCGCCCGCGGCATCGACTTCGATGCCCTGGTCGGCGCCGCGGGCAATCCGAGCGGACCGGGCCTCGCCGCGGTGTTCTCCGCGCTCAAGCCTTTCGCCCTCGGCATCGAGCGCTACGCCGGCCTCGCCCGGCTCGCCGATGCCGACGACGAGACGCTCGCGGAGTTCCTGCGCATGGAGCGCTGGATGTACGACGGCCCGGACCAGGCCGGCCAGGCCTTTGCCCAGTTCGCGCGCGACATCTACCAGCGCAATGCCCTCGCCCAGGGCGAGCTGCGTCTGGATGGCATGCCGGTGCGGCCGGAGGCGGTGCGCTGCCCGGTATTCAACGCCTACGCCCTGGACGACCATCTGGTGCCCCCGGCGGCGGCGCGGGCCGTGACGGAGCTGGTGCGCGGCCCCTGCCGCGACCACGCCCTGCCCGGCGGTCACCTGGGGCTCTTCATCGGCGGCCGCGCCCATCGCGAGCTGTATCCGGCGCTCGTCGATTGGCTGCACACCGCTGGACCTGACCAGCCCGCGCAATGACTGCCGGGCCGCTGCTGCGACGCAGCAACGAAAACCCTTGCGGAGCAGGGGTCTGCAGCTACAATGCCCAGCAGTAAACACAGCCCGGGTCGATAAGAGAGTGCCGATCGAGGCACCAGGAAACCCCAGGTGCGTGCGGCCGGGAGGAGGAGAGGCGGCTGCCGCCATAACAACACGAGCGAAGGCAGCCATCGCCCCCGAAGCGCTCCAAATCGGACGAGCTGAGCCCTGATCAGACGGGTCCGAGGAGAAGAGCGCCTTGACTCAACGGGGAGACCAGGTCTCCCGTTTTTTTCCCCGGCCGATGTTGCTCTGCAACACCGGCCGGCTTGGCTTACCGGGCCTGCCGCCGCTGACGTCGGCAGGCCGGCCATCCGGGTGCGTGCTTAGAAGCTGCAGAACAGCGCGCCGTTCACCGGAATGTTGGCGCCGTTGATGTAGCCGGCCTCATCCGCCACCAGGAAGGCCACCGCACGGGCGATATCCTGCGGCTCGCCGAGGCGGCCGGCGGGGATCTGGCCGATGATCGCCTCGCGCACCTTATCCGGAATCGCGTCGGTCATGGACGTGCGCACATAGCCCGGGGAGACCGTGTTGACGGTGACACCCTTCGGCGCGCTTTCCTTCGCCAGCGCCATGGTGAAGCCATGCATGCCCGCCTTGGCGGCGGAGTAGTTGGTCTGGCCGAACTGCCCGGTCTGCCCGTTCACCGAGGAGATGTTCACGATGCGGCCGAAGCCGCGCTCGCGCATGCCGGTGACGAACTGACGGGTCACGTTGAAGGCGCTGTTCAGGTTGACGTCGATCACCGAGCGCCAGTTGTCCGCATCCATCTTGTGCAGGAAGGCGTCGCGGGTGATGCCCGCCACGTTCACCAGCACGTCGACGCTGCCGAACTCGGCCTCCACCTCGGTGGCCATGCGGGCGCAGGCGTCGAAATCGGCGACGTTGCACTGCACCCAGCCGATATCGTGTCCTTCCTCGCGCAGAGCGGCCGCCCAGGCTTCGACGCCTTCGGCTTCAGGGTTTACGCAGGTGGTCACTACGCGGTAGCCCCCGCTGGAGAGCTGCCGGCAGATCTCCGTGCCGATACCCCCGTTACCCCCCGTCACCAGCGCGACTCGCTCCGTCATGTTGCAACCTCCGAACCCTGTGGACGGATGCCCTGCAGCATCCCCGAGATGACGCGCCGCGGAAGAGCCGGAAATCCGCTTTTCAGGCGGCATTCAGGAACTTGTGCGACGCACAATTGTGGCGTCGCATCATAGAGACAGCATTGGGAGGTGTCAATGCGGAGGAATCCGGCATGCCTGCAGCATGCCGGATGTTGCGCAGCCGCCTCAGCCGCGTCGGCGGCGACTCTCGCCCTTGCTGCGCTTGGACTCCGGAGGGGTCTCTCGGTCGCTGCCGGCGTCCTTTCCGCCCTGCTCGTCCTCTTCGCCGTTCTTCTCCCCGCCGAGGCCGCTCATCGCCTGCCACATGGAGAGATTGCGCTCGGCGATCTGGGTAAGCATCTGCATGGGATTGGTGTCCATGAAGTGCCGGGTGCGCTCACGGAACACCCGTTGCTGCTCGGACCACAGCTCCATGCTCTTTTCCAGATAGCTGGTGAGCATGTTCTGCATGTTGCCGCCATAGGCACGGATGATCTGGGCCAGCAGCTCGCTGGAGAAGATGGGCTCGCCACCCTCCTCCTCCTCACTGATGATCTGCAGCAGGATGGTGCGGGTCAGGTCCGCGCGGGTCTTGGCGTCCACCACCTGGAAGTCGACGCCGTCCAGCACCAGACGCTTGACGTCGGCCAGCGTGATATAGCTGCTGATCGCCGTGTCGTAGAGCCGGCGGTTCGGATATTTCTTGATCAGCCGCGTTTCAGACATGGAATCGGGTGTTCCCTGGCCAGGCCCGGCCGGCGGCTGCGCGCCGACCGGGCAGAAGGGTCTTCAGCTCGCCTTCCTCACCGATTCACGCCTGCGGGCGCGGATCCGGCGGGCGGGCCCGCGTAGCGCTCGCTTCGCGCATCGGCAAGCAAGGCGGGCTAGCGCTCGACGGCGAGAGCGACGCCCTGGCCGCCACCGATGCACAGCGTCGCCAGGCCCTTGCTGACGTCCCGCCGGCGCATCTCGTAGAGGAGCGTCACCAGGATGCGCGCACCGGAGGCACCAATCGGGTGACCGATGGCAATGGCGCCGCCATTGACGTTGACCTTTTCCATGTCCCAGCCGAGCTCCTTGCTCACCGCCAGCGCCTGGCCGGCGAACGCCTCGTTGGCCTCGATCAGGTCGAGCTCGTCGATGCCCCAGCCGGCCCGCTCCAGGCAGCGGCGGGTCGCCGGCACCGGGCCGGAGCCCATGATCGATGGCTCCACGCCGGCGTTGGCGTACGCACGCACCCGTGCCAGCGGCTCCAGGCCCAACGCCCTGGCCTGACTCGCGGACATCATCAGCAGCGCAGCGGCGCCGTCGTTGATGCCGGAGGCGTTGCCGGCAGTCACGCTGCCATCCTTCGCGAATGCGGGGCGCAGCTTGGAGAGGCCTTCGGCGGTGACGCCGTGGCGCGGGAATTCGTCCTCGTCGAAGATGACCGGGTCGCCCTTGCGCTGCGGGATCTCGATGGGAATGATCTCGTCACGGAAGCGCCCGGCCTTCTGCGCGGCCTCCGTCAGCTGCTGGGAGCGGGCCGCGAACTCGTCCTGCTCCTCGCGGCTGATGCCGTGCTTCTGCACCAGATTCTCCGCGGTAACGCCCATGTGGTAATCGTTGAAGGCGTCCCACAGGCCGTCCTTGATCATCGTGTCCTCGAGCTTCCAGTCACCCATGCGCTGGCCGGTGCGGGACTTGGGCAGCGCGTGGGGCGCCGTGCTCATGGACTCCTGGCCGCCGGCGATGATGACGCTGGCATCGCCGAGCTTGATCGCCTGGCTCGCCAGGTGGGTGGCCTTCAGGCCGCTGCCGCAGACCTTGTTGATGGTCATGGCCGGGCAGGTCACCGGCAGGCCGGCGTGAATCGCCGCCTGGCGGGCCGGGTTCTGGCCCGCGGCGGCGGTGAGCACCTGGCCGAAGATCACCTCCTCGACCTGCTCGCCGTCGACGCCGGAGCGCTCGAGCACGCCGCGGATCACCTGCGCGCCGAGCTCCACTGCGGTCACCTGGCCCAGCGCCCCGCCGAATGCTCCGACCGCGCTGCGCCCGGCCGCTACGATAACGACGTCTTCCATTGCTGCTCTCCCCGTTGCTTGGCTGCCGGCGCCAGGCGCCGGATGGGCTCCCGACCGTGCTCGGTCGGCTTTTGCGTCACTGCATCATATCAGCGTCAGCCGGGGGTTGCCGATGCGCAGCACAGCCGTTCGGCGGCCATCCAGTGTCCCGTTTCGCCAGTTCCTTCTCACTCTGCGTGCCGCTGCTGCGCGCTCGCAAGGCGGCGGCGCGCCGGCGTGGCCGGGTCACGTCAAGCGACGCCAACGCCGCGAGCGCGCAGCAGCGGCACGCCCGGAGGGAGGCCCGCAGCGGCGCCAGCGCGGCGTTGCCCCTCCTCGACGTAGGCCTCGCTACGCCGTCGTCGGGGCGCCTGGCGCTGGCGCCGCTGCGGGCCTCAGAGTGAGAAGGAACAGGCGAAACGGGACACGTGGATCAGTCGCCGAAAGGCCGCCGCCTTGGTCTCGGTCTCGGCGAATTCGGCGGCACACTCGGAGTCCGCCACCAGGCCGCCCCCTGCCCGGTACTCGAGCCGGCCGTCGCGGACGGTGGCGGTGCGGATGGCGATGCTCGTGTCCATGGCGCCGTCGAAACCGAGGTAGCCGATGGCGCCGCAGTAGACGCCACGCGGCCCCCCTTCCAGCTCCTCGATGATCTCCATCGCCCGGTACTTGGGCGCCCCCGTGATGGAGCCGCCGGGCAGGCAGTCCCGCAGCAGGTCGGTGGCATGGCGTCCGGGGGCGAGGCGACCGGTGACCGCGCTGACCATATGGTGCACCGTGGCAAAGCTTTCCACGGCGCACAATTCGGGGACCCGGATGCTGCCGGTGGCACAGCTGCGCCCAAGATCATTGCGCAGCAGATCGACGATCATCACGTTCTCGGCCCGATCCTTGCTGCTGTCGGTGAGCGCCGCCCGGGCCGCGGCGTCGCTCGCCGGGTCGCTGCCGCGCGCCCGGGTGCCCTTGATCGGCCGCGTCTCCACCTGGCCGTCGCGCAGGGCGAGGAAGCGCTCCGGCGAGCCGCTCAGCACAGGCCCGCCTGGCAGCTCCAGGTAGGCGGCGAACGGCCCGCCGGCAAGACGCCGGAAGGAGCGGTAGGCGGCCAGGAGGTCTCCGCTCACCGGCGCCTGGAAGCGGCGCGCGAGATTGACCTGGTAGCAGTCGCCGTCGCGGATGTAGCGCGCCACACGGCGGAAGGCCTCGCGGTAGCCGGCCTCCCCGGGCGTCGCCGCCACCGGCCCCGTGGACGCCCAGTCTCCTACCGCCCCAGGTGGGGCACCCGCGCGCAGGGTCGCCATCAGGCCGGCTGGCGGCGCACCCCTTAGCGAGGCCCGGCGCTCGTGGTGATCCATGACCAGCGCCCAGTCGTAGAGGCCCACTGCCATCTCGGGGCCATCCGGCAGCGCCGGCTGCTGCCCCTGCAACCGCCGGCCGAGCTCGTAGCCGAAGTAGCCGATAGCGCCACCAGAGAACGGCGGCGCGCTCGCCGGGCGTTTGGGCCCCAGCCGCTCGGCGAGCAGCGCCAGCGGGTCTGCGTCGCTCGTACGCGCGGCACCCGCGCGCGGCGTGATGCGGGTGCGACCGCCGACGCTCACGAGCAATTCCCGGGGATCGGCGCTCATGATGCTGAAGCGCCCGCCGGCCTCGCCGTCCAGCCATACCGCATGCGGCCAGCCGCCCCGCAGGGCGGCAAAGGTCTGTACCGGATCGGATGGATACGGTAGCGTATGGTCGTGCATGATCATCGCCCGGACGCCAAGACGGGCAGTGTATCAGGGGGTTGCGGGCGACGCCGCAGCCCCGAGTGAGGAGAGCAAGGCATGACCGGCGTCGAGCAACCCATGGCGGGCGCATCGGCACCCTCGCGTGCCGTGGGCGGCTACGACGAGCCGTTCCGCCCGCGGGCCGAGGCGAGCCTGGATGAGCTCGTGCGCGGCACGGCGCAGCGCTACTCACGCGCCCCGGCGTTCTCCGTGTGCCTCGACAACGGCCTTACCGGCACCCTCGATTTCGCTACCGTCGACCGTCTGGCCGACGCCTTCGCCGCCTGGCTGCAGCATGACGCCGGCATCCGTCCCGGTGACCGGGTCGCGGTGCAGACGCCGAACTGCCTCGGCTATCCCGTGGCCGCCTTCGGCATACTGCGCGCCGGCGCGGTGCTCGTTAACGTCAACCCGCTCTACACCGCGCCGGAGATGCGCCATCAGCTCACCGACGCCGGCGCCCGCGTGCTGGTGATCATCGACCTGTTCGCCGACAAGCTCGCCGAGGCCCTCGAGGGCACCGCGGTGGAGCGGGTGGTCACCCTCGGCATCGCCGACCTGATGCCGCCCCCCCGACGCTGGCTGGTGCATGCGGTGCTGCGCCATGTCCGCCGCGAGCGCCCGCCTCAGCCAGCGGGCGCAGCCCCCTTCCGGCAGGCGCTGCGGCGCGGTGCCCGGTACCCGCTGCAGACGGTGAGCCTGACCCCGCAGGACCTCGCCCTGCTCCAGTACACCGGCGGCACCACCGGGGTCGCCAGGGGCGCGGCGCTGACCCACGGCAACCTGCTGGCGAATCTCGCCCAGGTGGACACGGTGGCGGGACCGGCGATCCGCCGCGGCGAGGACGTGGTCCTGACCGCCCTGCCGCTCTACCACATCTTCGCCTTCACCTTTAACCTCCTGGTCTTTTTCGCGGCGGGCTGCCACAACGTGCTCTGCCCCTCGCCGCGGCCACCGTCGAAGTTGCGGCGGGCCTTCGAGCGCTTTGCAGTAACCAAGTTCTCCGGGGTCAACGCCCTGTTCCAGGGCCTGCTGCGCGAGCCGTGGTTCCGCGCCAGCCCGCCCACCAGCATCGATCTCAGCATCGCCGGCGGCACCGCGCTGCATCCCCAGGTGGCCACCGAGTGGCACTCGCTCGTGGGCAGCCCGATCTGCGAGGGCTACGGGCTCTCGGAGACGAGCCCGGTGGTCACGGTCAACCCGCCCCGCGGCGAGGTGCGCCTCGGCACCATCGGACTGCCGCTACCCGGCACCGAGGTGCGGCTGGTCGGCGATGACGGCACCGAGGCCGCGCCCGGTCGGCCCGGCGAGCTGCTGGTACGCGGACCGCAGGTGATGCAGGGGTACTGGCAGCGCCCGCAGGAGACCGCCCAGGCACTGGAGGACGGCTGGCTGCACACCGGCGATATCGCCGTCCTCGACGAGCGCGGCTATCTGCGCATCGTGGACCGCCGCAAGGACATGATCGACGTCAGCGGCTTCAACGTCTTCCCGGCGGAGGTGGAGAACGTGCTGCTGACCCATCCCAGGGTGCTCGAGGCCGCCGTGGTCGGGCAGCCGGCGATGGAAGGGGGCGAACAGGTGGTGGCCTACATCGTCGCCGACGGCAACGACCTCGAGCCCGACGCCCTGCGCGAGTGGTGCCGGCACAGCCTGACCGCCTACAAGGTGCCGCGCCGGATCCAGTTCCTGCCGGAGCTGCCGAAAACGCCCGTGGGCAAGGTCCTGCGCCGGGCGCTGCGCGAGAAGCAGCCCTGACCCATACCAATCGTTTCGGAAGTGTTGTCAGGTCTCAGCCGCCGATGAGCAGCTTCTGCACCTCGGCGATCTCCTCCCGCGCTTCCTCGAGGATCGGCTCCTGCTGGGTGACGCCGGCGGCGGCAAGGCCGAGGCGCGCCGCCACCGGCAGGCCGTCAAGATCCGGATAGCGGCCGGCATCCGGCGTGCCGGCGTAGGTCTGCAGCTGGGCGGCGATGACGAGGTCGGCGTAGTCTGCCTTGCCCTCCCCGGCGCGGGTCCAGTCCTCGGCATCCAGCACCACTGCAATCATGTCGTCGGGGAAGTTCCAGCGCCGCAGGATCATCGAGCCAACGTCGCCGCGGTAGCGGCCGATGGCCTCCTCGAGACGCGTCGGGTCTTCGGCCAGCTCGGGGTAGTCGCCCGCGTGGCCGATCATCGGCACCACGCCGATGTCGTGCACCAGCCCGGCCAGCAGCGCCCGGTCCGGATCGAAGCCGCTGCCCAGGCGCCGGGCCAGCACCGCCGCCACCGAGGCCACCAGCGTGCTGTGCATCCACAGCTCCACCATGCGCCGGTTGAGCAGCGGATGGCGGGTCTTGAAGACCTCGCGCATGGTCACCGCCATCACCAGCTCGCGGACGTTGCGCAGGCCGAGCCGCACCACCGCCTGGTTGAGGCTGTCCACCGAGCGCTGGCCGCCGTAGAGCGCGCTGTTCGCCGCCTGCAGCACGCGCGCGGCGACCACCGGATCGGCCTGGATGATCTTGGTGACCGTGGCGGCGTTGCTCTTCTCGTCGCTCACCGCCTGGCGCACGCGTACGGCGATGTCCGGCATGCTCGGCAGCTCGAGACGGTCCTCCATGAGATCCTGCACGAGCCCGGCGAACAGCCCGTCGGCGCCAGCGCTGTCCCCCCCGACGGCACCGACCTCGTAGTCCGGCAGCCGCTGGCTCTCCAGCTGCTCCAGCACCCGCGAGCGGGCAAGGCGAATCAGGCGCACCTCGGTGCGGGCGAGCGCGTTGACGGCATAGGGCGCCTCGAAGCCGAGCGGCTCCTCGGCGACGGCCACGTCGCCCATGCCGACGACGCTGCGCTGGCCGCCGTCGGCATCCACGAGGATCACCTCGCCGGAGAGGACGTAGTAGAGCCAGTCCTCCTCCTGGCCGGCACGGAAGATGACGCTGCGCCCGCCCACGTCCACCAGCTCGGCCTCGGCGGCCAGGGTCTGCAGGCCGTCGTCGTCCAGCTCCCGCAGCGGTACCACCGTCTCCAGCAGTTGCGGCGCGACTCCAGTGCTCATCGTTATCGGCAACCCCCAGCATGAGAACCCGTTCGACCCATCTTCTGCCCGGATGGGTATCCTGCTCGACATTAGCACAGGGCCCGGGCCCGCCGGCGGCCATGCATCCCGCGTCCGTGCCCACTGATCGCCATATCGGCAAGGGAGGCCAATGCCTGAGTCATCGCCGTCCCCACCCGGCGGCGCCCTGGCCCGCCGGGCCTGGCGCTGGCTACCCGGACGCCGGCCGCTGCTGCTCGCCCTGCAGGGCGGCGGTGCCCACGGGGCCTTCACCTGGGGCGTGCTCGACCGGCTGCTGGAGGAGCGGGACGTGCGCCTGGCGGCGCTGAGCGGCGCCAGCGCCGGGGCGCTTAACGCCGCCGTGACCGCCAGCGGCTGGACCCGGGGGGGGCGCCGAGGGCGCCCGCGAAGCCCTCGCTGCCTTCTGGCGGCGAGTCAGCGACGCCGCGCGCAGCACCGGCATGGCGGCGAGCGGCCTGCTCGCCGGCGACCAGAGCCCGGCCCTGGTGATGCTGCGCACGGTCTCCCGGATGGCCTCGCCCTATCAGCTGAATCCCGGTGGCTTCAACGCCCTGGCCGGGGTTCTCGCCGACAGTGTCGACTTCGATGCCCTGCGCCACCCGAGCGCGCCCCGGCTGTTCGTTTCCGCCACCAGCGTGCACAGTGGCCGCCTGCGGCTGTTCGGCAACCGCGACGTCACCAGCGAGGCGCTGCAGGCCTCCGCCTGCCTGCCCATGCTGTTCCAGGCCGTGGCCATCGACGGCGAGTACTACTGGGACGGCGGCTACAGCAGCAATCCGCCGCTGCTGCCGCTGCTGCGCGCCGGCGGCAGCCGGGACCTGATGCTGGTGCAGCTGAAGGAGAGCTGGAGCGAGACCGTGCCCACCACCGCCGAGGAGATCACGCTGCGCGCGAGCGACCTCACCTTCAACGCCGGGCTGCTGCGCGAGCTCGAGCTCTGCGCCGAACTCCGGCCGTGGCTCGCCCGCCGCACCCGCCTGCACCGCATCAGCGCCGACGACGCCTTCACCGGCTTCGGCCAGGCCAGCTCGATGAACGCCGACTGGGGCTTCCTCACTCAGCTCCACGCCCGCGGCCGCGACCGCGCCGATGCCTGGCTCGCCAACCACCGCCACGCCCTCGGCCGCCACGCCACCCTCCCGTGGACCGACTTCCGCGTCCCCGGGCTTGGGGGGTAGCTGCCGATTCCCAGGGTAGGGTTCAACACAACGACACAACGAACACAACGGAGCACAACGAAGAGCAATTGGCTTGCGAGGCAGGTGACCGGAATCATCCGACGGCAGTCCCACAGCCAGTCCCTCACCTCTGACGTTGTGCATCGTTGTGCCCGTTGTGTCGTTGTGTTCAACCCGACCCTCGAAGGCATCGCCTGCACAGGAGGACTCGCCATCCGGCGCAAGGCCCGCTCATGCTAGGCTTGCGGGCTTGAAGGCAGGCTGTCGAGCCGAGCGGGGAGGACCATGGCCGGACACAGCAAGTGGGCGAATATCCAGCACCGCAAGAAGGCGCAGGACGCCAAGCGGGGCAAGATCTTCACCAAGATGATCCGGGAGATCACGGTGGCCGCGCGCCAGGGCGGGGACGACCCGGACGCCAACCCGCGGCTGCGGCTCGCCATCGACCGCGCGCTCGCGGTGAACATGCCGAAGGACAAGATCGAGCGCGCCGCCGCCCGCGGCGCCGGGACCGACGACGGCGCCGCCTACGAGGAGGCCCGGTTCGAGGGCTACGGCCCGGGCGGTGTGGCGATCATGGTCGACTGCATGACCGACAACCGCAATCGCACCGTGAGCGAGGTCCGCCACGCCTTCAGCAAGCACGGCGGCAACCTCGGCACCGACGGCTGCGTGGCCTTCCTGTTCCAGCAACGGGGCGTGCTGCTGTTCCCCCCGGGCACCGACGAGGACGCCCTGATGGAGGCCGCCCTGGAGGCCGGCGCCGAGGACGTGGTCAGCAACGACGACGGCTCCTTCGAGGTGCTGACCGCCCCGGAGGCGTTCACGGCGGCGCGCGAGGCCCTGACCGCCGCCGGCCTCGAGCCGGCGGATGCCGAGGTGACCATGCGCCCGGAGACCACGGTCGCCGTGGGCGAGGACGAGGGCGCGAAGACCCTGCGCCTGATCGAGCGCCTCGAGGACCTGGACGACGTCCAGCACGTCTACACCAATGCGGACGTTCAGGCCTCCGCCTACGAGGAGGCCTGAACGCACCGTGGGCAACGCCGGGCCGCGCCGCATCCTCGGCATCGACCCCGGCTCCCGGCGCACCGGCTTCGGCGTGCTGGAGCTGCATGGCGGGCAGAGCCGGTATGTCGCCAGCGGCGTCATCCAGGCCGGTGACGGGGCCTTCCCGGGGCGGCTGCGCACCATCTTCGAGGGTCTGGGCGCCCTCATCGCCGAGCATGGCACCGGCGAGGCGGCCATCGAGCAGGTGTTCGTCAACCGCAACGCCGACTCCGCCCTCAAGCTGGGGCAGGCCCGGGGTGCGGCCATCTGCGCCTGCGCCAGCCACGGTCTGCCGGTGAGCGAGTACGGCCCGCGGGCGGTAAAGCAGGCGCTGGTGGGCGGCGGCGCCGCCGACAAGCGCCAGGTGGCCTATATGGTGCGGATGATCCTCGGCCTCGAGGGCCGGCTGCAGGAGGACGCGGCGGACGCGCTCGCGATCGCCCTCTGCCACGCCCAGCACGATCGCATGGCGGCGCGGCTCGCCGCGCGCTGAACCGACGGGAGAGAGTAGAGCGCCATGATCGGCCGCCTGCAGGGCACCCTCATCGACAAGCAGCCGCCCTGGCTGCTGGTGGACGTGCAGGGCGTGGGCTATGAGGTCGAGGCACCCATGTCCACGTTCTATGAGCTGCCGGCCGCCGGCGAGCGGGTAACCCTGCGCGTGCACCTCGCCATGCGAGACGAGGCTCCGGTGCTGTTCGGCTTCCTGACCGAGGCCGAGCGGGCGCTGTTCCGCAGCCTGATCCGGGTGAGCGGCGTTGGCCCGAAGCTGGCTCTGGGCCTGCTGTCCGGCATCAGCGCCGGCGAGTTCCGGCGTTGTGTGCAGCAGCGGGACACGGCCACTCTCACCAGGCTGCCAGGCGTCGGGCGCAAGACCGCCGAGCGCCTGGTCATGGAGATGCAGGACCGCCTGGGCGCGGCCCCGGCAGCGGGCGGCGCCGGCATGCCGGGGGTAGCCCCGGCGGCACCCGCCGACGACGCCCGCAGCGAGGCGGCGAGCGCACTGGTGGCGCTCGGCTACAAGCCGGCCGAGGCCAGCCGGCTGCTGGACGGGCTGGACACCGAGGGGCAGAGCAGTGAGACGCTGATTCGCGCTGCCCTGCAGAAGGCGGTGCGCTGACCGGGAGTGGCGCGATGATCGAGAACGACCGCATCGTCAGCGGTGAGGCCAGCGGCGAGGACGAGGCCGTCGACCGGGCCATCCGGCCGCGCCGGCTGGCCGACTACGTCGGCCAGGCCGCGGTCCGGGAGCAGCTCGAGATCTTCGTCCACGCCGCGCGCGGGCGCGGCGAGGCCATGGATCACGTGCTGGTCTTCGGCCCCCCTGGCCTCGGCAAGACCACCCTCGCCCACATCATCGCCCACGAGCTCGGCGTGAACCTGCGCCAGACCTCGGGCCCGGTGATCGACCGCCCGGGGGATCTCGCCGCCCTGCTCACCAACCTCGAGCCCGGCGACGTGCTCTTCGTCGACGAGATCCACCGCCTCTCGCCGGTGGTGGAGGAGGTCCTCTACCCGGCCATGGAGGACTGCAAGATCGACATCCTCGTCGGCGAGGGCCCGGCGGCGCGCTCCATCAAGCTCGACCTGCCGCCGTTCACCCTGGTGGGCGCCACCACCCGCGCCGGCCTGCTGACCTCGCCCCTGCGGGACCGCTTCGGCATCGTGCAGCGGCTGGAGTACTACTCGGTGGAGGAGCTCACCGCCATCGTCGAGCGCTCGGCGAGCCTGCTCGCGCTGGCCATCGACGCCGGCGGCGCCGGCGAGATCGCACGCCGCTCCCGCGGCACTCCGCGCATCGCCAACCGGCTGCTGCGCCGGGTGCGCGATTACGCCGAGGTGCGCGCCGACGGGCGCATCAGCCTGGAAGTGGCCCGTGCCGCCATGGACCTGCTCAAGGTGGACGACAACGGCTTCGACATGCAGGACCGGCGCCTGCTGCTGGCCATCCTGGAGAAGTTCGACGGCGGGCCGGTGGGCGTGGAGAGCCTGGCCGCGGCCATCGGCGAGGAGCGCGGCACCATCGAGGACGTCATCGAGCCGTTCCTGATCCAGCAGGGCTATCTGCACCGCACCCCGCGCGGGCGCATGGCGACGCGCAACGCCTATCTGCACTTCGGCCGCACGCCCCCGCCGCGGGGCAACGAGGTGCTCCCGGACCTGTTCGCGGACGACTGACATGGCCGTGACCCTGGCACGGAGCTGACGGGCATGCGCCTGCCCGGTCTGCGTTCCACCCTTGGGCTGATCCTGGTCGGGTTCGGGGTCGTGGCCCTGCCGCTGCTGCTCGCGCTCGGCTTCGGCGGTGTCTACGTCGACCGGCTCTCGGAGCAGGCGCGCACCGCGGTCTACGACGCCGTACGCGCGGTGCAGAGCAGCCGCAGCCTGTCGGAATCGCTTACCGCCATGGAGCGGACCGCCCGCCAGTTCGTGCTGCTCGGCGACCCGGCGCTGTTCGACGTCTACCGTGAGAACCACGAACAGTTTCAGGGGCTGGTGGAGCGTCTCGCCCGCCTCAACCCGGAGCCCGCGCATCAGCAGCCCATCGCGGCGATCGGCGAGCGCGAGGAGGCCCTCTACCGCCGGCTGCGGAGCTTCGTCGTCCCCCCGCTCACCGCCTCCGGCCCGGAGCCGCCGCTGGTCGCCGCCCCACCCCTGCCGGCGGTAGAGGGCGGGGAACCGGCCTTCGGGCCGCCGAGCCAGGAGCAGCTCGGCGCCCTGTTCGCCGACCTGCGCACGCTGGCCGACGGCATCCGGGCCAACAGCAGCGAGCTCATCGACCGCGAGGTGGACGTCCTCCAGCGCACCGCGGC
Organism: Spiribacter halobius; assembly: GCF_020883455.1. Taxonomy (NCBI): domain Bacteria; kingdom Pseudomonadati; phylum Pseudomonadota; class Gammaproteobacteria; order Chromatiales; family Ectothiorhodospiraceae; genus Sediminicurvatus; species Sediminicurvatus halobius. The sequence goes on along the minus strand of NZ_CP086615.1, from coordinate 664,525 downwards.
CACCGCCCAGCAGTGGCTGTTCTGGATGGCCATCGCCCTGATCCCGCTGACGCTGGTCTCCTCCGGGCTCTTTACCGTGCTCATCTCGCGCCCGGTACGGCAGGTCAACCAGGCCATTCGCCAGCTCGGCGACGGCCGCTTCGAGCAGCCCATCCGCGTGCGCGGGCCGGACGACCTGCGTGCCGTGGGCGAGCGCCTGGAGTGGCTGCGCCAGCGGCTGATCGAGCTCGAGGCCCAGAAGACACGCTTCCTGCGCCACGTCTCCCACGAGCTGAAGACACCGCTCACCGCCATTCGCGAAAGCGGCGACCTGCTGCGCGAGGAGACAGTGGGCCCGCTCAACGCCGAGCAGCGCGAGATCGCGGAGATCCTCACCGACAGCGGCCGGCGGCTGCAGGGGCTGATCGAGGATCTGATCGATTTCTCGCGCACCCAGTCACAGCGTCCGAGCCTGAATGCTGAGAGCGTCTCGGCAGATTCCCTCGTGGACGCCGTGCTACAGGACCACAAGCCGGCAATCCGCAGCAAGGCCCTGGCGGTGGAGCTGGACACGGGGCAGTGCGAGCTCACCGCCGACCGCGGCAAGCTGCACACGGTGATCGACAATCTGGTCTCGAACGCGGTGCGCTTCTCTCCGGAGGGTGGGCGGCTGCGCATCGCTACCGCACAGACCGGGCACACGGCGACCATCGAGGTGGCGGACGAAGGGCCCGGCATACCGGAGGACGATCGCGATAGGATATTCGAGGCGTTCTATCAGGGGCGCACCCAGCCGAGGGGCTACGTGAAGGGGTCGGGGCTCGGACTGTCCATCGCGCGGGAGTACGTGATGGCGCATGGCGGCCGCCTGGAGGTGGTGGAGGGCCACGAGCGTGGTGCCTGCCTGCGCATCAGCCTGCCGCGCCAGCTGCCGGCAGTCCGGGAACAACGGGAATGAGGACCGCCGGCCGCGGCCGGCCGGGGAGTGTGAGCGTGCCATGCGACGGGGACTGATCCCGGCGGCGCTGGCCGGCGTACTGCTGGCCGGCTGCCAGAACCTGCCGATCGAGCTGCCGGAGGGAGCCGACGGGCGTGAACCGGACGCGGAGGCGCCGGCCCCGCGCCCGCGCCCGCAGCCGGTGGCGCTGGATCTGCTCGCCTTCTATGCGCGCAGCGACGGACTCGGGCCGGAGGCGCTGCGCGAGCGGGCCGAGGCGCTGGAGCCGCGGGCGAGCGCCCCCGGGTGCTCCGAGGCGCGGCTGCGCTCTGCTATCCTGCGGCTGCGATTGCCACCAGAGCAGGCGGGGGACATCGAGCGGCGCCTCGCCCCCTGTACCGGCGGCAGCGTGGAGCCGGCCCGCGCCCATCTCGCCGGGCTGCTGGGGGATCTGCTCGACGCCCGGCGCAGCGGCGCGAGCACGGCGGCGGAGCTGCGGCAGCGGCTCAGTGAGGCCGAGTCCCGCGTGGAGGCTCTGGGCGCGGAGAACGAACGACTGCGCGAGCAGCTGGAGGGCCTGAAGGCCATCGAGCGCAGCATCCAGGAGCGAGACCGCTCGCAGGGGAACTGACCATGACCACTGGCCACCGCATTCTCGTCGTCGACGACGACCCGGGCGTGCTGCGCCTGCTCTGTATCCGGCTGCGCTCCCAGGGCTACGAGGTGGCCACGGCGGAGAGCGGCGAGGAGGCCCTGGCCAACGTGGCCGGCGTGCGCCCGCATCTGGTCATCACCGACCTGCGCATGGACGGCATGGACGGCATGACGCTGTTCCAGAACCTGCGCCGGCGTCATCCCAACCTGCCGGTGATCATCCTCACCGCCCACGGCTCCATACCGGATGCCGTCGAGGCCACCAAGAGCGGCGTCTTCGGCTTCATCCCCAAGCCCTTCGAGGCGCCGGCGCTGCTCGAGCAGGTGGAGAGCGCGATCCGCCTCTCCGGCGCCCGGAGCGAGGCCACCGAGAGCGAGAACGAGGCCTGGCGCGCCCACATCCTCACCCGCTCGCCGGCGATGGAGGACGTCCTGCAGCGCGCGCGCATGGTGGCGCCAAGCGAGGCGAGCGTGTTCATCCACGGCGACAGCGGCACCGGCAAGGAACTGCTCGCCCGCGCCGTGCACCAGGCGAGCCGCCGCGCCGATGGGGCCTTTGTCGCGGTCAACTGTGGTGCCATCCCGGAGAACCTTCTGGAGTCGGAGCTCTTCGGCCACAGGAAGGGCGCCTTCACCGGCGCCACCAGCGATCACGAGGGGCTGTTCAAGGCCGCCGACGGGGGCACGCTGTTCCTCGACGAGATCGGCGACATGCCCCTGTCGCTGCAGGTGAAGCTGCTCCGGGTGCTCCAGGAGCAGCAGATCCGCCCGGTGGGCTCCACCCGCGCCCTGCCGGTGGACGTGCGCATCATCTCCGCCACCCATCGGGACCTCGAGGACGAGATGGCCGAAGGCCGCTTCCGCGAGGACCTCTATTACCGCCTGAACGTGGTCAGCCTGTCGCTGCCGCCGCTCGCCGAGCGCCGCGAGGACATCCCGCTCCTCGCCAACCACTTTCTCTCCCAGCTCGCCGCCAAGTACGGCAAGCGCCTGCGCGGCTTCGCCCCCGAGGCCATGGAGCGGCTGGTGAGCGCGCCCTGGCGCGGCAATATCCGCCAGCTCTACAACGTCGTGGAACAGGCGGCAATACTCTCCACGGCCCCCATCGTGCCGGACGACCTGGTCCAGAGCGCCCTGCGCGATGACACCCCGGGCCTGCCTGCCTTCGCCGACGCCCGACGGGACTTCGAGCGCGACTACCTCGTGAAGCTGCTGCAGATCACCGAGGGCAACGTCAGCCAGGCCGCGCGCCTCGCCCGGCGCAACCGGACCGAGTTCTACAAGCTGCTGAACCGGCACGACCTCAACCCGAGCCTGTTCAAGCAGGCACGCTGACCCCCCGGCCTGTCGCCATCCGGCGACAGCGCGGGCCGCCGCCGCGCAGACCGCCTGATCGCCCGCCGCACGGCTGGATTTCTGCCCGTGAGGGCCGGCACAGCCCCCGCTGCCCCTCCCGCCCGTCTCCCGCCGGCAACAGCTGAACCGGCTCCAGCGCCGTCGACGGCGGCAGAAATTGTCAGAAAACCTGACAGAACAGCGAGATGAGGATCCTGGCACGGCGTTTGCTACCTGCAGGACAAGGCGGGCCACCGCGAGGCCCGCCACGGTTACGCACCTGCAGGTGTTCGAAAGCCCCGTCACCCCCTCATTCCGGCCTGCAGGTGCCTTCTACAGACAGACCCCCGGTCGCCGCAGGGCGGCCGGGGGTCCGCTTTTTCCGGCTTGCGCCGAGGGCCCCGGATGTTTAGTGTTCCGTCTGAGCGATGCGCTGCATCTTCTGGAGATGGCAACAAATTATTCCCCGCCCGAACGTGATCGCCGGCACCCGGTGATGGCTGCGCCACGCGGGGATGGACGGACGGCTTGCACGATCAGCCCACCGCGCCGCACACCCTCGCCCTGCGCGTGTACTACGAGGACACGGATGCCGGAGGCGTCGCCTACCATACGAGCTACCTGCGCTGGTTCGAGCGCGGGCGCACCGAATGGCTGCGGGCGCTCGGCTTCGGCCAGGCCGAGCTCACCGAGCGTACCGGGCGGCTGTTCGTGGTCCGTTCCCTGAGCGTGGACTACCTCGCGCCGGCGCGGTTGGACGACCGGCTGCAGGTGCTCACCCGGGCCGCCCGCCGGGGCCGGGCGCGGCTTTGCTTTCACCAGGAGACCCACGCCCTGGCGCCCGCGGAGGCCACCCTCTGTCGGGGGCGGGTCGAGGTGGTCTGCATGGACACCACGGGCCGGCCGCGGCCGCTGCCCCCAGAGATCTGCACGAGGCTCGACGATGTCGGTTGACCTTTCCATCATGCACCTGGTGCTGGAGGCGAGCCTCGTCGTCCAGCTGGTGATGCTCATCCTGCTCGCGGCCTCGGTGACCTCCTGGGCCCTGATCTTCCGCAAGCACCGGGCGCTGCGTCAGGCGCAGTCCGGGGCCGAGGAATTCGAGGACCGCTTCTGGTCCGGCGGCAATCTCGCCGAGATCTACAGCCAGGTCAGCCAGCCCCACGAGGAGACCGGCGGCATGGAGCGGATCTTCCGTGCCGGCTTCCGCGAGTTCTCGCGCATGCGCAAGCAGCAGGCGGGCGCGGAATCCACCGTCGAGGCGTCGCACCGGGCGATGCGGGTCTCGCTCACCCGGGAGCTGGACCAGCTCGAGGCCTACGTGCCGTTCCTCGCCACCGTGGGCTCCACCAGCCCCTATGTCGGCCTGTTCGGCACGGTCTGGGGCATCATGAATTCCTTCCGCGCGCTCGGGAACATGCAGCAGGCGACGCTGGCCACGGTTGCGCCGGGCATCGCCGAGGCCCTGATCGCCACCGCCCTCGGCCTGTTTGCCGCGATCCCGGCGGTGATTGCCTACAACCGCTGCGCCAGCCAGATCGAGCGGCTCACCAACCGCTACGAGATCTTCGTCGAGGAGTTCACCAGCATCCTGCAGCGCCACGTGCACAGCCAGAACCTGCCGCGCGCGAGCGCGGCGGAGTAGGGAGGCACCGGTGAAGGGAGGCATCACTGCCGGTACCCGTCGCACGCGCCGCCGGCCGATGGCGGAGATCAACGTCGTCCCCTACATCGACGTCATGCTCGTGCTGCTGGTGATCTTCATGGTGACCGCGCCGCTGCTCTACCAGGGCGTGGAGATCGAGCTGCCCCAGGCCGGCAGCGAGCCGCTGCCCCAGGAGGAGCGCGAGCCGGTGATCGTGGAGGTGGACCGGGAGGGCCGCTTCTACCTCAGCATCGGCGCCCAGGCGGACGATGAGCCGGTCTCCGCCCGGGAGGTGGTGGTGAACGTCACTGCCGTGATGCGCGAGCAGCCCCAGACACCGGTACTGGTGCGCGGGGACGCCGGGGTGCCCTACGGCCGGGTGATCGAGATCATGGCCGCGCTGAAGCAGGCCGGCGTCCCTCAGGTGGGGCTGATGACGCAGCCGCCGGCGGAGGGCTGAGCATGGCCGGCCGCGATCTTCTCTACGTCTTCTACTCGATACTCGCCCACGTCGCCCTCCTCGGGCTGTTCGCGCTGAGCCTCAACCTCGCGCCCACCACCCGGGGCGCGGACGACGACGGCGAGGCGATCCAGGCCATCGCCGTGGAGGAGCAGGAGGTGGAGCAGGCCGTGGAGCGGCTGGAGGCCGAGCGCGAGGCGCAGCGGCGTGAGCGCGAGGAGGCGCTGGCGGAGCTGGAGGCTCAGCGGCAGGCGGAACAGGAGCGGCTGGAGGCCCTGCGCGAGGAGCAGGCGCGCCTCGAGGCCGAGCGCGAGGCGGAGCGTCAGGCCGCCGAGGAGGCCGCCGCGCAGGCCGAGCGGGAACGCGAGGCGGCCGAGCAGGCCCGGCGCGAGCGGGAGGCGCAGGAGCAGGCGCGCCAGGAAGCGGAAGCCCAGGCGCGACGCGAGCGCGAGGCTGCCGAACAGGCCCGGCGCGAGGCCGAGGAACAGGCACGGCGGGAGCGCGAGGCCGCGGAGCAGGCGCGCCGGGAACAGGAGGCCGCGGAACAGGCCCGCCGCGAAGCCGAGGAGCAGGCGCGCCGGGAGGCCGAGGAGCAGGCTCGGCGCGAGGCGGAGGAACAGGCACGCCGGGAGGCCGAGGAGCAGGCCCGGCGCGAGGCGGAGGAACAGGCACGCCGGGAGGCCGAGGAGCAGGCCCGGCGCGAAGCCGAGGAACAGGCGCGACGCGAGCGCGAGCAGGCGCTCCGCGAGGAGATGCGGCGTGAAGCCGAGGCCCGGGAACAGGCCGCCCGCGAGCGGCGCATCGCCCAGGCCCGCAGCCAGTACGATGCCGCCATCCGCGACAAGGTCCGGCGCAGCTGGACCCGCCCCGCAGGCACCCCGGATGGGCTGTCCTGCGTGGTGGAGGTCCGGCTCGGCGCCGGTGGCACGGTGCTCGAAGCCCGCGTGGTGGAGAGCAGCGGCAACCCCGCCTTCGACCGCTCGGCGGAGACGGCCGTCCTGCGCGCCGACCCGCTGCCAATGCCCGACGACCCCGAGCTCGCCGCTCCCTATCGCCAGGGCGTGCGATTCGAGTTCCGCCCCGATGAGTGAACAGCTGGCTTACACTACCCGCCGCCCGCAATGGCGACGGGCCAAGACCCACGGCAAGGGGGACCTCATGTTGCGGCTGCTGTGCCTGCTCCTCGCCCTCGCACTGGCCGCCCCGGCGGCGGGCCAGGTGCGCATCGAGATCACCGGCGGCGCCGAGGGCGCGCTGCCCATCGCGGTGGTGCCTTTTCAGGTGGGCGCCGGCGCCGTGCCGCCGACAACGGACATGGCCGGGATCATCCGCGCCGACCTCTACCGCAGCGGCCTGTTCGACCCGCTCGACCCGGAGAACCACCTCGGCCAGCCGAGCCGTTTCGAGGACGTCCGCTTCCAGAACTGGCGCGCCCTCGGCGCGGACAGCCTGGTGGTGGGCCGCATCGAGGGCGGAGCCGAGGGCCGCTATACGGTCCGCTACGAGCTGCTGGACGTCTACGGCGGCGACCGGCTGGAGGGCAAGCGCTTCCGCGTCAACGCCGACGCCCTGCGCCCGCTCGCCCACACCATCAGCGACGAGATCTTCCAGCGCCTGATCGGCCGCCCGGGCGGCTTCAATACGCGCATCGCCTACGTCCAGGTCGAGGGCAGCGGCGACGAGCAGCAGCACAAGCTCGTGATCGCCCAGGCGGACGGTCACGGGCCGCAGACCATCCTCACCTCGGGCCGGCCGATCCTCTCCCCGGACTGGTCTCCCGACGGCGAGCGCATCGCCTACGTCTCCTTCGAGTCCGGGCGCGACCAGCGCATCTTCGTGCAGACGGTGGCAAGCGGGGCGCGCGAGGTGGTGGCCGACTACCCCGGTTTGAACGGCGCCCCGGCCTGGTCCCCGGACGGCGAGCGCCTGGCGGTGACCCTCTCCAAGGACGGCAACCCGGACATCTACATCCTGACGCCAGGCAGTGACCGGCAGCCCCGCCGGGTGACCCGGCACTTCGGCATCGACACCGAGCCCGCCTGGTCGCCGGACGGCGAGCACCTGTACTTCACCTCCGACCGCGGTGGCAGCCCGCAGGTCTACCGCGTCGCCGCCGATGGCGGCGAGGCGGAACGGGTCACCTTCCAGGGCAGCTACAACGCGAGCCCGGACCTCTCCACGGACGGCCGGCTGATGACCTTCGTCCATCGCCAGGACGGCAACTTCCGCATCGCCGTCATGGACCTCGAGCGCGAGCTCATGCGGGTGCTCACCGAGGGCTCGCTGGACGAATCGCCGAGCTTCTCGGCAAGCGGTACGATGATCGCGTACACCCGGGCCACCGGCGGAGACAGCGAGCTCGCCACCGTGTCCGTCTACGGCCGCGCCCAGGGCGAGCTCACCGACTTCCCCGCCGAGGTGCGCGAGCCGGACTGGTCGCCGCTGCCGCAATGATTACCCTCTACCCCAAGCTCTCGCCCCTGCGATACGGAGTGCTCACCATGAAGACGGTTACCCGCTGGCTGCTGATCCTGCTGGTGGCCGCCGCCGTTGCCGGCTGCGCCACCACCGACGACGAGATCGGCGACGAAGAGATGCGCGAGATGGACGAGGCCGCCGAGCGCGCGGCCGCCGAGCGCGAGGCCGAGCGTGCCCGGCGCGAGGCGGAGGAAGCCGAAGCCGCCGGTGCCGCGGGCGCGGCCGGCTTCGAGGGCGATGCCCTGGAGGACCCGGACAGCCCGCTTTCCGAGCGCGTGATCTATTTCGAATTCGACAGCAGCAACATCGACGCCGAAGGCATCGAGCTGCTGGAGGCGCACGCCGACTACCTCGCCGAGAACCCCCAGCGGCGCGTGCTGGTGGAGGGCCACACCGACGAGCGCGGCTCCCGCGAGTACAACCTGGCCCTCGGCGAGCGCCGTGCCCAGGCCGTTGCCCGTGTGCTGCAGCTCAACGGCGTGGACGACGACCAGGTGGAGACCCTGAGCTACGGCGAGGAGCAGCCCGCCGCGAACGGCAGCAACGAGGAGGCCTGGGCGCAGAACCGCCGGGCCGAGCTCGTCTACGAACGCTGAGCCAACGACGCCCGAGGTTGCCATGACCATCGCCCGTCCCCTCTCCGCCCTCGCCCTCGCCGCCGCCCTCGCGTTCGCGGCGGGGCCGGCGGCGGCCCAGTCCAACAGCGAGCTGAACGAGCGCCTGGAGCGGATCGAGCGCCGGCTCGAGAGCAGCGCGCTCATCGAGCTCATGAACAGCTCCGAGGCCCTGCGCCAGGAGGTCAGCGCCCTGCGCGGGGATATCGAGGTCCTGCGTCGGGAGGTGCAGTCCCTTAAGGAGCGCCAGCGCGAGATCTACGTGGACGTCGACGAACGTCTGCGGGCACTGGAGACGGCCGCCGCGGAGAGCGATTCCGACGGCAGCGACGACGACACCGCCGACGCCGACGGCGAGCGCGCGGACGACGGCGATGGCGGCCCGGACACTACCAGCGGCGAGACGCCACCGGAGGGCGGCGACGCCGCCGGCGCCGGGGATGCTGACGGCGCCGCCGATGACGAGCCCGGCGCGGGCGAGTCCGAGGCCTACCAGGCCGCCTTCGATACCCTGCGCGAGGGCCGCTACGACCAGGCCGCCGAGCAGTTCCGGCGCTTCCTCGAGGACTACCCGGACAGCCGCCTCGCTGCCAACGCCCGCTACTGGCTCGGCGAGTCCCACTACGTCGTGCGCGAGTTCGACGCCGCCCTGGAGCACTTCGAGCAGGTCCTCGAAGACTACCCGGACAGTAACAAGCGCCCGGACGCCCTGCTCAAGATCGGCTTCGTCCACTTCGAGGAGGAACGCACCGAGGAGGCGCGCACTGCCCTGCAGCAGGTGGTCGAGGAATACCCTGACACCACCGCCGCCAACCTCGCCCAGCAGCGTCTCGATCGCCTCTGACCGAACAGCCGCGGGCGGCGGCGCCATTGCCGCCTCCGCCCGGGCCCGCTACCATTTCGCCGGCAACCGGGCCGTTAGCTCAGCTGGTAGAGCATCGGACTTTTAATCCGCTGGTCGCTGGTTCGAATCCAGCACGGCCCACCAGAAAAAACAGGCAGTTGCGGATCGCTGTGACTGCCTTTTTCCCCGCCAAGTCACAGCATAGTCACCGGGCTTCCCCGCTCATACCAACGCGGAGGAAGTACCATGCCATCCGAATCCTTTGACGCCCTGTTCAGCGACGCCGGCGTGGAGCTGAACCACGCCAGAACCGCCGCCCGCCGCATCATCGCCTCCTGTGCTGAAGATCTCGGCGACAACCTGCAAGACGTCGAGGCGCAGCGCGAGCTGGAGGGGCTGATCGCGTGCCTTGTGTCGCAGATCGAGAAAGCCGCTCAGCGCCACGAGCAGGCGGAGCTGGCGCACATGCGGGAGACGAAGCCCGCCGAGGGCAGCCTGCGCCAGCGCCTACGTATGCCCCACATCGAGGCCGCCGCCGCCACGCTCACCGATGCCGTGCGGACACTGGAGAGCATCGGCTTTCGCCTGCGGGACCAGGAGAACGACGAGGCCAGCGCCGTGCTGTCGGTGGTCGCCGCGTTGCGAGAGGCGGACGGCGCCCTGGAGGAGTACCTCTCCGGGAGGGCCGCGGGATGAGCTTCGAGCGCTGGTGCGCCCACTACGGGTATGCGCCGGACAGCGAGGAGGCCGCCGTGGACTATCGGCGGTATCTGGAGGGGCTGGAGCTGGTCAGGTCGCTATATTGCCCTGTGGATGCCCTACACAACGCCCGAGAGGAGGCCGACTGATGAGTGACAGGGATAAAGGTATCGCCGCCATTGAGGAGGCCATTGCGCAGGGCTTCCATGCGATGGTCATTGAAGACAGCAACTCCGTAACGGTACAGCCCCTCACAGACGTCGGGTATCGGTCCATCCAGTCGCTACTGGAGGAAGTCGGAGCCCCGGATACGGTGCTAGCCAGGCTCAGCGAGAAGCGGCAAGGACACTACGTCGCCGCCGTACCGCTCCAAGCAAAGCCCAAGGATTTGGCTGAGGCTTTGATCTTGGAACATGGGTTGCCGCGAGGGTCGGTCGGATTGCTCGTCAACATGACGGAGATAACCCCCATCCCGATGGGTGAGTCGATCAACTGACTCAACACCAGCCCCACAGAGCCCGGCCACGCGCCGGGCTTTTTGATTTCACGATGGTGAGAATGCGCCATTCATAAGGGTGAGAAATTCGGAGCAACGGCGCCCCTTTGGCCCCAATGACCGATCAGCTACAGTCGCGCGATGCCAATAACGATCCACCCCAAGGTCGGCCAAATACTGCTGTGTGACTTCTCCCGCGGGTTTAAGGAACCTGAGATGGTTAAGCCCGAGCGGCCAGTCATTGTGCTCTCGCCGGAGATGAAGGGTCGGCCAAGGCTGGTGACCGTTGTGGCGCTGAGCACGACACCCCCGAATCCCGTCATGCCCTACCACTTGGAGCTACCTCGCGCGTGCCTACCGCAGCTTGGCCGCTTCCAGGACCGGAGGTCATGGGTTAAAGGCGACATGGTCTATGCGGTAGGCTTCCATCGCCTAGAACTGATTCGGCTCGGCAAGCGGGATCCAAATACCGGCAAGCGGTTGTACTTTAAGGACCGGCTCGGCCGAGAGAGGATGCGAGATGTTTACGCCTGCGTCCTACAAGCATTGAACCTTGGCCGCCTAGAGCCGCACCTATAGCCAGAATCGAGTAGCCGGGGCGGTCACCCGCCCCGGCTCTCACACCACCGTACGTACGGGGCCGTATACGGCGGTTCACGCAGCGCTCGCAAGTCGACGGTGCTCGCCGAGGAAGCTCACGAGACCCTGACGGTGCAGCCAGCGCGCGGGGATGGCCACGTGCATGTGGGCCGCCCCCGCGTTCCACCACGGGCCACGCCCGTTGGTGGCGGAGCGATACGCTCGCAGGCGCTCGACACCGTGCTGCATCAGCCGCCGGGCGCGGGTGCGCCAGCGCTTCCACTGCCGCCACAGCAGGCAACGCAGGCGGCGCCGGAGCCACTGGTCCAGCGCCTCGAACGCCGCCTTGACTTCGGCGAAGCGGAAGTAGGCCACCCAGCCCCGGATGAGCGGCTGCAGCGCCGCCAGCACCCGCTGCAGGTGGCGGCCCCGCCCGCGGCGCAGCGCGGCCCGCAGGCGGGCCTTGAGCCGCTGCACCGAGCTGGGGGCCACCCGCAGCCGCGGCTCACGGTGCGCGGTCATGCTGTAGCCGAGCAGCGTGCGCTTCCACGGGCGGTCCACCGCACTCTTCTCACGGTTGACCACCAGGCGCAGCCGCCGCCACAGGAACCGCTCCAGCGATGCCAGCACGCGCGCACCCGCTTCGGGCGAGCGCACGTAGACGCTGACGTCATCGGCGTAACGCACGAAGCGGTGGCCGCGCCGCTCCAGCTCCCGGTCGAGCTCGTCCAGCAGGACGTTCGAGAGCAGGGGCGAGAGCGGCCCGCCCTGCGGCGTCCCCGCCGCCCGCGGCGAGACCACGCCACCGGCCATCACCCCGGCCTGCAGGTAGCGCCGGATCAGGCGCAGCACCCGCCGGTCCTCGATCCGACGCGCTAACCGGGCCATCAGCACGTCATGATTGACCCGGTCGAAGAACTGCGCCAGATCGAGGTCCACGACCCAGCGCTGCCCCGCCGCCACGTGCCCGCGGGCACGCTCGACGGCCTGATGGGCACTGCGCCCCGGGCGAAAGCCGTAGCTCTCACCCGAGAACGTCGGGTCGAGGATCGGGGTGAGCACCTGCACCAGCGCCTGCTGGATCAGCCGGTCGACCACGGTCGGGATGCCCAGTGCCCGGGAGCCACCCCCGGGCTTGGGGATCTTCACCTCCCGTACCGGCGAGGGACGGTACGTCCCCTCCAGCAGCCGCTCGCGGATCGACGACCAGTGCGCCTGGCAGTAGGCCCACAGCTCATCGACGGTCACTCCGTCGATGCCGGGGGCCCCCCGGTTGCGCACCACCCGCCGGTAGGCCGCCATCAGGTTCTCGCGACACAGCGCCGCCTCCAGCAGCGCCGTCGACTCGGACCCGGCTCGTCTCGAGCGCGCCGCAGCCGCTTGGCGTCCATCACCCGTACCTCCGACGGTTCCGCCGTCAGCCCTCCGGGGATGCGGCAACCTCTCAGCCGCCTCGCCTACGCCTGCTTCGGCCATCGAGCACTCCAGTGCCGGATCGGCTCCACGCGTTCGGCCCTTCGCCGCCCTGTGCCGGCGACTACTATGGCCTCGGCTGACTTCTGCCAGGCCTTCCCGGCACCTCGCGGCGCCGGTAGCTCACAGCAGCCCGACAGACCTCCCGGGGTAAGGCGCGTGACCTTCACTCCACACCCGCCGCATCTACGTATCGCCGCTCCGGGGTGACATCGGGTTCGCAGATCGTTGCCTGCTCGCCCGCGACGACACGCCTCCTATGCGGTTCCTGTTCGTCGGGTCGGAGATTCGCCTGAGGCTTCCTTCAGACAGCACCTCACGATGATGCCCTTGCCGTTCGGCTCGCGGTTCCCGTCACCAGGGCCCGCAGGGGACTTCCACCCCCAGGCCACTTCCCGGCTCGCTTTCGCTCACCGGTTATCCAGCGCCGGTCACGGCGCCGGCGCGCCGTGCCCGGCGCACAACGACAAAGGCCTCCCGAAGGAGGCCTTGAACGCGTCACCGGCCAAGCTTGTCATCGCTTTGGCCGGCACGGCTACGCTGGGCGGACCTTTGCGTAGTCTCGAATGCCCGATGCCTGAGGCAGAGCGGGAACATCCACAGTATGGGCTCGCTGCGGCTCATGTTCAACTTTCCATGCTGCGCCGCACCGCGCTGCTATCCTTCGCATGCCCACCGTCGCCCCGGAAGGCGACGACCGCAGGCAGGGAGTCAGCCGCTATGCGGCGGTGGGCGTCCTCAGGCAACACCGCTTGTACTTCTGCCCGCTCCCGCAGGGGCAGGGCTCATTGCGCCCTACCTTGGCTGAGCGCGCCTGCTCCACCAGCGGCCCGAGGGTGTGCCGGGTGACTTCGCCGTCCATGCGGATGATGGTGGCCTCCACGTCACCGCCGCCGACCAGCTCCGGCTCGCAGCCCTTGAAGCCAGTCTCCCGCGCCCACCGCACGCTCGAATGGTACTGCGCCCGTAGCACCGCAGCCTGGCGCTCGATGGTGGGAACGCCCGATGCGGCGGCCGGGGGGCATACGTCCGGGTCGTTGCCGGAGAAGCTCGGCACCTCGAGTTCCTGAACCTTGCCGCTATGGAAGTCGGTCATCACCCCCGCCATCCGTCCGAGGCGCTTCGACGGACCGGCCACGATCATCTGGTAATTCACGCCACCGCACAGGCCTTCGGGGTCGCCCTGATCCATCAGATTGCGGAACTGGCGCACCAGCTCGGGCACCTCCGGCGAGCCGGGCTTGCGCAGCTCCTCCAGGCGCTCCGCGAGCGCATCGTGGGCCAGCTCGGCGATGTCGGCCGCGATACCGTCGAAGTCGGTATAGCCGCGCTCGTAGACGAGGCGGGCGAACTTGCCGAACACGGTGTTGTTCCCCGAGCCCGTCAGGATGGCGCCCGGCAGCGCGTCCACCTTGTGCAGAGTCACCTGCGAGCCGTCGTGGTTGATAGCCTTCGTGTCGCTCATGGCGACCGCTTCGTCGGCCTTCAGCAACAGGTTGTAGATCGTCACGGTTCACACCTCGCAGTGATGAAGGGTCGATGGGTGATGGCCTGAATGTCCCGCAGGCCGCTTTTCACCACGTCCTCGAAACTCTCGAAGTTGAGAATGGCGTCCTCGAAGGCGCTGGCGAACGTGAAGCCGAGGTCATGGGCGGCGCGGTCAAGACTGCGGGTGCTCTCTCCGGCGTTCTCCGCCTCCTCAGCGATGCGCCGGTAACCTTGAGCGGCCTCGGCGGTGACTTCGGGCAGGTCTACGAGGGGATCAGGGCCGGCGCTGCCGCCGTAGTTCAGGGCAGCGAACCGGCGGGCCTGTCGGCGACGGGCCGCGGCATCCAGAGCGCGTTGCGTGTCTTCGGCAAAGCCGAATCGCAGCCCCGGCAGAGGCAGCTCGGTGGACTGGTTCTGAATCGGGTCCATCTGGACGCGCCCGGGATTCAGCGCGTCCATCTCGGAGGCGAGCCAGACGATCTCCTGTCGAAGCTCCGCAACGCGCCGCGCCGGGAGTTCCAGCCGGCCCATCGTCGCCTCTTCCAGCGTCTCCAGGCGCCGGCCAATGCGGAAGGCCAGGTCCTCGCCCTCACCGATCTCGAAGAACCGCTCCAGCGCCGCTCCGGCCTCCAACAGCTCCCTGCGGAATCCGCCCCTGAGACGAATTGAGAGCCGCCTCAGCCAGTCGTCGAACTTCTCGGCGCTCTCCACCAGGTCCTCGCCGAGCACCGCGTTCAGCTCGTGGGCTCGATCTCGGGAGTCCTCCATAGCGCGGATGCCGTCAGAGAGCGAGGCGGCGATCCGTGGCCCCATCTCCTCGCCGAACAGCTCCGATGCCTTGGCCGCCCGGGTGGCGTTGTTGTCGATCTCGGCGAGCGACCGCAGCGCTTCTTCCAGGACCACCTCGGTATCCCGGACACGGCCACCGGCGTCACGCATCGCGATGCCGAGTTCATCGAATGTGTCCTTGGCGGCACCGCTGCCATCCGCGGCAAGGCCGAGGCGACGGTTCAACCGCTGGAGGGCGGTATCGGTCTGCTGTTCGCTGACGTTCGCCAGCTCGCCGAGGGCGAAGCGCAACTCCTGAAGGGACTCAGCACCGACGCCAGCGGTATCCGCCGCCTTACCGACCTCAGAGGCCGCGGAGATACTTTGCTGCCCAAGGCGGGCGAGCATGCCCGCGCCGGCCACACCGACCAGCGGGCCGATGGCGTTGCGCACGCTGAGCATTCCGCGTGCCCAGCGATTGAATCCTCGGCGGCTGTCCTTGAAACCTCGGTCCGTGCGCTGTAGCTCTCGGCGCAGTTCCTTGAGCTCGCGCTCGGTCATCTCCATCGCCTGGACGCCGCCGCGGGCGTCGCCGGTGACGCGAACGCCAAAGGTGTAGGTCCGGCCTGCCATTACAGGGCCTCCTGGTAGACGGTGTTCGGATCGCTCAGCTCGTTGAGGGCCTCGCGCACCAGGTCGTCGAGGATCTGCTGGCAGACCGCGGTGTCGGTCTCGGGCGTGACCATCGCGGCGGCCTTCGTCGGCAACGCCAGCAGTCGGGCGCGCATCCGCGTGTAGTCGTCGCCGACCACCTCACCAACCGCTGCCGCCTCGACCAGCTCGCCGCGCTCGCGGGCCAGCGCGTATTCCTGTCGGTCGGCCTGCGCCTTCGCGAGCCGGGCGCGCTCGTGGTTCAAGTCGAGCAGCTTGCCGTCCTCGCCCTCGATGAGCCGGGCAATCTCCCGGTCACGCCACCAGGCGACCACTGCGGCCGCGTCGTAGAGGTTCCTGCGGCCTTCCCGCGTCGGTGCCGGGAACTCGGTATCGCGCTGCCACTCGGAGACCGTGCGCACCGTGACGCCGAACAGGTCCGCGAGGTGCTGCTTGCTCAGCTTCATACGGCTATCGCCTCACTCGGGAAGGAACCATAGGCGGTGCTGTGACTGGACAACTTTCGCGCCTCGAATGACCCGCAACAGAGAGTGCCAAGGGGGACCCGAAGGCCCGGGGGCCTCGCCCGTGCCGCTGCTGATACTGCTGAGCCCGCCGTTTCTGTGCAGCGCCGCGAGGGCGATCCCGGCCTGAGAGGCAGACCGGCACGGGGAGCCGCGTGCGCCGAAGGAGTAGCCGCGCACCGCTCCTCTCGGGGTTGCTTCGGGGCGACGGCACTAGCCCGAGTAGACCGCCATATCCATGCCCCCCGATGTACACCATGACTGGTGATACCGCTCACGC
The DNA here is from genome assembly GCF_020883455.1 of Spiribacter halobius. Classification (NCBI taxonomy): domain Bacteria; kingdom Pseudomonadati; phylum Pseudomonadota; class Gammaproteobacteria; order Chromatiales; family Ectothiorhodospiraceae; genus Sediminicurvatus; species Sediminicurvatus halobius. The sequence goes on along the minus strand of NZ_CP086615.1, from coordinate 648,621 downwards.
CGCGAACGGCTTGCGCCGCTGCGTGTATTCCTCGCCGAAGTGCTCGGCGAGCGCCGGCTGGAGGACGTCCTCCACCAGGTCCAGCACTGAGCCTGTGTGTCCGTTCTCGGCGACGGCCAGCTCGTAGGCCTCCCGGACCTTGGGTGCCGCCTTCTTGGCTGCCTCAGCCATCAGACGGCCGACTGCCTCGTCAGGGGTTTCATCCTTGCGCTTGCGCATGGTCGTCACCTCAGTTGGTCAGCTTGACGATGCCCACCCGGGACACGGGGGCGAATCCGAAGTCGTGGGCAATCTCGACGCCGGTGCGACGGTTCAGGCGGTCGCCCGGCCGGCGGTAGGTCCGCACTGTGCGCATGGCCGTATCGCCGCGAGGGGCGAGGTACATCATCGCCACGGTGGGGGCCACTTCCGGGGCGGCCATCGCGTACCAGTTGCTTGAGGCGACCCAGGGCGCAGCGATCACCGAGACACCTTCGATGCCGGTCTCGCGGAGCGCCTGGTAGGTAGGCTGCTCCTCAGCCGGCGGTACGATGAGGGTCTGCACCCGGTGGTTGGCGTACTGGTCGCCTGGCGTCTTCTGGTTGCGCAGGGCGGCCATAGCGGTGCCGAGGTTCGCGGCCGTGACTCCGCTCACGCCGGTTACCAGGTTCCCCGCGCCAGACGAGAACATCGCGGCACCGTCACCCATGGTGGGGTTACCTTCGAGGAACTCGTAGAGTCGGCGGGCCTCGCGCCGAGCTGCCGAGACCGCAATGGCGCGGGCCGTGGTGGCGATCACGTCGAGCTGGTCATTGACGACGAGCTTGTAGGAAACGATCAGGTTGGCCGCGTAGCTCTCGACACTGCCGGTATGGCCGGGCGGCACGCTCACCTGAACGCTGGGGATTTCCTCCAGCTCGCCGATCTCGCCCGTGTCGGCGTCCACGTCAATGGTGGCCACCTGTGCCGGCTGGTAGTTCGGCACCGGCCAGGGGAGCACCAGGTTTCGATGCTCGCTCGCGGCAAGGTACGCCTGCGAGACGACGCGCCCGACGGCGGCCTCCATCACCGAGCCGAAGTCATCGGTAGTGAGGCCGAAGCCGACCACCTGGCCTGCGGTCTTGCCGCTTGCGCCGCGCCGCTTCACCTCGGGCTCGCCGAGAATGTATGCAGCCTCGGCCAGGCTCAGTTCCCGATTTCGGAGCTGCTCGGCCACGGGGTGCGAATTCGTGGTGCGTGCGCCCATCGCCTTGGCGAATAGATCGGCGCCCGCATCGCGGATGTCCGAGACGGTGAAGTCTCGAGTGTTGGCGGTTGCTTCAAGCATCCTGCGTTACTCCGGTTTGCCTAGTTTCAAGGCTACCGGCGTTTTTCTGAATGGGGCGGACTTTTCATTCAGAAACGCAGGATCTCGTAGAGGGCACGCTGTACCCGAATGGGGCGAACGCCGTTCGCGGTTTCCATCGTCATCCATTCGTGCAATGCGGCCTTCAATGGCGTATCTGCCAATCGCTTCGGCAGCGAATGGCGGCGCGGCCAGACGATGCTCTCGTAATGCTTCATGGCCGCCTCTACGTGACCGGCTTTCGCCCAGGTGGAGAGTGCGCCATGCCGGTCCAGGAGGTCGGCGCACCGGCGGATCGCCGCGTCTCTCGCCTTGGTCGCCTGCGGGCCGCTCAGACCGAGCGCCCGGTCCAGGTCCTCACCGGCCCGCCAGGCCTCGAGGCCGCCCCGGAGCCACTCTTGCAGCTCCGGGTCGTCCACGGCCTCCACCAGGCGGTTAAGCCGAGCTACGCTCACCCGGATCCCCCCAGGGCACAGAATCCGCGCCCTGTTCCTCTATGCGGAGTTTCCGCCGCTGGTTCGCCGTCAGCCCCTTGCCTTCCAGCTCGCGGCGAATCTTGCGCACCAGCCGGCGACGCCACCCTGCGTTCGGTTTTCTCACGCTGCCTCCTTTTTCTGCTCATCAACCAATCGCACAACCAGCACCCCAGCCCGGCACCGGGCACCGTGTTTGCTTTCCAGCACGTAGAGCCCGCCGTCGCGGTCGATGACCTTGAACAGCTCCGGCAGGTCGCCGACCTGGACCCAATCGCCTACCTGTGGGCGTTTCTGGATCGGTTCGTTCATGCGGCACCTCCGCCCGTTGAAGTCACGTCCCGGTAGCTGCGCAACTTGTCCGCGTTGCGGCGCCAATCGGTTTCTGTCTCGTCCTGCCAGCTGGAGAAAAGGTTTGCGCCCACGCACCAGCATGTCCTATGGCGCTCGCAAAGGAACCAGTGATTGCGGCCAATATTCAGATACCCGTCACAGCCCCCGCATTCTGGGCAGACGCCGAAGTAAGAGTCTGCCGCGTTGCTACGGCGCTTTGAGTTGAGGTCAATTACATTGTTCACCGCTCACCTCGCTCGCCAATGGTTCGGGAACCCTTCGGAAATGGTTCCGTAATAGTTCGGTATTCGCGACGTGCGATTTGCCCTTCAGAAATACACACACCGCCTTTCTCCAATCGCCAGCGATCGCACCACCCGCACGCACCACAACGCTCGTACCTGAGCACCAGCCCACGCCGGCGCTCCGATGCGGGAAAGGTGAAGCCGCCACATGGGCAACCGATCATTCCACTACCTCCATCCGGTAGGATTCGCCGTCGTACTCCAGGCGCACGAATCCGTTTTCGATCAGCTCGATTGCCGCCGATATGGCCCGCTCCTCTGGAAGGTCAGCGCCAAGGCCGTTCGCCCGCAGGCAGTCACGCACGATTTCGCGCAATGCGGATTCGCCAATTGCAGATAGTCGATGCCCAAAGTGCTGGGAGGTCATGTTTTCATCCCTCCAGCAGCGGGGAGCCCACCTGGTAACCTATCTGTGTGCTGGTCACCAACACCGTGGGTTTCGGGTTTGGGGCCGTTACGGTGCTGGTCACCAACACCGTGGGGGGCTTTTTGGGGCTTCTCGGAGTGCTCTCGGTGCTGGTCACTAACACCGTCGGTGCTGGCCACTAACACCGTGGATTTTTGGTGCCACCGCATGAAGTCCTTCGGGGCGGTGGCACCGTCCCGGTCCTCCAGCGGTTCATTCGTGAGTGCATAGACCGTCGCGTGCCGGACTTTCCGGCTAAAGCCGCCCGGTTCCATCAGGCGAATAAAGCCCCGGTCCGACAGTTCGTAGAGAGCCTTTTCCGCACGCCACCGTCCAACCCCGAGTCGCCGCATGGCTTCTCGGATGCTCATGTGGACGCGATTCTCTCGGCCGTCGTAGAGCGCCCGAAACTCGACCAGCAGTGCGCGGGCGTCAGTCGAGAGCGAGCGATACGCCTCGCACTCCAACTCATGCCGATAGAGCCGGACGTGGGCCTCTGCGCGGCGCTTCTTGCTCACGCTGCTGCCCCCTCGCGTAGAGCCTCCAGGGCCTCGCCAACGGTCCGGTACAGACCAGCCCGGCACAGCTCCGAAGCAAGGGCGCACTGGGCGGCCTCGCGCTCGGTGGGGGCGAGCCAGTACCTAGCGACATGCGCCGCTGAGAAGCGCCCCTCGACGCGCTCAGTACGGCGGGCAATCGTTACGCCGTAACGGGATTGCAGCTCGCTGATAGTGGACGGCAGGCACGCGTCCCCGTGGCGCTTCCATGCGTCCAAGCGGGTGAGGGATTCGCCGAGGTACAGCGCCCGGAGGATCCGTCCCCGTTTCGTCAGGCGGCCGACCGGAGTAGACTCTCGGGTGAGCGCTGTCGAATGCTCATCGCCCCCGTTCCCGGCTGCCACCGGGGCGGGGGTTTGCTGTTTCTGGGTCATCTCAAGCCGCCTCCTCAGCCACGGGCCGACGTGTGCGGCCGGAGAGGTAGGCATCCAGGTCCTCGATGCGGTAGCGCACCTGACGGCCGGCGTAGGTCCACGCGGGACCGCGGCGCTGGACGCGCCACCGGATCAGGGAGCGTTCGGACACCTGGAGGTAACGGGCGGCCTCTGCGGTGGTGAGGACTGGTGTGCTATCGGGCATGTCTGGCTCCGTCGTGTCAGTGACGGCGCCAGTTTCAGGTGGGAGTTAGCGGTTGCGAATGTGTCGAAACGCGGTTTTCAGCCCATAGCGCGGGCATCTGATGGGAACGATGCAACGAATGCTTTTATCGCATCGTCGCTTGAGAAAATCTCCTCGAACACGCCTCGCTGCGCATCAAAGTGACGTAGCCATTTGCGGCGACACTGATCCTCAACCCAGCTCACGTCGGGCACCGTCTCTTCGTCGCGCGCTTCGGCACGACGCACAGCACGATAAGCGGCATCGCCGATGGAAACTCCGAGAAGCCGATTCCATATCCAAACGGCGAGCGCCAGTTTCTCCATGCGGTCACGGTCAATTTGCGCCTGAACCGGATTCGCCTTGCCTCTCCCGCGTCGAAGCCCGAGAAGCTCGTTGAAATCTGCACGGCCGCCGTTATCGAGATACTCGACAGCGGCCCCTCCCAACCAATCTATAACCCACGTGGGCGGATATACGCCGGATTCGACTGCGTAGGCCAACGCATCGAGGGCCGCAACGGGGTTTTTACCTTCGTCCCATCGCTCCCTGAGAATCTGGAAGTGCGCGGCATGCATATCGTCGTCCGCATGAGAGCCATCAACCGGACGCAGCGCCGTGGTGCCGGGCGTTCGGGCGGGCGAGATGCGCATTACTTTTCTCCCATAATCGGCACTACGTTGTCCTCGGCCCGCTTGCCCTCAGCGATCCGCAACAAGCGCCGCTCCCACGCCTCGAGCGCCACGCGCTTCTCGTGGTCGTAGCCATGGCGGTCATAGACGCCGCGCACGCCGGGACGGACATGGCCCACAACGGCCTCCGCCACCTCCGCACTCACGCCGGCAGCGGCGAGCCCTGTGCGAGCGGTCCGCCGTAGATCATGGGGCCGCCACTGCCCCTCCGGGCCGTCCGGTTGGTTCGCCAGCGCCTTCGCGTAGCGCATCACCGCCTTGGACATGGCGGCCGTGGACACGGGCGCCCCTGGATGGCTCTCGAATACATGCCCGCTCGGCTTCTTGTGGCGGCGCTTCGACAGCCGCGCGACCTCGGCGCGAGCTGCCTCCAGGATCGCCTCGGCCGTCGCGGTCAGCGGGACGGTGTGCTCATCGTTCGTCTTACCCCGCCGGGAGGCTGGCACGGTCCACACCTTGTCCTTGATCTCGTCCCACCGCATGCCGGCGACCTCGCCCGGCCGCTGCGCGGTGACCAGCACCATGCGCAGCGCGAGCGCGGTGAGCTTGTGCATGCCGCAGTCGTCCACGCGCCCCCAGAACGCGCGCAGCTCGTCATCGGAGAGCACCCGGGCACGCTTGCTGGAGGTCAGCCCCTTGCCCATGTTCGAGGCCCGCAGCGTCGCCACGGGGCTCGCCTCGACTATCTCCCGATCCTCTGCCCAGGCGAATAGCTGCTTGCAGTACCCGAGCAGCTTCCCGGCCTGTCGCGGGTGGGTCTGCACCAGCGGGTCGATCATGGCGATGATGTCCCGCCGCCGGACGGTACGGATGCGCTTCTTGCCGAGCTGCGGCAGGAGGTACTTCTCGAACACGCACCGGATGTCGCGGAAGCTCTCCAGGTCGCGCTTGCCCACGTAGAAGCGCTTCACGGTATCGGCCACGGTCAACTCCGCACGCAGCGCCCTGCGCTCTTCCAGGATGTCCGCGCCGCTGTCGATCTGCTTGCGGTACTCGCCGCCCTGCTTTCGGGCCGCAGCAAGGCTCCACTGGTTCTCGCCCCATTCGCCGATGGTCAGCATCCGGTCCTTGCCGTCCTTCGTGAGGTAGCGCAGGACGAACGAGACGGTCCCGCTCGGGGTGATCCGCACCCCGAACCCGCGGGGCGCGTTCTTGTGGTCGTCAAACACGATCCGGCGCCCCTTCTGCGGGGGCTCCAGGGCCTTGAGGTAATCCTCGCTCAGCTTGGTCACTTGGTCGGACTCAACTGTGACTGTCACAGTTGAATCACAGCACAGGAGGGTATAAGGTGGCAACCGATGTCACTTGCTGTCAGAGGGAAACCCTTTCAGCAAGCGGCATCCAGGAGGGGAAGCCCTGCTGTGACGCGGTTTTCAGGATGGCGCCGGAGCGGACTTTTAATCCGCTGGTCGCTGGTTCGAATCCAGCACGGCCCACCATTCGATCTCCCTGGACGGCGGAGCCATCTAGCCCGCATATCTCACCGATTCACGGCTGCGGGCGCATGATCCCGCCGGTGGCGATCCGCGGCACGCCCCTTACTGCGCCGCTTCCGGCGCATCCGCTCCGGGATACTGCTCCAGCTCCGCTTCCGCCGCCTCGAGGCGATCCAGGGTCGACGCCAGCATGCTCTCCACGTCGCTGACCAGGGAGGTCAGGTTGCCGAGGGCGGTGGTGCGCTCGCGGACACGCTGGCGCAGGTCCGCCAGGCGCTCCTCGAGACGGCCAACGCGGGACTCGCGCTCGGCGACGGCCTCCCTGAGCGTGTCGCGCTCCGCCTGCAGGGCGTCCACCTCGTCGCGCAGCCCGGCCACCTGTCCGGCAAGCTCGTCACGCCGCTGCTCCAGGCTTTCGATATCATCGCGCAGTCGCGCGACCTCCTGCCGGGCCTCCGTGGCGGCCTCCTCACGCGCCGTGACCGACTCCGACAGACGGCGGCGCTCCTCGCGCAGGGCAGCATGCTCCTCTTCCATGGCCGCGATGTCGCCCGCGAGCGCCTCACGCCGTTCCGTGAGATCGGCGATCTCCGTGCGCAGATCCGCGGCCCGCTGCTCGCTGTCCGCCAGCGATGCCTCGGCTTCGGCAATCGCCTCCCTTAGCTGCTCACGCTCATCCCGCAGGCCGGCGAGCTCGTCCTCCAGGGCAGAGGCCTCGTCGGCCAGCCCTTCGCGTTGCCCGCGCAGCGCCTCGACCTCGTCCTGCAGAGCCGCCGCGCGTTGCTCCGCATCGGCCAGCTCGGCCTCCTGCGCGGCCAGCGCCTCCGCGACGCGACTCCGCTCGCGGCGCAACCCGGCGAGCTCCTCTTCCGTGGCGGTCAACGCATCCCGAGCTGCCTCCGTCTCCGCTCTGACGTCAGCCAGCTCGGCCTCCGCCTCGCTGATCTCGCCCTGCCGCGCCTGCAGACGCCGCTCCGCCTGCTGCAGCCGCATCTCGGCGCTGGCGATCTCCTCGCGCAGGGCGGACAGCGTGTCCGCGGCCTGCTCGGTCCGTTCCAGACGCGCCTGCAGCGTGCTGCTGCGATCGGCAAGCTCGGCCCGCTCAGCCTCCAGCGTCGCGATCCGGTCCTGGCTCTCGGCCAGCCGCGCCTCCAGCTCGCCGACCCGGGCCGCGGACTCACGCAGCGTCTCTACCCGGTCGTTGAGGCTGGCGTTCTCCTGCTCGAGCTCACTGACCGTGCCGGCCAGCGCCTCGTTGCGCTGCTCCAGACGGGCGGCCTCGTCCTCGAGGGCGCGAATGCGAGACTCGCGGTCCGCGAGCTCGCCCTGTAGCGCCTCGATCCGGCCCTGCAGCGTCGCGCGCTCCTCGGCCCATGCGGCCTGCTGCGCCTGCTGCTCCGTATACAGGTAGGCACAGCCGGCCAGCCCGCCGGCCGCCAGCAGCGCCAGCATGAGCACCAGCGCCCGGCCTGCGCGCTGCGCCCGGTTCCGGTCTTGCTGCGTCATTAAGCCCCCTCGCAGTCGATCGTTGCCCACGCGTTGCGTCCAGTCTAGCGGCCCGTTCCACAAGTGCCCGCCCGATCTCCGTGCGGGCTAGCCCGCATATCTCACCGACTCGCGCCGGCCGCGGCCAGGGCCTGGTCCACGTCCTCCAGAATGTCGTCCACGTGCTCGATGCCCACCGAGAGCCGAACCATGTCCCGGCTCACACCAGCGGTGAGCAGCTCCTCGTCGTTGAGCTGACGGTGGGTCGTGGTGGCCGGATGGCAGGCGAGGGATTTGGCGTCGCCGATATTCACCAGGCGCACGATGAGCTTGAGCGCATCGATGAACCGCGCACCGGCCGGCTCGCCGCCGCGGATGCCGAAGCTCAGGATGCCCGCGGCCCGGCCGTCCATGTACTTCTCGGCGAGCGGGTAGTAGGCGCTGGTGGGCAGGCCGGCGTACTTCACCCAGGTCACGCCCGGGTGCCCCTCGAGGTGGCTCGCCACCTGCACGGCGTTCTCGCAGTGACGCGTCATGCGCAGCGGCACGGTCTCGATGCCCTGCATCAGCAGGAAAGCGTTCATCGGTGACAGCGCTGCGCCCATGTTGCGCAGCGGCGCGACGCGGCAGCGGCCGATATAGGCGGCTGCCCCGAGGGCCTCCGTGTAGATCACGCCGTGGTAGGAGGGATCGGGCTCGGTGAGCATCGGGTACTTGTCGGCGTGATCCGCCCAGGGGAAGTTGCCCGAGTCCACGATGACGCCGCCCACGGTGGTGCCATGGCCGCCCATGTACTTGGTGAGCGAGTGGACGACGATGTCCGCGCCGTTCTCGATCGGCCGCCACAGGGCCGGCGTGGGCACGGTGTTGTCCACGATCAGCGGCACGCCGTGGGCATGGGCGATCGCGGCCAGGCGCTCGACGTCCACGACATTGCCGTTGGGGTTGCCGACGGTCTCGCAGAACACCGCCCGGGTGCGCCCGTCGATGCGGCTTGCCAGAGCATCGGGCTCGTCGGCGCTCGCGAAGCGCACCTCCAATCCCATGTTCGGCATGGCGTGGGCAAAGAGATTGTAGGTACCGCCATAGAGCTGGCTGGTGGTGACGATGTTGTCTCCGACCCGGGTGATGCACTGGATGGCATAGGTGATGGCCGCCATCCCCGAGGCGAGCGCCAGACCGGCGATGCCGCCCTCCATATCCGCCACGCGCTGCTCCAGCGCAGCGTTGGTCGGGTTCATGATCCGCGAGTAGATATTGCCTTCCACCTTGAGATCGAAGAGATCCGCGCCGTGCTGGGTGTCGTCGAAGGCGTAGGAGGTGGTCTGATAGATCGGCACGGCCACCGCGCGGGTCGTCGGCTCGGGGCTGTAACCGGCATGAATGGCCTTGGTCTCCAGGCGCATGCTGTCTCTCCCAGGCTGCTCTGGTTGGGGGGGTTGACCGTGGCGCCGTCGCGAGCGCCAGCGTCGAGCAGTCTCGGCCACCCGCCGGGCGGCCACAAGGGCCGGCCGGGCCGCCGTCGCCGGCGCGGGCATGGGCAGCCGCGGCCCGCCGCATTACACTCCAGGCCTCAGTGTGCCGACCGCCGCGTGGGAGGACGTGATGCCGGCGTTCCAGTGGGAAGATCCCTTTCTGCTCGATGCCCAGCTTGACGCGCACGAGCGGGAAGTCCGCGACAGCGCCCGGGAGTACTGCGAGCGGGCGTTGCGGCCACGGGTGGTGAGCGCCTTTCGGGAGGAGCGCTTCGACCGCGAGATCTTCACCGAGATGGGGGAGCTCGGCCTGTTCGGCCTTGCCCTGCCCCGCGCCCAGGGCGGCAACGGCGCCGGGCATGTCGCCTACGGCCTGGTGGCGCGCGAGCTGGAACGGGTGGACTCGGGCTACCGCACCATGCTGAGCGTCCAGAGCTCGCTGGTCATCCATGCCATCCACGCCTACGGCAGCGAGGCCCAGCGCGATCGCTGGCTGCCGGGCCTGCTCACCGGAGAGCACATCGGCAGCTTCGGCCTGACCGAGCCCGAGCACGGCTCCGACCCCGGCGGCATGGAGACCCATGCCCGGGCGGTGGACGGCGGCTACCGCCTGACCGGGGAGAAGACCTGGATCGGCAACAGCCCGGAGGCGGACATCCTGGTGGTGTGGGCGAAATCCGAGGCTGACCAGGGCCGCATCCGCGGGTTTCTGGTGGAGCGCGGCAGCGAGGGCCTGCACACGCCGGCGGTCCACGGCAAGCTCTCCCTGCGCACCTCCCTCACCGGCCGCATCGTGCTCGAGGACGCCTTCGTGCCCGAGGCCAACCTGCTCCCCGGCGTCGCCGGCCTCGCCGGGCCCTTCGGCTGCCTGAACAAGGCCCGCTACGGCATCGCCTGGGGCACCATGGGCGCCGCCGAGGCCTGCTGGCACGCCGCCCGCGACTACACCCTCGGCCGCGAGCAGTTCGGCCGCCCGCTGGCCGCGAACCAGCTGGTGCAGAAGAAGCTCGCCGACATGCAGACCGAGATCGCCCTCGGCCTGCAGGCGGCGCTGCGGGTGGGCCGCCTGCTGGACGAGGGCGCCTGGGCGCCGGAGATGATCTCGCTGGTGAAGCGCAACAATGCCGGCAAGGCGCTGGAGATCGCCCGCCAGGCCCGGGACCTGCACGGCGGCAACGGCATCCTCGAGGGCTACCCCGTCATGCGGCACGCGCTGAACCTGGAGTCGGTGAACACCTACGAGGGCACCCACGACATCCACGCGCTCATCCTCGGCCGCGCCCAGACGGGTATCCAGGCCTTCCGGAACTGACCGCGTTGCAGCCCCTCGCCGGCATCCGCGTCCTCGAGCTCTCGCGCATCCTCGCCGGCCCCTGGTGCGGCCAGCTACTGGCGGATCTCGGGGCCGAGGTGATCAAGATCGAGCGCCCTGGCCGCGGCGACGACACCCGCCACTGGGGCCCGCCGTTCCTGGCGGATACGGCGGGCGCGCCCACCGGCGAGTCCGCATACTTCCTCGCCGCCAACCGCGGCAAGCGCTCGGTGACCATCGACATCACCCGCCCGGCGGGCCAGGATCTGGTGCGCCGCCTCGCCACCACCAGCGATGTCCTCATCGAGAACTTCAAGGTCGGCGGCCTCGCCCGCTACGGCCTGGATCATGCCGCGCTGCGTGCCGAGCTCCCGGGGCTGGTCTACTGCTCCATTACCGGCTTCGGCCAGGACGGGCCGTATGCCCACCGCGCCGGCTACGACGTGCTGATCCAGGCCATGGGCGGGCTCATGAGCATTACCGGCGAGGCGGACGGGCCGCCGCTGAAGACCGGCGTCGCCATCGCGGATCTCTTCACCGGCGTCTACGCCAGCACGGCCATCCTCGCCGCGCTCCGCGAGCGCGACGCCACCGGCGAGGGCCGGCATATCGACATGGCCCTGCTGGACGTCCAGGTGGCGATGCTCGCCAACCAGGCGGCGAACTACCTGATCGGCGAGGTGGTGCCGGAGCGGCTCGGCAACGCCCACCCCAATATCGTCCCCTACCAGGCCTTCGCCACCGCGGATGGACACCTCATCGTCGCGGCGGGCAACGACGACCAGTTCCGGCGGCTCTGCGCGGTCATCGGCCGCACCGACCTCGCCGGGGACCCCGCCTATGCGACCAACGCCGACCGCGTCGCCAACCGCGAGCGCCTCGTCCCCGCCCTCGCCGGGGCGCTGGCAACCGCGGGCACGGCGCACTGGGTGGGTGCCCTCGAGGCCGCCGGCGTGCCCTGCGGCCCGATCAATCACATCGACCAGGTCTTCGCCGACCCGCAGGTACAGGCACGCGGCCTGCGCCGCGACCTGCCCCATCCCCTCGCGGGTCAGGTCCCCAGCGTGCCGAGCCCCATCCGCAGCGACGGCGAGCCCGCCTGCGCCGACCGTGCCCCACCGACCCTTGGCGCCGATACCGACCATGTGCTGGCCCAGTGCCTGGGTCTCGACGCCGATGAGATCGCCCGGCTGCGCGCCGACGGCACCATCTAGCCCACATATCTCACCGATTCACGGCGGGGGCGCCGCTCCCACCGGGCTGCGCTCCGGCCTTCGGGGGAGGACTTGGCCTGTAGGAGGCGCGCCCGCGCGCCGAATCTTCCCCGCTGAACGGCAATCACCGTAGGTCGTGCACGGCGAAGCCGTGTGCGACGTCGAAGAGGTTCCGCGACCTCCCGGCGCATCGGGGCTGAGTGGCAGGCCGGCGAAGCGCGGGCCTGTCTCCCGGGACACGCTGTGAATACATCCCTGTACGCTCCAAGGCGGCATCCCTGCCGCCTAGGGTCCCGGGAGACAGGCCCGCACTCCGCCTCTTCGCCCGCAGGACTCGCCGCCGCGGTGGGATGGTGCAATCCGAAGCACCGACCCGACGTCGCACACGGCTTCGCCGCACACGACCTACGCCGCCGCGCTGCGCAGGCGGTAGGCGGCAAGGGCGTTGCCCGCGACCAGCAGGGCGATGGCCCCGACCCCGGCGACCTCGACCCAGAGCGTCGGCTGGAAAACCGCTGCCATGGCCACCCCGATGGCGATGCGCGTCGCCCAGGCAAGGCGCGTGAACAGCCAGCCCTCCACCGCCGCGGCGAAGGCCCCCAGCGCGGCCAGGGCGATCACCGCGTTCCAGGCCACCACCAGCCACGGCCCACCCATGATCAGCGGCTCGTTGAAGACCATGAACAGCGGAATCAGGTACAGCCCCTTGGCGAACTTCCAGGCCTGGACGCTGGTGGCCATGGGTCTGCTGCCGGCAATGGCCGAGGCGGCGAACGCCGCCAGCGCGATGGGCGGGGTGACGTTGGAGTCCTGCGAATACCAGAACACCACCAGATGCGCGATCAGCAGCGGGATGCCGAAGTCGTTGTGCAGGGCCGGCCCCACCAGGACGATCAGCACGATGTAGCTCGCCGTCACCGGCAGGCCCATGCCGAGCACCAGGCTCGCGATGATGACGATGAGCAGGGCCAGGACGATATTGCCGCCGGAGAACGCGATCATCATCGAGGAGAACTTGAGCCCGAGACCGGTCAGGCCCACCACGCCGACGATGATTCCGGCCACGGCACAGGCAATGCTCACCGCCACGGCGTTGCGCGCCGCGAGCTGCAGGGCATGGATCCCGAGCCCGAGCGCCCCGCCGGCCCCGGCCAGCAGCCGCCGTGCCGGTGGCTCGGCCTCCGAGGTGGTCACGAGCCGCGCCCAGGCGCCGCGGACCAGCGCTGCCAGCACGATGGTGACGATGGCATAGAAGCCGACACGCATGGGCGAGAGGCCCTGCACCAGAAACCCCACCAGCACGGCCAGCGGCAGCAGGAAGTGCCAGCCGTCCCGCAGCACGTCGCGCACCCGCGGCAGCTCGTCTCCCGCCATGCCCCGCAGGTTCTCCTTGATGGCGATCAGGTGTACCAGCAGGTACACCGTGGCGAAGTACATGATCGCCGGCAGCACGCTCACCATCACCACGTCGATGTAGGGGGTGCCGGTGTATTCGGCGATCAGGAAAGCCCCGGCGCCCATCAGCGGCGGCATGATCTGCCCACCCGTGCTCGCCGCCGCCTCGATGCCGCCGGCGTGCTCCGGGCGGTAGCCGAGCCGCTTCATCAGCGGAATCGTGAACGCGCCTGTGGTCACCACGTTGGCGATGGCGCTGCCGGAGATCGAGCCCATGCCCGCGGAGGCGAGCACCGCCGCCTTGGCCGGGCCGCCCCGCTGGCGCCCGGTGGCGGCGTAGGAGAGGTCGATGAAGAAGCGCCCGGCCCCGGTGACCTCCAGGAAGGCCCCGAACAGGACGAAGGTGAAGACATAGGTGGCGGCGACGCCCAGCGGCAGACCGTAGATGCCCTCCTGCCCGAGATAGAGCTGCCCTACCAGGCGCTCGAGGCTGTTGCCCCGGTGGCTCAGGATGCCGGGCAGCCACTCGCCGAGCCACGGCAGCTCGCCGCGGGAGCCGGCCAGCGCATAGGCGATGGCGATCAGGCCGATCACCGTCATGCCGAGGCCCACCGCCCGCCGACTCGCCTCGAGCAGTGTCAGCACCGCGATGCAGCCGACGATGATGTCGGTCTCGGTCCAGAATCCGGCGCGGGAGACGATGTCGTCGAGGAACCAGGTGAGGTAGAAGCCCGTGAGCACGGCGCCGGCGAAGAAGGCCGTATCCAGCAGTCCGCCCAGCCAGCCCCGACGCCGGCCCTCGCCGAAGACCGGAAACATCAGGAAGGCCAGCATCAGGACCAGCGCCAGATGGATGCCACGCTGGTAGAACAGCCCCAGGGGCTCGATCCCCGCCGCGTAGAGCTGGAACAGGGACAGCGCCATCGCCACCGGCGGCAGCAGCCAGCGCACCGGCAGCGGCGCATTCGGGTCGACAAGCAACAGCCTGCGCGTCGGCTCCGCGCTCATCCGCCGCCCTCGCGCAGCCGCAGCGTCACCGCTTCGCCCGCGGCCTGGGCGGAGAGGCTGGTGACCCGGTCACGATGTCGGATGCGGTGGTTCACGCGCTCCGAGCCGACCCGCAATCGGTACCGGTCCCCGGGCACGGGCTCGTCGATGCCGCGGATCCAATAGCCGCCGTTGCCGTCACTGCGCTGCACGCCGCGCCCGGGGACGTGCCCGAGGCCGGCGGCGAAGTCCGGCTGATGGCTCGCCACCAGCACCATGCGCCCGTCGCGATAGGTGTAGCAGTCGCGCACGGTGAAGCCGGCCACCGAGTGCTCCCAGAGCACGCACCAGCGCTCGCCGGCCTGCAACGGCAGGCGCGCCAGGATACGGCCATCGTCGGTGACGACCTCCAGCCGCGCCCCGCCGGCCAGCGCCGGCAGCGGCAGCACAAGAGCGAGCACAAGGGCGGCCCCGCGCCAGCGCGCGGGGCCGGGCCAGCGTCGCGCCATGCGGCTACTGCCGCAGTCGCTCCGGCACCTCGGCGCCGGTTTCCTCGTAGTAGCGCAGCGCCCCGGGATGCAGCGGAATGGGCGTGGCGTCCAGGCTGAACTCCACCGTCGTGCTGTTCGCCGCCGGATGGATCTCGATCAGCGCCTCGACCTCCTCGAACAGCGTGCGGGTGATCTGGTACGCAAGCTCCTCCGGCATCGCCGCATTGACCGTGAGCACGTTGGGGACGCCCACGGTGCGGACATCCTCGTCCACGCCCTCGTAGGTCCCGCCGGCCAGCGTGAACGGGGCGAACACCGGCTCCGCCGCCAGGGCGTTCTCGATCTCCTCCTCGCTCAGGCTGATGATGCGGATGTCCCGCGTGGTGGCCAGGTTGATGATCGAGCTGGTGGGCGGGCCCACGCTCCAGAAGCCGGCATCGATATCGCCGTCGCGCAGGGCGTCGGCGGTCTCGTTGAAGTTCAGCCGCTCGACTTCGATGTCATCGTAGGTGATGCCGTTGGATTCCAGCACCGTCCGGGCGTTGATCTCGGTGCCGCTGCCCGGGGCGCCGGTGGAGACTCGCTTGCCCCGCAGGTCGGACAGGGTCTCGATGCCGGAATCCGCCAGGGTGACGATCTGCACCGCATTGGGGTAGATGGACGCCAGTGCGCGCACGTCCGCCACCTGCCGCCCCTCGAAGTCGCCGCTGCCCTCGTAGGCCTGGCGAACGGTGTCGGCCAGAGCGATGGCGAGCTCCACCTCCTGGCGGTGGATCAGCGCCATGTTCTCCACCGAGGCGCCGGTGACCTCGGCGCTGGCGGTGTAGCCGTCCACATGCTCGCCGATGAGCTCGGCGAGGCCGCCGCCGTAGGGGTAGTAGGTGCCCCCGGTGCCGCCGGTGGCGATGGACAGCTGCTGCTGGGCGCCGGCGCTGGCCGCCACGCCAAGCAGGAGGCTGAAGAGCAACGCTTTGCCGAACTGCATGATTCTCCTCCAGGGTTCAGCCGTGTTCCCGTTACGGGTCCGAGGCGCTTATGGCTGCGCCTTAGGGCGTAACTGTAGAAGCAAAAAGCCGTCACGCCCATGCCTGGCGGCCTTCATCCGGGGTGGCGCGCGCAGAATGTGCTCATTGGCCACAAGCACAGACGGCGCTCACAGCCCCCGTCGCCGCGGAGGAGGCCAACCAGGCGGCCAGCGCGAGGCGGGGCAGGCGCGGCCGGCCTTCATTGCCTATCCGTCCGCGCGTCGCCCCCATTCCGGTCCCCGGGCAAGGCCTCCCCAGGGTCCGGCAGGGCGTCATCTGCCTCGTACAGCGCCTCCAGCTCCCGGGCCGCCGCCTGCACGGACTGGATCAGCTCCTGCTCGTCACGGAACACCGCGCGCTGGCGCTCCAGCGCCTGGGCGTCCTGCTCGCGGAAGGTGACAACGGCGCGCTCGGCCTGGTCGGCCGGCAGGCCGAGCGCAGCGAGCACCCCGCGGGTGAGCTCGAGGCTGGAGAGCAGCGTCTCGCGGATCACCCAGGTCACGCCGGCATTGGTCAGCAGGTGGCTGTGATGGCGGTCGCGGGCACGGGCGAACACCCGCAATCCCGGGAAATGCCGGTGCACCAGCTTTGCGGTGCGCACCGACGCCTCCACGTCGTCCATGGCCAGCACCAGGATGCGGGCCTGCTCCGCTCCAGCCGAGCGCAGCACGTCGAGGCGGGAGGCATCGCCATAGTAGGCGGTGTTGCCATAGCGGCGGACCAGGTCCACCTGCTCGGGGTTGACCTCCAGCACGGTGTAGGGGATTCGCAGCCCCCGCAGGACGCGCCCGACGATCTGACCGAAGCGCCCGAAGCCGGCGATGATCACTTCCGGCGCATGCTCCTCGGGCACGTCGAACCGGCGCCGCCGGCGTGCGGCGAGGCGCGGCCGCAGCCAGCGCACGGAGGCGGCGAAGAGCAGCGGCGTCGCCGCCATGGACAGGGCGATGGCGAGCACGAGCCGATCCACCAGACCGGCGCCGAGCACCCCTTCCGCCGCCGCGGCCGTGAGCAGCACGAAGCCGAACTCGCCGCCCTGGGCGAGAAGCACGCCGAGATCCGTGGCGTCACGGCCGGGCAGGCCGTAGAGACGGGCGGCCAGGGCGATGGTCAGCGCCTTGAGCGCCAGCAACCCGGCAGCCAGCCCGATGACAGCCCCGGGCGCATCCCGCAGCAGCCCCAGGTCCGCCGTCATGCCCACGGCCATGAAGAACAGCCCCAGCAGCAGGCCCTTGAACGGCTCGATGTCGGCCTCGATCTCGTGCCGGTACTCGGAGTCGGCGAGGAGCACGCCGGCGAGAAAGGCACCCAGGGCCATGGACAGTCCGGAGGCGTCCATCAGCAGGGCAGAGCCGATCACCACCAGCAGCGCCGCGGCGGTGAAGATCTCCCGGCTGCGGGCGCTCGCCGCGAGGCGGAAGGCCGGGCGCAGCACCCAGCGCCCGCCCAGCACCAGCGCGAGCACGGCGCCCAGGGCCCAGGCGGCCTCCAGCGCCAGCTCGCCCGGCGGCCGGGCCATGTCGCCGCGGGCGGCCAGCAATGGCAGCACCGCCAGCGCCGGGATGGCGGCGAGGTCCTGGAACAGCAGCAGCGCGAAACCGTGGCGGCCATGGGCGGTCTGCAGCTCGTCCCGCTCGGCCAGCAGCTGCAGCACCAGGGGCGTCGACGACAGCGCCAGGCTCACCCCCACCACTGCCGCCGGCAGCGCCGCGAGCCCCAGCGCGGCGGCGGCGAGGGCGAGCACGCTGCCCGTCAGCAGCACCTGCAGGCCGCCGAGCAGGAATACCGGCCGGCGCATGACCCGCAGCCGCGTGGGCTGGAGCTCCAGGCCGATGACGAACAGCAGCAGCGCGATGCCTACCTGGGAGAAACGCAGGACGGCATCGGCATCGTCGATGATCGCCAGCAGCGACGGGCCGATCAGCACCCCCGCGGCGAGGTAGCCGAGTACCGCACCGAGGCCGATGCGCGTGAACAGCGGCACCAGCAGCACGGCCGCGGCGAGGAAGATCACCACCTGACCCAGCAGCGTCGTATCCATGGGTCTCCCGTTGCAGGAGCGAATCGCCACCGCCCGCCGCGCCCACCACGCTGGCCAGCGCGGATCGGCGGGATCGGCGGGCTACAGCCGAGCAGCATAGCGCCACTGGCCGGCATTGCTCACGGATACGCCGCCGCAGGAGCGGGGTGGACGGGCGCCGATACGAAAAAGGGGCCCAACCGGGCCCCTCTGCCATCACGCCCGGGCGGGCGCGGCGATCACTCCAGCAGGCTGCGCAGCATCCAGGCGGTCTTCTCGTGGACCTGCATGCGCCGGGTGAGCAGATCGGCCGTGGGCTCGTCGTTGGCACGGTCCACCACCGGGAACACCTCCCGCGCGGTCCGCACCACGGTCTCCTGATCGGAGACGAGCTGGCGGATCATCTCCTGCGCGTCCGGGTGGCCGGTCTCCTCGGGGATGGAGGTCAGCCGCGAGAACTGCGTGTAACTGCCCGGCGCCGGGGAGCCCAGGGCACGGATGCGCTCGGCGATCTCGTCCACCGCCTCGGCGAGCTCGGTGTACTGCTGCTCGAACATGTCGTGCAGGGTCTGGAACATCGGACCGGTGACGTTCCAGTGGAAGTTGTGGGTCTTGACGTACAGCGAGTAGCTGTCCGCCAGCAGACGCGCGAGACCGCCGGCGATCTCCTCGCGGGCGTTTTCCTCGATGCCGATGTTGATGGCAGGTGCGGCTTCGGCCATTTGAACCTCCTGTCCGAGTGTCTCGGGCCGTCGGCCCGCTGATTGAAACTATTTCAATGTATCATGCCGACCGCCCGATGGCCAGCGGCGGCGTGTGCGGCCGGCAACCGCGCTGCTATCTTTCGCAGGGGATTGCGCTGCCGGACCGCGGCCACGGAAGGAGACATGTTGCCCCGCCTGCGCCTGATCAAGCCACCCAATCCGCTTGGCTTCGCGCTGACCGTCTCGGTGGTCTACGCGGCCGTGTCCCTGGCCTGGATCCTGCTGAGCGACGACTTCATCGCCGCCGTCGCCCGCGATCCGCAGCAGCTGACGCTGCTCTCCAAGATCAAGGGGGTGCTGTTCGTCCTGGCCATGACCATCGGGCTCGGCGTGCTGGTCTACCGCCTTGCCTGTCGCCGCGCCCAGCTCGCCAACGCCCTGCTCGCCGTGCGCGAGGACGGCGTCACCGGACTGCCCAATCGCCGGGTCCTGGAGGAGGCGCTCGCCGACCGCTGCACGCAGACCCACGGGTCCGCGGACGAGTTCGGCCTGATCCTGCTCGACGTCGCCAACCTGACCCGGGTGAACACCGGCCTGGGCCGCTCCGCCGGTGACCGCTTCCTGCGCGCCGTCGGCGAGCGCCTGCACGGTCTCGTGGAGGCCACGGAGCTGGTGGCGCGGCTAGAGGGCGACATCTTCGCCGTGCTGCTGCGTCAGGCGCCCACCGAGGGCCGTGTGCGGGGGCTCGCGGATGCCGTCGCGGCGGCACTCGCCACACCGGTGGAGATCGACGGCGTCGCCCTCGGCGTCGACGCCCACATCGGCCTCGCCCGCGCGCCGGCGGACGGCAACACGCCGGCACAGCTGCTGGATGCGGCCATGCACGGCCTGCAGGCCGGCAAGCGGACGGGCCGGCGCAATACCGTGACCACCGTCAGCGCATACGGGGGCAACGCCCGCGAGCCCCTCGAGCGCGAGGGTGCCCTGCGCAAGGCGGTGCGCCAGGGCGCCCTGGAGGCGTGGCTGCAGCCCGTGGTTTCGCTCGCGAGCGGCCAGGTCACCGGCGCCGAGGCCCTGGTCCGATGGCCACGTACCGACGGTGGCATAACGCCCCCCGGGGAGTTCATCCCGCTGGCCGAGGCCACCGGGCTAATCGGCGACATCACCGCCTTCATGCTCGAGCGGGTCACCGACTGGGGCGCGCGCTGGCACCGTCGACGACATGCGCCGATCACCCTCGGCGTCAACCTGTCCGGACTGGACCTGCAGGGCGATGGCGTGGTGCCGCTGGTGCGCCGCCTGCTCGCCGAGCATCGCCTCCCGGGGCAATTCCTGATGCTGGAGATCACCGAGTCGCGCTTCATGCAGGACCCGCACGGCGCCCGCGACATGCTCGAGGAACTGCGCGCGCTGGGTGTGCGAATCGCCATCGACGACTTCGGCACCGGCTACTCGTCGTTGAGCTACCTGCACCGCCTGCCGCTGGACTGCCTGAAGATCGACCGCAGCTTCGTCCACCAGGCAAGCCGGGTCAGCGGCCGGCGGACCCTGTTCGGGGCCATTGCCAGCCTTGGTCGGGGGCTGGGCCTCACCACGGTGGCCGAAGGTGTGGAGAACCTCGCCGATGCCCGGCTGGCGCGCGATCTCGGCTGCGACGCGCTGCAGGGTTACCTGGTCTCACCGCCGCTGCCTGCCGCGACCTTCGCCGAGCGCTACCTCGGCGATACGCCGGTGGCGGTGCCGGCCATCACCGCCCTCGGTCACACCCCCGCGAGGGTCGCCGGGCGCCATCGCTGACAGTGTCGCGACCCGCTGCCCCCGGCCATGGCAGACTGCGCCCCATGAACTGGTATCGACGCATTTTTCTGGGTGGGCTCATCGGCGCCGTGGTGCTGCTGGCGAGCCAGCTCTTCCCGGGCCAGACACCGGCCCAGTTCGCCGGCCCCGAGGCCTGGCACGCCATGGGGCACGGCATCGTGCGCATCCAGCCAACCGGGGGCGAGCCGCGGGAGCTGCCGGTGCGCATCGCCGACGATGCCCGCGAGCGCGCCCAGGGCATGCAGCACATTCCCGCGGCGGCCATTCGCCAGCACCCGATCTGGTTCGACTTCCCCGAGCCCCGGGTCACCGGCTGGCACATGCGCAATGTCCGGCTCGCGCTGGACATCGCCTACGTCGATGCCGAAGGGGTCGTGATCGGGGTCGAGCGCATGGAACCGGGCGGTACCGGCTACGGCACCGACCGGCCCATCGCCGCGGCCCTGGAGGTCGCCGCGGGTCAGGCCGAGCGCCTCGGCATCCGCCGCGGCACCCGCCTCGAGCTGCTGGAATAGCCCGGATATCTCACCGCTTCACGGCTGCGGGCGCAGACTCCTAGCCCGGATCGCTCACCGATTCGCGGCTGCGGCCGCGGATCTGGCGGGCAGGCCGGCGTTGCGCTCGGCCCGGGTGCTCGACGTACTGTCGAGTACGCCTGCGCGCCCGGACTCTCCCACGCCTTGTCCTGCCCGCCATCTACGCGTCCTCGCTTCGCGAATCGGTGAGCGATCCGGGCTAGCGGAACTGCCGCAGCAGCCCCTGCAGCTCGTCCACCATCTCCACCAGACGGCCCGCCGCGGCGGCGCTCGCCTCGGCCTGATCCGCCGTGGTGCCCACCGCACCGTTCACCCGCTGCACGTTGCGGTTGATCTCCTCCGCCGTGGCCGACTGCTCCTCGGCGGCGGTGGCGATATGCGCGTTCATGTCGTGGATGCGGCCGACGGCGGCCTGCACCGCCTCGAAGGCGCTCACCGCCCGGGTCACCTCGTCCGCCACCGACCGCGCCGAGCGCTCGCCGCGCTCCATCACACCCGTGGCCGCCTTGCTGCCGCCGGTGAGCCGGTCGATGGTCTGCTCGATCTCGCCGGTGGCCTCGCTCACCCGCAGCGCCAGCGCCCGCACCTCCTCGGCCACCACGGCGAAGCCACGCCCGGACTCGCCGGCCCGGGCCGCCTCGATGGCGGCGTTCAGCGCCAGCAGGTTGGTCTGCTGGGCGATCCCGCCGATGACCTCCAGCACCTTGCCGATGGCACGTGCGTCGGCGTCCACCCGGTCCATGGCCTGGGCCGCCTCGTGCACCTCCGCGGCCAGCTGCGTCATCGCCCGACCGGCGCTGGTGACCACGCCATGCCCGGACTCCGCCTCCCGCGCCGCCTGCCCCGCGGCCTCCGAGGCCTCGTTGCCGCTGCGCGCGACCTC
This sequence comes from Spiribacter halobius, assembly GCF_020883455.1. Taxonomy (NCBI): domain Bacteria; kingdom Pseudomonadati; phylum Pseudomonadota; class Gammaproteobacteria; order Chromatiales; family Ectothiorhodospiraceae; genus Sediminicurvatus; species Sediminicurvatus halobius. Next base: position 627,153 of record NZ_CP086615.1, on the reverse strand, counting down.
CTGGACGGTGGCGGACATCTCGTTCATGGCCGTCGCCACCTGATCGATGTCGTCCCGCTGGCCATCGATGGCGCGCCGGTTGGTGGACGCCGCCTCGCCGGCACCCCGGGCCTCGTCGGCAAGGCTGTCCATCAGCGCCGAGAGCCGGGTCTGCAGGGCGTCGATCCGCGACTCCTGCATCTCCAGGGCGAGCACGGCACAGCCGGCGGCATCCGGCCCACCACCATAGGTCTCGGCACCGACGTCATTGCTGAAGATCGCCCGCGAGCGGGCCTCCAGCCGGGCGTTGCGCCGGGCCTGGCACCAGGGTCCGTACCCGGCCGCCAGCAGCGCCAGGCCCGCGGCGGCACCGCCCGTGGCATAGGCACCGGTGGCGACGCCGGCGCCGGCCGCGACGCCCAGCACCGCGGCAGCAATCCCGGTCACCCAGGGCAGCAGGGCGCGCAGCCGCCCGCCCGGCACGCTCCGGCCCCGGCGCAGCCGCGCGTACAGGCGCTCCGCCCGCGCCTTCTGCTCCGGCGTCGCCTGGCGGCGCACCGACTGGTAGCCGACCTGCTCGCCGGCCTGGAACACCGGCGAGACGAAGGCGCTCACCCAGTAGTGATCGCCGTTCCTGCAGCGGTTCTTGACCACGCCCATCCAGGGCCGGCCGGCCTTCAGCGTGTCCCAGAAATCCTGGTAGACCGACTCCGGCATGTCCGGATGGCGCACCAGGTTGTGCGCCTTGCGCACCAGCTCCTCATGGGCGAAACCGGAGACCCGGCAGAAGGCGTCGTTGGCGCTGGTGATCACGCCCTTCAGGTTGGTGGTGCTGATCAGGCGCTCGTCGGCGCCCACCGGGCATTCGCGCCCGGTAACCGGGAGATTGACGCGCATTGTTGTTGGTCCTCTCGCGCGGGGGAACGGCGCGCTGCCGGCACGCCTCTCGGCGGAGGACGGCCCCCGCCAGCGTTCTATCGGCGCAAGGAGGCAAGGTTTGATGCCCGCATCGCCCGCGAAGTTGATGCCGGTCAACTTCCCGGGCGATGCGCGGGCCGGGCTAGCCCGCATAGCTCACCGATTTGCGGCTGCGGGCGCGGATCTGGCGGGCTAGGCCTCGAAGGCGGGCAGGCGCTTTTCCACCAGCCGCCGGCGCAGGCGGGCGTAGGCGGGGAGTCCGTTGACGTAGGGCGGATAGTCCTCGCCGGCGATCAGCGGGCGCAGGTAGCGCAGACAGGCCTCGGTGACGAAGAAGCCGCTGTCGTCGATGTACTCCGCGGGCATGCTCGCCTCGACGTTGGCGACATCCTCCAGCGCCGCCTCGCCGACCCGCCAGCGGTAGGGCTCGTCGGACTCGCGCACGATGGTGGGCATCACCGCATTGCGCCCGGCGAGCGCCAGCTCCACCGCGGCCCGGCCCATGGCGTAAGCCTGCTCCACGTCCGTCGCCGAGGCGATGTGGCGGGCGGCGCGCTGCAGGTAGTCCGCGATGGCGTAGTGGTACTTGTAGCCGAGCCCCTCCTTCACCATCGCCGCCACCACCGGCGCCACCCCACCGAGCTGCACGTGGCCGAAGGCATCCCGCGAGCCCTGGTCGGAGAGGAAGCCGCCGTCCGCCGTGCGCACCCCCTCGGAGACCACCACCACGCAGTAGCCGAAGCGCTCCACGCTGGCGCGCACCCGCTCGAGGAAGCGCTGCTGCTCGAAGGGCACCTCCGGCAGCAGGATCACATGGGGCGGATCCCCCTCTTCCTCCCGCGCCAGGGCCGAGGCTGCGGCGATCCACCCGGCATGGCGCCCCATGGTCTCGAGGATGAAGACCTTTGTGGAGGTGCGCGCCATGGAGGCGACATCGAGCCCCGCCTCGCGGGTGGCGACGGCGATGTACTTGGCCACGGAGCCGAAGCCCGGGCAGCTGTCGGTGCCCGGCAGGTCGTTGTCCACGGTCTTCGGAATGCCGATGCAGGTAATCGGGTAGCCCAGGTGCTCGCCGAGCCGGGAGACCTTGTGGGCGGTGTCCTGGGAGTCGCCGCCGCCGTTGTAGAAGAAGTAGCCGATGTCGTGGGCGCGGAAGACTTCGATCAGGCGCTCATACTGGGCCCGGTTCTCCTCCAGGCCCTTCAGCTTGTAGCGCGCGGAGCCGAAGGCCCCCGCCGGCGTGTGCCGCAGCGCGGCGATGGTCTCGGCGGATTCCTCGGCGGTATCGATGAGCTCTTCCTGGAGCGCGCCGAGGATGCCGTGAGCCCCGGCGTAGACGGTCCCGATCTCCTGCGGATGCGCCCGCGCGGTCTCGATGACGCCGCAGGCGGTGGCGTTGATGACGGCAGTTACCCCGCCGGACTGGGCATAGAAGGCATTCTTCGGCATCGCTCACTTCCCTCCACGGCTCAGGACCTCGCTCGCGCGGCAGTCTAGCCCGCATCACGCATCGATTCACGACTGCAGCCGCGTCTCTGCCTGGCAGGCAGCCCCCATCGTAGGTCGGCACCCGCCGCAGGCGGATGCCGACATCCGCCGTCTCCCCTGTGCGCGCGCCGGACCGGCAGCTTCTGACGTTGCGAGCCGGGCCGACAGCTTCTGGCGTTTGGAGCCGGGCCGGCGAGCGGTCCCCTCTCCCGGGACACGCCGTAAATCCATCCATGGAGGCTCGAAGGCGACATCCCTGTCGCCTACGGTCCCGGGAGAGGGGACCGCTCAACGACCGCCAGCCGCCGGGGCGTGGCGGGCTGTCTGGGGAGGAAAAGTCGGCACCCGCGCGCGGCGGTTGCCGACCGCCGGCTTCGGTCGCCTCCTCGATCGCGGATCAGCCCGCCACGCTCGCGGGCCGGATCGGGGCCACGCTCGGCGGGACCCTATGCGGCAGGGATGCCGCATCGGAGCGTACAGGGACGTATTCACAGCGTGTCCCGCCGAGCGTGGCCCCGAGCCGGCCTTGGCACCGTGTCCATGCTCGACGGCAGCGCCGCGGGTCAGCCGGACGGCTTCCGAAAATACGCACCGCTCACGCGCTGGCCTGGCGGCGGGGTTCCGCGATCTCCTCCAGCACCGACGCCTCGTAGAGATAGTCGCGGGTGAGCGGGACCGCGGTCTGGTCCCGGGCGAGCTGGAACTGGAACACCACCAGGCCACGCCAGCGAAAGGCCATCTCGCTCACCGCCAGGTAGAACTCCCACATCCGGCAGAAGCGCTCCCCCTTCTCCCGGACAACCTCATCACGCACGCCCTGGAAGCGCCGGAACCACTCCGCGAGGGTATAGGCGTAGTGCAGCCGCAGCACCTCGACGTCGGTGCTGGTGAGGCCCTGCCGCTCCACCGCCGCCATCACCTCCGACATCGCCGGGATATAGCCGCCGGGGAAAATGTAGCGGCGGATCCAGGGATTGGTGATCCCCGGCGGCGTCACCCGGCCGATGGTATGGATCAGTGCCACGCCGCCCGGCGCCAGGTGCTCGTGCACGCCGTTGAAGTAGGTGTCGTAGTAGCGCGTGCCGACATGCTCGAACATGCCGACGCTGACGATGCGGTCGAACGTCTCGGGCACATCGCGGTAGTCCTCGAGGCGGATCTCCACCCGATCCTCGAGCCCGCGCGCGCGCACGCGCTCGCGGGCGACCCGGGCCTGCTCCGCCGACAGCGTCAGCCCGACCACGCGAACCCCGGCCTGCTCGGCCAGCTCGATGGCGAGCCCGCCCCAGCCGCAGCCGATGTCCAGCACACGGTGCCCGGGCTGCAGGCAGAGCTTGCGCCGGATGTGGGCGCGCTTCGCCGCCTGGGCCTGTTCCAGCGTGAGGTCTCGCCGGGGCCAATAGGCACAGGAGTACTGCAGATCGCTGTCCAGGAAGCGCCGGAACAGCGACTCGTCGATATCGTAGTGATGGGCCACGTTGCGCCGGCTCGCCGCGCGCCGGTTCCACTGCTGCAGCGGCCGCAGCAGCGCCTCCAGCCAGCGGTGGCGGCGCCGCGGCAGCTCGGCGGCGAAGTTGCGCAGCAGCAGGTCGAGCAGCGCCCGCAGATCCGGCGTGCTCCACTGCCCGTCCATGTAGGTCTGGCCGAGCATGAACTCCGGATCGGTCACCACGCGCTTGGCGGCACGGCGGTCGTGCAGCCGCAGCTCGGCCTCCGGCGCGCCGCTGCCGAACGTCCGCGTACCGCCGTCGGGAGTCTCCAGGCGCAGCGTTCCCGCGTGTACGCCCTCCTCCAGTACTCGCTCGAGCAGCATGTGCACCTCCGGTTTCGGGTCCGCCGGCCGCGGGTGCCGATGGGCCGGCAAACGGTTACCATGCGTGCGGCCGATCGACGGCCCTACCGGGAAATGTTGGACCGTGCCGGGCATTTTGCAAACGTCATGCCCAGGCCAGCGCCGGAGCGTCCATGCGCCTCGACCTGCTGCTCCGCAGCCTGCTGGACATCGCCCTGCTGCGCGCGGGGCCACAGGATGTGCCCTACTCGCCCGCCCTCGTGGGGCTCACGGCCGCGGTGGCGGCCGCGGTGAGCTATCCGGCCATCAGCACCTTCAGCCCCGGGAGCGACCCGGCGCTGCAGCTGCTGGTATTGATCGGCTTCAACGCCGCCTTTGCCTATGCGGTCCTGCAGCTGCGGGGGCTCGGGGCGCGGTTCGTGCAGACCGCCACGGCGCTGTTCGGCACGGACGCCCTGATCACCGCCGTGGCCCTGCCGCTGCTGCGCCTGTCGGGCGCGCCGGAGAGCGAGGCGCCCGCAGCGGTGCTCGTCTTTATCGGCCTGCTCTTCTGGAACCTGGCGGTGGTCGGCCACATCTTCCGCCATGCCCTGTCCGTCGCCATGGGGGCCGGGGTGATGGTCGCCCTCGCCTACACCTTCGGGGCAACGCTGTTCGTGCGCATGGTGCTCGGCTCGTGAGTCACGTCCATATCCTCGGTATCTGCGGCACCTTCATGGCCGGCGTGGCGCTGCTGGCCCGGGCCTCGGGACACCGCGTCACCGGAGCAGACGCCGGCGTCTACCCGCCCATGAGCACGCTGCTGGCCGACCAGGGCATCGACGTCACCGAGGGCTACGATCCGGCCGCGCTGGAGCCGGCCCCGGACTGTGTGGTGGTGGGCAATGCCCTGTCCCGGGGCAACCCCAGCGTGGAGGCGGTGCTGGAGCGCGACCTGCCGTTCACCTCCGGCCCGCAGTGGCTGGCCGAGCATGTCCTGCGCGGGCGCTGGGTGCTGGCGGTGGCAGGCACCCACGGCAAGACCACCACCGCCAGCCTGCTCGCCTGGCTGCTGGAGGATGCCGGGCTGGCGCCGGGCTTCCTGATTGGCGGGCTGCCGGGCAACTTCGGCGTCTCCGCACGGCTCGGCGAGGGCCCGTTCTTCGTGATCGAGGCGGATGAATACGACAGCGCATTCTTCGACAAGCGCTCCAAGTTCGTGCACTTCCGTCCGCGAACCCTGGTGCTCAACAACCTGGAGTACGATCATGCGGACATCTTCCCCGATCTTGCCGCGATCCAGCGGCAGTTCCATCACCTGGTGCGCACTGTCCCCGGCAGCGGCCAGATCCTCGTGAACGGCGACGATGCCGCCCTGGAAGTGGTGATGGAGATGGGTTGCTGGAGCGTGCAGACGCGCTTCGGCACCGGCGCCGACAACGACTGGCGGCTCGGCGCCGACAACGGGGACTGGCACCTGCAGGACCTGCCCTTCACGCCGCCCCTGCCCGGCGCCCACAATGCCCGCAATACGGCCGCTGCCCTGCTCGCCGCCCGCCACGCCGGCGTCCCCCTGGCGCAGGGCGCCGCCTCGCTGGCCGGGTTTCGCGGCATCCGGCGACGGCTGGAGTCCCGGGGCCGTGCGGCCGGCGTGGAGGTCTTGGACGACTTCGCCCACCACCCCACCGCCATCGCCGCCACCATTGGGGCGCTCGCCGCGGGGCGCAGCGGCCGGCTGCTGGCGGTCCTGGAGCCGCGCTCCAACACCATGCGCCAGGGTGTCCACCGCGGGCAGCTCGCCGACGCCCTGGCCGGCGCCGATCTGGCCTTCGTCCTCGAGCCATCCGGGCTCGACTGGGATCTCGCGGCAGCGCTGGCGCCGCTCGGCGAGCGCGCCCGCACGGCAACCACGGTGGACGCCCTGATTGCCGCCATCGTCCACGAATGCCATGCGGGCGATACCGTTCTGGTGATGAGCAACGGCGGCTTCGAGGGCATCCACGAGCGGCTTCTCGCCGCGCTGCGGACCGGAGGCGCGCAGGCATGAGCGCACCGGTGACGCTTGCCATCACCGGTGCCTCCGGCGGGCGCTATGGCCTGCGCCTGCTGGAATGCCTGCTCGCGGCCGGGCGCCCGGTGTATCTGCTCATCTCCGAGGCCGGGCGGTTGGTGCTGAAGATGGAGGAGGACGTCACCCTCCCCGCCCGCGCCGGCGACATTGCCACGGCCCTCGGGGAGCGCTACGGCGCCCGCGAGGGACAGCTCCAGGTGTTCGGCCCGCGCGCATGGACCGCGCCGGTGGCCTCCGGCTCCGGCGCGCCCCGGCAGATGGTGGTCTGCCCCTGCACCACCGGCACCCTCGGCCGCATCGCCGCGGGCACCAGCGAGGGCCTGATCGAGCGCGCCGCCGACGTGGTGCTCAAGGAGCGCGGCGAGCTCACCCTGGTGGTCCGCGAGACGCCGCTCTCCGAGATCCACCTGGAAAACATGCTCCGCCTGGCCCGCATGGGTGCACTCATCCTCCCGGCCAATCCCGGCTTCTATAATCGTCCGCAGTCCCTGGACGAGCTGGTGGACTTTGTCGTCGCCCGCGTCCTGGACCGCCTCGGCATGCCCCAGACGCTGGCCCCGCGCTGGGGGGACTAGCCCGCATATCTCACCGATTCACGGCTGCGCGCGCGGATCGGTGAGATATGCGGGCTAGTTTTCGCTGGGCCGGTAGCGCGCGATCTCCCCCTCGCGGCCATCGTAGCCGGTCCGGGCCGCGAGATCGGCCAGGGTGGTCCCGGGCTCCGAGGTGTCTGCCACGGCCTCCACGCTCAGGAACAGCGGCCCCGCCTGCAGCCGCTCGCGCTCGACCTGGAGCAGCCACAGCGGGCCCTCGTCGGTGCGTGCCGCGACCCAGGCCCGCAGGACCCTTCGCTCGGCGGGGCCTTCCGGCCGCACCAGCACGGCCTCCGGCAGCCGCCCGGCATGCCAGCGCGGCAGCGGTGGCAGGCGCAGCGCATCGGGCCGCGGGCTCAGCCAGAGCAGCGCCCCCCGCCAGTCCCAGGGCGCCGGCGCCGACCAGCCGGCGGCGGCGAACCCCGCCGGGGCGGCCTCGCCACCAAGCCAGGCGGCCTGGAAAGCGCCCTCGCGCCCGCCCAGTCCCTGGCGACGGGCCGGCATCGCGAGCTCACCGCGCCACCAGGCATCCGCCTCGACACGGGGCGGTCTGCTCTCCCCCGGATAGCTCGCCACGGGATCGGGCCAGCCGCTCAGTGCGGTCAGTGCGGCGCCGCCCAGCAGCCCCACCGTCGCCATGGTCAGCACCCGCCGCCGCAAGGGCGCCGGCACGGAGCGCCCGGCAAGCAGACCCGGCAGCGCCCCCACCACTGTCCCCAGTGCCATCCCCGCCAGCACGTCCAGTGGCCAGTGCACGCCCAGGGCCACGCGGCTCGCGGCCACCGTCAGCACCAGCAGCACTCCGGCGAGGAACGCCAGAACCCGTCCCCGCGCTGCCGGCGCGCCCAGCACCAGCAGCGCCGTCACCACGGCGGCGATGCCCGTCGCGTGGCCGCTGGGAAAGGCGTAGAAGAAGCCCTCGGTGGCCGTCAGGCCGTTGGGGCGCGGCACGGCCAGCAGGGCCTTCATGCCGTAGCCGAGCAGCTTGGCCAGCGCCACGGCGGCGGCCAGCGAGAGCGCCTCGTGCCGCCGGCCGGCGAGCGCGAGCACGGCACTCCCCGCCAGCGTCGCCAGCACGATGGGCAGGGTGCCGCCGAGCTGGGTGACCAGCCACCAGGCGTCACGGGCCGGCAGGCTGCGATAGGCGTCCGCCATGGCGAGCGCCGCCCGCTCCCAGTCCGCCGGCACGGGCCACAGGGCCACGTCCAGGACACAGGCGAGCAGCACCGCCAGCGCCACCCACCAGAAGCGCCCCGGGCGGTGACGCAGGCCGCGCAGGGCTGCGTGACCGGGGCGGAGCAGCAGGCCGGGGATGCCCGCCGGCGGCCGGCGGCCCACGCCCCTTGCGATACGCTGACCACCGAAGCGCAGCGGCCGCTCGGCACGCCGCGCTCCCCAGATAAGTGCCCACAGGCCGGCTCCGGTGAGCAGCAGCAGGGCCACGAGCCGGCCCGCCACCTCCGCGGCGAGGCTCAGGGAGGCCGCGAACACCATGCCCGGGAGCAGGTAGGCCGGTGCCCAGACCAGGGCCGAGGCGACGTTGGCAGCCAGGAACCGCGGCGCCGGCATGCCCAGCATGCCCGCGACGGCGGGAATGATCGGCCGCACCGGACCGACGAAGCGACCGATGATCACGCTCTTGCCGCCGTGACGGAGGAAGAACTGCTCACCCCGGGCGAGCGCCCCCGGGTAGCGGCTAAAAGGCCAGAACCCGCGCAGCCGGTCGCGGTAGTACCAGCCGAGCCAGAAGCTCACGCCGTCGCCGACCACGGCCCCGGCAACCGCCCATGCCACCATCGGCGCCAGCGCCAGCTCGCCGCTGCCGATCACCGCGCCGGCGCCAAACATGAGCACGGCCCCGGGCACGAACAGCCCCACCAGCGCCAGCGACTCCGCGCAGGCGATCAGCGCAACGATCAGGCCAGCCCAGTGCGGATGCGCGCCGATCCAGGCCAGCAACGGCGCCAGGGTGTCCGCCCACTGGCTCATGGCGCAGGGCCCGCGGGGCGGGGCCGGGCCTCAGCGGGGCAGGCCGGCGAACACCCGCTCCGCGGCCTCGAGGGTGTGGTCCAGCGCGACCCGGTCGTGGGCAGTGGAGACGAAGCCGGCCTCGAAGGCGGAGGGGGCGAGGTAGACGCCGGCCTCGAGCATGCCGTGGAAGAAGTGCCGGAAGCGCTCGGCATCGGCCGCGGCGACATCGTCGAAGCCGGTGACGGGATCGGTTTCCGTGAAGAACAGCCCGAACATGGTGCCCGCCTGATGGGTGCTGAGCGGGATGCCGGCGGCCTCCGCCCGCGCCCGCAGCCCCTCCACCAGCTCCCGGGTGGCCGCCTCGGCGGCGGCATGGGCACCCTCGCGCCCGAGCACGTCGAGGGTGGCGATGCCGCTCGCCATGGCCAGCGGGTTTCCGGACAGGGTGCCCGCCTGATAGACTGGCCCGGTGGGCGCCAGATGGTCCATGACCTCCGCCCGGCCACCCAGCGCCCCCACGGGCAGTCCGCCGCCGATGACCTTGCCGAGGCAGGTGAGGTCCGGGCGCACCCCGAAGCGCTCCTGCGCCCCGCCGAGGGAGACGCGGAACCCGGTCATCACCTCGTCGAATACCA